>CAMRDM010000162.1 GCA_947041225.1 uncultured Deferribacteraceae bacterium | reverse complement strand
AAACTCATACTAATTACCGTTCAATCATCGTTCAGCAGATAAGATAATCAACTGTGTAAACTAACCGATAAAGCAACTCAATCATACAATACTTAATCGTGCAAACTTGCAAGAAATACCGTTCAGCAACTAAATAAATCAATCGTACAAACTCATACTAATTACCGTTCAATCATCGTTCAGCAGATAAGATAATCAACTGTATTGCTTATATCATATCCATATTTATAGCAACAAAAAAGAGAGATAAATCTATCTCTCTACAATACAATAATTATTAATATGTTTTTAAATCTAATTAATATTGATACAACCAACTAAATTAATAATCCCTATACGGACCATCAACTTCACCTGTACAAATATCAACTATGAAAACTAGATCAGGACCGAAACCTTGTTTCTCTGCTTCAATTTTATAAACAGTATACTCAATATCTACATCTTCTATATAATATTTTGGATGTTTTTTCTTCAATATCTGTTGAACTTTATTTATCGCAACATTGTACTCTACTTTCTTACCATCTGGACAAAACGAAGCAGCACTTTGATATTTATAATCATCATCATCTGCGAAAACAACACCCGTAGCCAACAATGAAAACATAGCTAAAATTAATATCTTTTTCATAACTTAAAACCTCCAATAGATTTGTATGTAATAATATCACAAATATCTATACTATGCAACTATTACAACCACATAAAAATAAAAGGTATAGCTCTTATCTGAACTATACCTTATTTATTATACATATCTTACTTATTATTAAATTTACACCAACATCTAATTACTTAGTTCGATCCAACCCCGTACATTACATTACTTCAATTTATGAGGAGTCAACGTCATATACTGTGTATTACCTAACCGTTTTAACTCTTCAAACTGTTTAATATACTCTTTATTATATTCAGTTGAAACTCGTTTCTCATCAAGGTTTACAAGAACATAATTCATACCGTTTGATGATTGCCACTTATTTCTAACATGCATAGCATAGTTCAAGTTTATAGCTGTACCTGATGATATCATCCATATCAATCTATTGCGTACCTTCGTATCTTGTATAGCCATAATATCTGGATCTTTTGCAAGTTTATACATTGCTGATTTAACAACATCATTTTTAATAGTTAGTTTAGCCTCATCTATCGCGGTTACTTCTTCTAAGTTTGATTTAACAATATTCAGCGGTGGAAGATCATTACGTTTTATCACCCATGTGGGTATATTAGAGTCAGCTAAAAGTTTCGCCTTATTAGGGATATCTTTAACTCTAGCAGGCGTTGCTGGTACTGCAATCCTAGGAACAACTGGTGCAATAGGAACAACTGCAACTGCAACTACATCTCCAACTTCTGAAGGATTAGTTACGTTACCAACACCTGCAACACCGGGCACACTTGGTGCTACTGTTAAAGGAATAACTGCTGCAACCTCAACATCATTTGGAGAACCAACTTCTTTTGGAATAACTGATTTAGGTTGACTAACAATCAATTTAGGAGTTTCCTTAACGTGATATACACCTGAAACAACAGAGGCAAATGGTCCACATATTCTATCCCAAGGCAGTGGAGATTCTGGATTTGAAACAAGAATATCTCTTATCCCTTCATCACCAGACTCGTTAATCAATTTCACTACTGCATCAAAAATAGCACCTTTCTTCGTCAACATTATTTTTCCAACAAATGTACCCTCTTTTAGATCATATACCCTCATCGCATCACCAGAGTAGATAACTATCATATTCGAGTTATCGATACCTGAAAAAACACCACCATTAAGTTCTATCTGATAAAGAAGTTGTTTATTGTTGTAATCGTATATAGTTAAATCATCACCAGAAACTGTAAGCAATCTTGCAGCTCTTCCATCGACATACACTTTATCTGCGAAAACTCTAAGGAACATTTTTGCTTCAGTAAGATCTGTTTTTGCCTTATAAATACCGCTACGAGCGTGTATCATTATAGAGTCAAACCGAGGATCTAATATAATATTTATTATAGGAACTTTTAAATCTGATATTTTATCTAATCTTCCAGAGAAACTCCAAACAGTTATAACTCCTGTTTTATCAGCAGAGTATAGAACACGTTTATCGCCATCAATTGCAACAGACACAACGTCTACTATAAAAGTTTTTTTGAATAACGGTATAATCTTCTCATCTAACAAACGATAAAATAGAATTGATCTACCATCTGATGTTACAATATACTCACCTGTTGAATCTTGATAAATATCTTTTATATTGCCATCATGAGAATCAGAGGATGTAGCCTCTTCTCCGTTTACAGTGTTATAAAGCTTCAATGTAGATCCGTCAGCCATTATCAATTGATTAGAGTAATATTTTGAGACCTCAAAAAATCTAGGAATAAATCCTATAGTATCGATCCTTTCGGCACTACAATCACGCATAGATATCTTAAATATTGAGATATCTTTCTTATCCGTTGCTGCAACAAATAGAGATCTGTTTAACGACAGATATTCTACAGCTCGTATATTTA
>CAMRDM010000161.1 GCA_947041225.1 uncultured Deferribacteraceae bacterium | reverse complement strand
GTGTATCTGGTGATCTAATTGTATTTAATTATGATTTACCCATGATAATACGACACAAAAATATAGTCTATGTTGACTCTTCATATAGCCACGATAATGATGAATATGGTTATCGATTTAAACATTTAAATGTAAATTTTATTAAGAAAACATTGACTGAATCACCAGATTAAATAACTATTATTATTAAAAAATTTTAAGGGATAAATCATGAACATACTTATCAAAATATCTTTCATAATATTAGGTTTTGTTACTATAACTGTTCTACTTATTTTATGTCTCATCTTCATTCCTCCTTTATTTGATGAGAATAAAAAGTTGATTAAAGCCGTTACTAATTGTGATTTTGTTAGAGTTGAAATCCTACTTGATGAAGGTGCTAATGTTGATACTATGGATCGCTTCCGTTCTACTCCGTTAATGCTCGCTGTGAGTGATTGCGATTTCAAACTTGCAAAACTATTAATTGATAACGGTGCTGATGTGAATTTTGAAAATAGCAGAATGGGTGGAACACCTTTAATATACGCATCTGACAATGGAGATTCTGAAGTTGTAAATATACTTATACAAAATAATGCTAACATAAATATCACAGACAAGTCCGACAAAACACCTTTGATACACGCAACTAAAAATGGACATACAGAAGTTGTGAATATACTTATACAAAATAATGCTAACGTAAATATCTCCGACAATTATGACATCACTCCTCTAATGTATGCATCTGAGAATGGACATATTGATACCGTTGAGCTACTTTTAAAACATAATGTAGATATTGATGCTAAAGATTATACAAATAAAACTGCTTTGATATATGCATCAGAAAAAGGATATATAGAAATTGTAAGGTTACTTATACGAAATAATGCCGATCTTAATATTATAAGTAAGGAAGATAAAACAGCTCTAAGGTACGCATCTGAAAAAAATCATATAGAGGTAATTAAACTACTCGAAAAAGCAGGAGCTGAAATTAATATATTTAAAACCAATAAATAAATATTACAACACTCTAAATATACGAACTTTTGATACTTTGATACTTTGAAATATACATATCATACTACATCTACATATATATCGTGATATTTATAAAGTGGACAATATATACATTAAAAGTCAAAAACTCAACCAGTGAAACATTTAGTCTTTAATAAAAAAAGATGTTGCATGGAGCTAACCAATACAGTACTACATACCCTTTTATCACACCTGTAATAATTATACTCCATACAATACTAGTACATATAAAAATATTAAACCTAAATATTATTTGCAATATATTAACTACCTAATGCACTTTACCAACAAGCACGCTTATACCAGATAGAGAAGAAGAAATATTTAAACTAGGAACTTCCCATCTTAATGATCTTACCTCTTTTGCTTTCTCAACCGTTTGACATAACGACATCTGATGAGCAGTTTTTTCATCAATATGAAATTCTTGTTCAACCAAATCTCTTAAACCATCATTTTTTATCCCGTTAACCCAACTAGGATATTTATATTTAAGAGAATCATTCTCCTTCATCTCAGCAATCTCTTGTTTACATCCTTCACATAAAACCCTTCTTACAGATTTTGCCTTAGGTACAACCTTGCTACCACATCTTATACATGTAATCATGTTGGTTTTTAAAAGCTTTGCAACAGCTACAAATCGTTCCATCTCCTCGATATCAAATCCGTAGACCTTGTATCTATTATAAAATGCAACTGTCTGCCAACCTACATGTTTCGTGAATTGAGCGTAAGAAATTATCTTCTGCTCTAATATTGCATCTAGTTCTTTCATACATTTGTCGTACTTGCCGATATTTTTCTGTTTTAAAGCCATAAAAACCTCTCAATTTTGTAATATCCTGTTTTTAATTGCTAATTTAAATAAATTTCAAGTGTCTATCTCAACAAGTACATATATCATTTATATGCAAAGTGTTTACTTTAGAAATAGATATCTTATTAAAAAATCTATAAAATATGTCTAACAAACTACTTTTAAGAATATTCAATTTTTACATTATTTTTATTAATTTTTACTTTACTAAAACATAAAAACTAACTTTCTACCTAATAAAAGATTATATTCTTATTTGCTTTCTGTCAACAAGGAGAAACTCTATAAATTTTATCTTTGTTTATCAACAAGTTATCCATTAATACGAAACACTATAGCTTAAATACTATATTCATACTTATTATGTATTCACTTACATAATACTTATCGTAAAAATATTTAATTATATTAGCATTTTAATAATTAAAACAATCTTATTAAATCACAATATATCTATATTATATAAGCATTATTTCATTGTTTGAATATTTAAACAATGAAATAATGTAGTAATTATTATAATGGTGTTATAGGTTCTGAACGCGTTATCTGTAGCGAGCGTTCTATCCGTTCTGAGGGTGTTATAAGTTGGTAAGGGTGTTATAGATTACGATGGGGTTATAGATTGCGAGCGTGTTATAAGTTGCGAGAGTGTTACAGGTTGCGAGCGTGTTATAGGT
>CAMRDM010000160.1 GCA_947041225.1 uncultured Deferribacteraceae bacterium | reverse complement strand
CAGATTTAGAAGTTGTAAATGGATACGGTATGGCATTATTAACGAGTGCAGTTAGTAATGGACAGTTAGAAGTAGTAAAGTTTTTAGTAGAGCGTGGTGCAGATGTTAATATTAAAGATAGGTGTCACAATACAGTATTAATGTGGTCTGTCTTTGGTTCATATTTAGAAATAACAGAATATTTAGTTGAGAAAGGAGCTAATCTTAATGTTCAAGATAAAGATGGCAATACAGCTTTGATTGAAGCTGTAGCACATAACAATATGAAGATAGTAAAAATATTAGCTGAACAAGGAGCTGATATTAATATTAAAAATAATGAAGGTATGACAGCCTTAGATATAGCTAAAGAACGTATAGATTTTACATTCAATAAAGATCAAGCAGGAGACGCTACAACTGAAGAAGTTGAAATAGTAAAAGAAGTTATAAAATACTTAGAGAGTTTAAATAAATAATATAATAAGGGGAGTGATGTAGTGCAAAGCTATAACGATGATTTTATTCAGAAAGTAAATAATGGTGATATTATCGGAGTGCTTGAATGTATTAAAAAAGGTGTAGGTGTTAATACTATAGTTAACGAGTACGATTTTACAGCCTTAATGTATGCTTCTTATATTGGAAATTTAGAGTTAGTAAAAACTCTTATATCTCAAGGTGCAGATGTGAATATAAAGGATAAATATGGTTCAACTGCATTGATGGTAGCTTTACTACAAAAACAATCAGAGGTAGCAATTCATTTAATAAATTTAATGAGTTAAATAATCTTAAAAAAATCAGATAAATGAAGATTGATAATCATATAAGGAGCAGGTAGATGAAAAGATTTTTCATGTTTTTATTAGCAAGCATAAGTATGTTTGCCTGTAGTAAAGTTGATACAAAAAATGTAGAGGCTAATCTCATGCTAGAGAAAGTTGCAGATCGTGATTTTAGTGGAGTAGAGACGTATATTAAAAACGGTTCAAATATTAACGCTAAAAATCGAGATGGTATGACAATAATGATGTATGCGTCAGTGTACGGCAATATTGATGTTTTAAAATATTTAATCGCAAATAAAGCTGATATAAATTTAGAGGATAATAATGGTAGAACGGCTCTTATGTGGTCAGCTAAATCTACTCATACAGATTTAGAGTTCGTAAAATATTTACTAGATAATGGTGCTGATCTGAAGGGTATGACTATTATAGAATGGGCAAGTGTTGGCTTACTTGAAAAAGTTAAAGAGTCTATTGGAAACGGTGCAGATATTAATCAGAAAAACGTGAATGGTTGGACGCCCTTAATTGCTTCAATATTTAGAGATCATTTAGATATAATTAAGTTTCTGGTTAAAATAGATGTAGATTTAAATATAGAGGAAAATCGTGGTTTAACAGGTTTGATGATAGCATCGGAGAGAGGAAATTTAGAGATTGTTAAAATTTTAGTTGAGAATGGTGTTGATATAAATTATCAAAACAAAGATGGTTCAACTGCGTTAAGTAGAAGTTTGGTACATGTTCGACAATATCCAGATGTTGTAAAATTTTTAGTAGATAATGGTGCTGATCTTTCTATTAAAAATAAGAACGGTAAAACAGTATTGGAAGTGGAAAAAGATAATGGACATACAGAAGTTGTAGAGTTCTTAGAGAGTTTAAATAAATAATATAATAAGGGGAGTGATGTAATGCAAAGCTATAACGATGATTTTATTCAGAAAGTAAATAATGGTGATATTATCGGAGTGCTTGAATGTATTAAAAAAGGTGTAGGTGTTAATACTATAGTTAACGAGTACGATTTTACAGCCTTAATGTATGCTTCTTATATTGGAAATTTAGAGTTAGTAAAAACTCTTATATCTCAAGGTGCAGATGTGAATATAAAGGATAAATATGGTTCAACTGCATTGATGGTAGCTTTACTACAAAAACAATCAGAGGTAGCAATTCATTTAATATCAAACGGAGCAGATGTTAATTCAAAAAACGATAAAGATTTTCCAGTTTTAATGAATGCGATAAGTAACGGCAGTTTAGAAATTGTTAAGTATATGGTAGAGCGTGGTGCAGATGTTAATGTAAGAATTAATGATGATGGTATGACAACATTGATGTCAGCATCAATGGGTGGACATTTAGATATCGTGAAATATTTAGTAGAACAAGGTGTAGATATTAATGCACAGAGCGAAGATATTTTCACAGCTTTATCGTTAGCGTTACGAGACAGTAAATTAGATGTTTTTAAATATCTTGTAGATAGTGGTGCAGATATCGATTTCAAGGATAAATTTGGTTTTACAGCGTTAACATGGGCATCAGACGATGGCGAGCTAGATATAGTAAAGTATTTAGTAGAGCGTGGTGCAGATGTTAATAATATAGATAGTAACGGATCAACTGCAATTATAAGAGCAGCTGATAAAGGGTATTTAGATGTGGTCAAATATCTAAGAGATCAGGGTGCAGATTTAGAAGTTGTAAATGAGTACGATATGACATTATTAATGAGTGCAGCTGATGCAGGACAGTTAGAAGTAGTGAAATCTTTAGTTGAAAACGGTGCAGATATAA
>CAMRDM010000159.1 GCA_947041225.1 uncultured Deferribacteraceae bacterium | reverse complement strand
TAAATTTTGTACTTATAGTCATTATTTGTTTATCCTAATATTTTATTAATTATCTTACTCAATTATCAATGATAATTTCTATCGTTTCTTCTTTAATACTTTAATCCAAGTTGCAGGTTCTTCTATTTCAAGTGTCACAGTTTTATCAATTTTCTCATAAGTTGATTTTAAAACCGCCAATTTGCTTAATACCTCTTCATAACACATAATTCTATACTCCTTTTTATATTGATATCAGCACCGTTCTCTACTAAATACTTCACAATATCTAAATGTCCATTCTGTGAAGCAAACCTCAATGCTGTTTTACCTTTTTTATTTTTAGCACTTACATCTGCACTGTTTTCTATACACTCTTGAACCTTTTCTAACCAACCTACACTTGCCCATTCTACTATCGTCATCTTGCTTATATCAGCCCCTTTCTCTACTAAATACTTCGCAATTTCTACATATCCATATGCTGAAGCACCCTTCAATGCTGTACTTCCATCTTCATCACTAGCATAGATATCATCTCCATTCTCTATACATTGTTATACAGCTTTTAAGTCTCCATCTCTTGCACTATCAATAAAGCTGTTAGTATTCATATTAAACTCCTAATTTGTTTGAAACTCTAACATTATAACTTGATTTTAAATTCTTATCAAGCTTCTAACACTAAAATAAGTCAATATAATAAAAAAAAATACCCGCATAGGTATTCTCTCTTAAAATTTGTTTTATTTAAGACTCTCTAAATATTTTACGATATCTAAATGTCCTCCCCATGAAGCATGCATCAATGCTGTCACTCCCTCATCATCTTTTATATTAACATCAGCACCATTCTCTACTAAATATTTTACGATATCAACATGTCCTTTATAAGAAACACTCATTAAAGCTGTCTTTCCTATAGGGTTTTTTATATCTACATCTGCACCATTCTCTACTAAATACTTCACAATATCTAAATGTCCATTCTGTGAAGCAAACATTAATGCTGTTTTACCATCTTCATCTTTATCATTGACATCAGCTCCATGCTCTACAAGTATCTTCATAATATCAAAAAATCCATTACTTGAAGCTAACATCAATGCTGTAAATCCCTCATCATCTTTTATATTTACATCTGAACCGTTTTCTATTAAATATTTTACCACTTCTATCTGTGATGCATACATTAATGCTGTCCATTCCGCATCAGTTTTAGCATTTATATCAGCACCGTTTTCTATTAAATATTTTACCACCTCTAAATGTCCGTTCTGTGATGCATACATTAATGCTGTCAAGTCCTCATCATCTTTAGCATTAATATCTGCACCACTCTCTACTAAATACTTCACAATATCAAAATTTTCTCCCCATGAAGCATGTATCAATGCTGTTTGACCATAATTATCTTTAATATTTACATCAGCACCATTCTCTATACATTGTTGTATAGCTTTTAAGTCTCCATCTTCCGCACTCTTAATAAGATTATTACTATTCATATTAAACTCCAAATTTGTTTTATTTAAGACTCTCTAAATATTTAATAATCTCTGTGCGTTTCTTAGCATACATTAAAACTGTTTTACCCTTATTATCTTTAGCATCAACATCTGCTCCATTCTCTACTAAAAATTTTACTATATCTAAATTTTCATTATTTGAAGCCAACATTAATGCTGTTCTTTTATTCATATCTTGAATATTAAGATCAGCGTCACTCTCTACTAAATACTTCACAATATCTAAATGCTCAAAAAGTGAGGCAGACATTAAAGCTGCTGAACCATACTTGTCTTTAGCATTTACATCAGCACCTTTCTCTACTAAATACTTCACCATTTCTAAATGTCCATACCTAGAAGCCAACATCAATGCTGTTTTATCTTTATTATTTTTAGCATTTATACCTGCACCTTGATCTACTAAATATTTTACTATCTCTAAAAACCCATTTCTTGATGCATACATCAATGCTGTGTTACCACCCAATACATCTTGTACATTAACATCTGCACCATGTTCAATTAAATATTTAGCCACATAAACATGTCCATTCTCTGAAGATTTTATCAAAGCTGTACTATCGTAAATATCTTTCATATTAACATCTGTACCATGTTCAATTAAATATTTAACCACCTCTAAATGTCCGTTCCGTGATGCATACATTAATGCTGTCCATTCCCCTCTATAAGTTTTAGCATTTACATCAGCACCATGCTCTACTAAATACTTCACAATATCAAAATCTCCATTCTGTGAAGCAGGCATCAATGCTGTCAAGTCCTCATCATCTTTAGCATTTACATCAGCACCATGCTCTATACATTGTTGTACAGCTTTTAAGTCTCCAGCTCTTGCACTAGCAATAAGATTATTAGTATTCATACTAAACTCCAAATTTGTTTTATTTAAGACTCTCTAAATAGTCCACTATTTCTAAATATCTATTCTTGCAAGCTATATCTAACGCTGTTTCTTTCTCATTATTTTGTATATTAATATCTGCTCCTTTACTAATAAGATATTTCATTATCTCTAAATTTTTATTATCTAAAGCGTTTAATAATGCCGTCCAACCATCATTATCT
>CAMRDM010000158.1 GCA_947041225.1 uncultured Deferribacteraceae bacterium | reverse complement strand
GTAGAAATTTTATCAAATGGTGACTTGTCTATTAATGGAACAACATTATTAAGAAGAATTAAAGATAATGCTTCTCAATTTGCTCAAAATATCACAAAAACTTTTGTTACAGGTATTTCAGGAGAAGACACCGTTACACTAGGTAATAAAACATTTGTTATTGATAAAAATCAAGTTATTCAAGTAAATCTTAATAATAATATTGTACTAGCAACAGATAAAGGTGATTTAACATTATCATTTGATAGAGCTGTTAATGCTAATGAGGGAATATTTAATTATACACATGATGGTGTTACCGATAAAGAAAATATCATTATTCAAAATGGTACTGTTTTATTATTAGAAAATGTTGAAATTGCAAACTACATTAATGAGAGCACTTTCACAACTATTATCCAAGGAGGATATGTAGCTACTGGAGCAAGTGTGTTAGGATTTACACTCGATGAACACACTCATTCTCCTATTGGTGCAGATCTAAATATTACTTTAATCAAAGATAATGGTGCTCAAGCTAAATTAGTATATGTTCATGCAACAGGTGCTAGCAATGCTATCTATCTTTTAGAAGGAACAACACAAAATGATATTCTTGTAGAAATTTTATCAAGTGGTGATTTGGCTATTGATGGAACAACAATATTAAGAAAAATTCAAGATAATGCTTCTCAATTTGCTCAAAATATCACAAAAACTTTTGGTACGGGTATTATAGGAACCGCTATGGTTACACTAGCTAATAAAACATTTGTTATTGATAGACACCAAGTTTTTCAAGTAAATCTTAATAATAATATTGTAATAGCAACAGATAAAGGTGATTTAACATTATCATTTGATAGAGCTGTTAATGCTAATGAGGGAATATTTAATTATACACATGATGGTGTTACCGATAAAGAAAATATCATTATTCAAAATGGTACTGTTTTATTATTAGAAAATGTTGAAATTGCTTGGGTAGCAGATTCTGCAGGTGAAAATTTATTCAAAGCAAATATCATTAAACATCAACCTTTTATTACTGTTAAAGCAACTGTTAACATAGGAGGAGAACAATTAAATTTACAATCAGGAAAAACTATTAGAATAACAGAAGAATCATATGATATCTCTCTTAAGACTGCAGATGGAACAATAGTTTGGGAGTTTGTTACTGCCTATTCAGCGAGAAAAGCAGTATATAGCTATAATGGTAATTTTGTTATAGTAATAGTATATGAAAATATGGGTACTATCAGATTAGGTCAAAGAACTGGTAATAATATTCAACTTGCTGATAACAAGTAGTAAGTTAAACCTAGGATATATTGTTTATATGTAATGAAGGACAAAAGACATTAAAAGTTTCAAATATTCTTTGTAGTCTTGTTCCTGAATTAGCAGAATTCACAATGCCACCAGAAGAAATAGCTCAAAATGATATCTCTAACTATCAACTTAGTGAGAGGAATCAAGAGAGATAAATAATCAATCAATAAAAAAGTAATCCCACCCAGTTAATTTTGGGTGGGATTACTTTTTTAATATAATAAGTTTGGTGTATATCTTATATAAATCTAAAGGTTTGGTCCAACAATAATAAATGGGGGTTACTTTTCATCCAATATAGGAATTTAAAAACCTAATAAATTATTATCATATGTTAGTGTTGCCTTTGTATGTTTGTTTAAAAACTCATGAAACTCTGGTTTATCTCGTAGTATAGTATCTATCTTTATATACTGTTTATTGTGAATTAAACACCAGTGGTGTACTAATTTTAGCATTTTTATACAAATTTGACTATCTGTATGATATATATGATTTTATCAAGATATAAGAAATAATAAAGCAGAATAATCTAAAAAAATACTTTCATTTTTTTAGATTATTTTTTTTTGTGTTATTATGGTTAAAAGGAGAGTGTGCTATGGCTCAAGGACAAGCAGAAGCCTTAATATCAATTCTGAAAAAGCGTATTGCTAATGGAGAAAGACCCATTATAGAAGATGAGTTTATGAGATTAAGTTTAGGGCAAGCTGTCACTTCTACACAAACACAAGATTTAAAAGTAGACCAAAACCCTGAATATATCTATTGGTTAAGTACTTGTTATGCCATTGCTCTGGGACATTCTACTCCGAATTTGTTTGCGAGTTTATAAGATGAATTTCACCAAATTAATGCCTTTCCTCGAAGATGGTAGCCCAAAAAAGTTGCAAAAAACAGCTCCCCCTACTTCTAATTTTAATGATAATTTTAGGTTGAATTACACAGAATCACAAGGACATAGAAGAAATCATTACATTAAGGACACAAGAGCCATAGCCTCTGTATCTCGTACTTGCCAAAATATTAAGACTAGTGTTGCAGAAAACACAGTTAGTAATAAAGTGGATATAAATTTTATCAAATTAGAAAGGTCAAAAGGACTTACTCCAAAAGAAAGAGAATATATAAAAGAAAAATGGCATAAAGATATAAAAAATATGGTCGCAGGACCTGAACCAAATCTTTTTTATTTTCAAAAAAACATCATAGAAGAACTTTGTATTACAGGGGAATCCTATGTTATTTGTGTAAGAGATGAAAACAATAAGTTGTTGCTACAACCTATATTATCAGAGTTTATAGACCCTACTAT
>CAMRDM010000157.1 GCA_947041225.1 uncultured Deferribacteraceae bacterium | reverse complement strand
TGCAGATGTAAATGCTAAAACTGATGCGGAATGGACAGCATTAATTCACTCATCAACAGGTGGTAGTTTAGAGATCACAAAATATTTAATAGAAAACGGTGCTGATGTGAATGCTAAGGGCAAGTCTGGTTTCACAGCTTTAATGTCTGCCTCCCTTTTTGGGCATTTAGAAATAGTAAAATATTTGATAGATCAAGGTGCAGATATTAGCGTTAAGAATGAAGAGAATAAAACAGCAATGGATATCTCAACAGATAATGGATCTACAGAGATTATTAATTACCTAAAAAAGTATATTTAAGATAGTCTATATAAAGGTATTGATTAGTAAAGATTTTTATTAGTGTTAAGTTATTAATAAGTTATTGAATAGGAGGGGTTGTTATGTTTATTATTAATTGTTTGAATGTATTTAGGGGTTTATTTTTTTGTGTATTTTATCTGTTTTTTTTATCACCTTATGAAGTCTATGCAGAAGATAATCTTAGTACACAGTTATTAGAAGCATCAGATGATGGCAACATGAAATTAGTAGAATCACTTATTAAAAAAGGTGCAGATATAAATACAAAAGATGCAACAGGTCACACAGCCTTGATACAGGCATTAAGAAATAGTCATTTTAACATGATGCAATTTTTAATAAAAAATGGTGCAGATGTAACTATCCAAGATAATAATGGAGTAACTGCTTTAATGTCGGTTTCAAGTATCGGCAATTTAAAGATTGTTAAGTATTTAGTTGAGCATGGAGCTAATGTTAATCAAGAGAGTAATATCGGTGGCAGAGCGTTAATGTGGGCATCGCATAATAAAGATATTGATGTTGTAAAATTTTTAGTAGCAAGTGGAGCAGATGTGAATGCAAAGGATCATAAAGGATCAACAGCTTTGATGGTTGCTTCAAGATATAACCGTATTAAAACGATAAGTTTTTTAATAGATAATGGAGCAGTTGTTGACTTGGAAGATGATACAGGTAGTACAGCGTTACTTGTTGCATCATATTACGGCAATTTAGAGGTTGTAGATTTTTTAATAAAATCTAAAGCAGATGTTGATCTTCAGGATCAGTATGGTTATACGGCATTGATGTCCTCTGTACGCAATAGGCATTTTGATATTGTTCGTTTATTAGTAGAGAAAGGTGTTAATATTAATCTTAAAAATAAAAAAGGTGAACGAGCTATTGATTTGGCAGAACATAAAGGTTATACAGATATAGTTGAGTACTTAAAATCAAAAGGGTTAAAATAATATAAACGCTAGAGAGTTGTTTGACTATGCAGAAGATGGCAATTTTAAAGGTGTTATTAAGTGTATCACAAGTGGGATAGATGTTAATAGTATAGATAGCTACGATGAGTCTGCGATAATATACGCTCTTCGTGGTGGATATTTTAATGTGATAAAATATCTAATAGAACAAGGAGCAGATATAAATGTTGAAAATATGTATGGTTATAAAGCGTTGGTATTAGCGGTAAATCTGCATTACTCAGATATTGCAAATTAGCTATTATCAAAAAGGTGTAGATATATCTGAGTATCAAGAAAGTTTTCAGTATGATGCTCTGGTAGTTGGTAGCTTACGACAAAGGATATTGAGCATTGTTCTTCCGATGTAGAGTTATTAGAAAAACTATAAAAGAACGCCTCTTCTTCTGGAAGACAGCCACCATTCATAATTAACACGGATATTAAAAGCAGATTTTTTTCTTGTTACTCTCCTTATTTCTTTAACTTAATACGTTCTTTTAGGTTTGATAACTTTTTTCTTTAATAAGTTAGAGTTAAATTTTCTAGGCTTATACATTTCAGGGTTATATAGTTTAGAGAAATCAAATCCTACTGTGATATACGATCTATAATTAACCATCGGCAATATAAGATTGTTACGCCACGAGAGATAAAGTCCGTTACTAAATGTATAGTGAAAGCTAAAGAAGTTTAAAAGATAGTGAACAGGGTTATTGTTTTGAAACCCATGTTGTATTCTATTCTCTTCAATATTATAAACTATGGCAAACCCCGAGCCAATAAGATCGTATGCAAATCGTCCACCATTTTCAAATCGTTTTCCGACACTTACACTAAGTTGATAGTTAGAGATTAAATGATATCCATAATACACAGGTGCACTAACTTGAGCATCTGCAGAGAGTCCAAAAAAGATCTCTTTGTTACTACCAGATAAACCTATCTCATAAGTATAAGATGCACCTGCACCGAAATTAATAGGAGGGTATCCAGTTCCAGTTGATCCGTAAAGTCTTAATGAGTGATTAGAAAACTTATCTACTTCTTGAGAGTAAAGATTATTTGCAGTGCATATAAGTAATATTAACAATATTTTTTTAATCATGTTTTCTCCCGTATAAAAGTTAGTTATCAATATCTAATTAATACTATTATAGTCTACTAAAATCAAATATTCAACACTAATCTATTTATACTTTCATGATGATTATAAATGAAGTATACTGGTAACGAGTGGAGAAATTAAATGAGTGACAAATTAATTGATTATGCAAAAAATGGAAATTTTAAAGCTGTGAAGTTGTGTATAGAGAACGGTACGGATATTAATTTTCAAGATGAGGATAATAATATTTCATCATTGATGCGAGCATCAGAGAACGGACATTTAGATGTAGTTAAATATTTGTGTGAAAACGGTGCTGATGTGAATGCAATAGATTATGAAAATATATCACCTTTAAT
>CAMRDM010000156.1 GCA_947041225.1 uncultured Deferribacteraceae bacterium | reverse complement strand
TTAAGGCGACTAAATATAAACGTGATGATATAGTATTCTATATAAAAAGTAATGGAGCTAGATAATGAATATTTTTAAGATTTTAACGGTATTAAGCGTACTGATTTTAAGTAGTGTAGTTTATGCAGAAGAGATAACTGTTTTTGCAGAAGAGGATAATTTAGCAGGCGTTAAAAAATGTATAGAGAACGGTGTTGATGTTGATACTACCGATGATTTCGATTCAACAGCGTTAGACTACGCAGTATCTATAGGTAACCTACAGATGGCTACATATTTGATAGGAAAGGGTGCCGATGTTAATCGTCGTGGATATGATAGCATAACTCCACTTATGATCGCATCGAAGAATGGACATTTAAAAGTCGTTCAATATCTAGTTTCAAAAGGTGCTAAGCTTAATACTCAAGAGCTTGTATTTAACACAACTGCGTTAATAACAGCTGCTGCGAATGGACATTTAAATATAGTAAAATTTTTAGTTGAAAAAGGTGCAGATATTAATCTTAAAGACGAGGCTAATTTCACAGCGTTAATGTATGCAACAGATAAGGGATATACAGATATAGTAGAGTATCTAAAAAGCAAGGAAGCAAAATAATGAATGTTATAAAATATTTGGGAATATTAATTTTATTAATGGTTAGTAGTACAGTCTACAGTCAGGATATTCTTAGCTACGCACAACAGGGTGATTTAGCTTCCGTAAAAAAATGTATCGAGCAAGATATAGATGTTAATATTAAAGATGAATATGGACATACAGCATTGATATTTGCAACAATGGCTGGACGGTTAGATTTGGTAAAATTATTAATAAAAAATGGTGCAGATATTACTGCTAAAGATGAGCAGGGTAACTCATCATTAACGAAAGCTTCTTATGAAGGGTATACGGATATCGTAAAATATTTAATCAAGAGTGGTGCAAATATTAATTATCAAGCAGATGCGACTGGTTGGAC
This sequence comes from uncultured Deferribacteraceae bacterium, assembly GCA_947041225.1. GTDB lineage: Bacteria > Chrysiogenota > Deferribacteres > Deferribacterales > Mucispirillaceae > CAMQYB01. The sequence continues at coordinate 1,854 of CAMRDM010000156.1, read as the reverse complement.
AGCATTGATAAGTGCATCATTTAATGGACAAATAGAGGTAGTAAAATATTTGGTAGAAAATGGAGCAAATATTAATATTAAAGATAAATCTGGTAGTACTGTATTAACGATAGCAACAGATATGGGACACATAGATATCGTAGAGTATCTAAAAAGTTTGAAATAACGATTAATTACAATTAACAATTAGAGTAATAAATAATAAAAGAGGTTAAAACATGAGATATGCAAAGATAGTTTTGTTTTTGGTATTACTATTTACATCAACATTAGTTAGTTGTAAAAAGAATGTTCAACCTACTGATAATATTACTGTTAAGCAGGGTATAGAAAATATTGATACAGTAAAAACCACGGAAAAAATTATAGATATAGATACTCAAAAAGGCGATACAAAGATTATCAAAGTGGATACAACGCTATATGACAATCTATCAAGTGAAGAGAAAAGCCAAGCTTTTAAACAAGCTTCTATGAATGGAGATTTTGAAGCAATTAAAGGTTTAATTGCAAGTGGAGTTAATGTTAATATGATAACTTATAACAGAGATTCTGCCTTGATAACAGCTTCAATTAGAGATCATATTGAGATAGCAACATACCTAATAGATAACGGTGCTGATATTAATAAGACAAATAACTCTGGAAATACAGCATTAATTGAGGCGTCAATATATGGACGGTTAGAGATAGCAAAACATCTCATAAAGAATGGTGCTAAACTCGATATAAAAAATAAAAACGATTTAACAGCCTTGATCATAGCTTCGAGTAGTGGACATTTAGAGATAGTAAAGAATCTTATAAAGCAAGGTGTTGATACTAGTATTAAGGATGGGAATGGTAGCACAGCTTTGATGAGAGCTTCAAGTAGTGGGTATCTAGAGATAGTAAAGTATCTTGTAGAAAACGGAATTGATGTTAATATTAAGAATAATAGAGGTGGAACGGCATTAATTGATGCTTCATGGAATGGAGATATCGAGATAGTAAAATATTTGATAGACAATGGTGCTGACACAACAAAAATGACTATTGTAGAATGGGCAAACTCTGATTATCTAGAAAAAGTCAAAGAGTGCTTAAAAAATGGAGTGGATATAAATTTCCATAAAGATAGAGGTGATACGGCATTGATGGCGGCTTCAAGTAGAGGGCATATTAAGACAGTAAAATATCTGGTAGACAATGGTGCTGATATTAATCTTTATATTGATAGTGGTACAGCGTTACTAGAGGCTTCTCGGCGTGGACACCTTGAAGTAGTAAAATACTTGATAGAAAATGGTGCTAATATTAATGCTCAGATCGGTTCAAGAGATACAGCATTGATGAATGCTTCAGGTGATGGACATATTGAAGTAGTAAGGTATTTAGTGGACAATGGTGCAGATATTCATAGAGAGGCTGTTGAAGGCGATACAGCAGTAAAAATTGCTTCAAGAGCTGGATATACAGAAATTGTAAAACTACTTGAAGAAGCAGGAGCTAACGCTGTTGTTGCTCGTGATGATGAAGATATTAACAGTACTTATGAAGATGGGGGAGATACTAAGTTAATATATGCTTCTATAGACGGAAACCCAGATGTGATAAAAGAACTTTTAGGTAAAGGAGCAGACCCTAACATCCAGAATTGGTATGGAGAAACAGCTTTATGGCATGCCACATTAAACGGAAATACTGAAGCAGTACAACTCTTACTTAAGGGTGGAGCATTAATGAATAAATACCGTAATGAGTTATTAAATGCGTCTGAGAATGGACAATTTGAAATCGTAAAACTTTTAGTTGAAAACGGTGCAGATATTAATCTTAAAGACGAGGCTAATTTCACAGCGTTAATGTATGCAA
>CAMRDM010000155.1 GCA_947041225.1 uncultured Deferribacteraceae bacterium | reverse complement strand
ACCACGCCGACTAACCCATTAGCCTCAACAAACCACGCCGACTAACCCATTAGCCCAACAAACCACGCCGACTAACCCATTAGCCCCAATAAACCAAGCCAACTAACCCATTAGCCCCAACAACCTAGCCGACTAACCCATTAGCCCCAACAAACCAAGCTGACTAACCCATTAGCCTCAACAAACCAAGCCGACTAACCCATTAGCCCCAACAAACCAAGCCGACTAACCCATTAGCCTCAACAAACCACGCCGACTAACCCATTAGCCTCAACAAACCACGCCGACTAACCCATTAGCCCAACAAACCAAGCCGACTAACCCATTAGCCCCAGAAACCACGCCGACTAACCCATTAGCCCCAGAAACCACGCCGACGAGCTATCTTGCTGATCTAACTCGTTCAACGTATGTAGACTCACGAGTATCTATTTTAATCACGTCGCCTTCATTAATGAATAATGGTACGTTCACAGTTGCACCAGTTATAGTTGTCGCAGGTTTTGATGAACTTGATACTGTATCACCTTTCACACCCGGATCTGTTTGAGTAATCTCTAACTCAACAAAATTAGGTAATGTAACTCCGATCGGTTTCTGATTAAATAGCTGAACATATACTTCTAACGATTCTGGCATAAATAAACTACTATCACCGATCTCATCATCAGTTAAATTTATCTGCTCAAAACTATCGTTATCCATGAAAACGTAGTTATCACCATCTTTATAAAGATATTGCATGTTACGCTCTTCAAAATCTGGGGTCTTAATCTTTTCATCAGATGAATAAGTACGTTCAATTACTTTTCCATTAATTAAGTTCTTTAATTTTGTTCTAACATTTGCTCCGCCTCGACCACATTTTATATGTAGATACTCGACAACTGAGTAAGGTTCACCCGACTCCTCTAGCTTAGAACCTCGTTTAAATTGATTAGGTGTAATTGGCATGAATAACTCCACTTCTTTAAATATATTAATTACCGTACTTTAGCATACAATATTTAGTTTTACAATTAATATCAGCAATTCTGTACATGCTCTTTATAAATAAGGTATAATCATATATATATTGTAGTAAAATTTAACTTGTAAAATAGATATAACTAGTTTATAAATTTTAATAGTAACTCTGTGTATGCAGACTTATTTAGATATAATCTTATTGAGGTTTAATAATGTCAAACTATCTTCTAGAAATATTACATGAAGAAATTCCTGCAAGCTTCGTTAATGTAGCTGTAAAGTATTTAAAAAATGAGACCGAGAAACAGTTAAACATTAATAATATCAATTATGAAAGTGTTAAATCTATGGCGACACCTAGAAGACTCACTATACATATTATAAACTTAGAGGATCAACAGAAAAATGTAGATCAAGTAGTCACTGGACCTCCTGCAAAAATAGCGTTCAATGATGATGGATCAATATCCGATGTTGGATTAAAATTTGTCGAGTCTAAAGGATTAGATAAATCTTCTGTTACAAAAATTGAAACACCTAAAGGGGAGTATCTTCAAGCTGTTAAAAAAAGCGAAGGAATGAAAACCGATCAGATATTAGCATCGTTTATTCCATCTATGATAAAAGATATACCGTTTAATAAAACAATGAAATGGGGTTCAATTGATTATAAGTTCGCAAGACCGATACACTCTATAATATCTCTATACAATCAGAATGTTTTAGATATAGAGATCGCAAATATTAAAGCCTCATCAAGCACAACTGGACATAGGTTTCTTGATAACCATAAAATAGATGTTACAAGTTTCGATGATTATATTGAAAAATTGAAATCTGCACACGTTATACTAGATAATCAAAGCAGAAGAGATATGATCGAAAAAATGATGCTAGATGAAACAAAAAAATTATCATACAACCTTAAAGATTACGATGACCTATTAGACACAGTAGTAAATCTTGTAGAGTATCCATATCCTGTTGTTGGATCGTTTGATGAATCTTATCTTAACCTACCTCAAGAACTACTTATTACTACTATGGCTGTAAATCAAAAGTTTTTCCCTTTATTTAACTCTAAAGGTGAGATCGTAAATCATTTCATAGGGATATCTAATATGATAGTCGATGATCCTGCAATAATAAGATCAGGGTATGAGAGAGTTTTATCTGCAAGATTAAGCGATGCTTTATTCTTCTATAAAAACGATCTATCGAAAAAAATGATCGGTATGGCTGAGAACTTAAAGAGTGTAACCTTTCACGAAAAGCTTGGTAGCAGTTACGCTAAAGTTGAAAGATTTACTGACGTTGCAAAATATCTAGCTTCAAAAATCGCTCCTGCAAAAATAGATGATATCACAACAGCGTGCAAAATATCTAAAGCTGATTTAATGAGTGAAATGGTTTATGAATTTCCTGATCTACAAGGAGTTATAGGTAGATATTACGCTCGTAACGAAGGGTACGCTGATAATATAGCTGATGCGATTAAAGAACATTATGAGCCTAAATCTGCAAATGATAATCTACCTCAATCAATAGAGGGACAGATCATATCTATAGCAGATAAGATAGATACAATAACTGGTTTCTTTGCGATAAATTTAGTGCCAACAGGAAACCTTGATCCATACGCTTTAAGAAGAGCATCAATTGCGATATTAAATATTATCGTAGAGTTCAATCTTGATATTACCATAAAAGAGATTGTAGATGTTGCTTACAGTAATTTTAAAGATATAGTTGTAGTTGATGATAGTAAGTCAACAGAGATTAAACAAAACATAGTAAACTTTATCTTAGAGAGATATAAGCAGTTACTTATAAATAGTGATGGTATAACGGCAGAGATATTTGACTCTGTTGTTTCAAACGGAGATACTCATCCGATTAAGAT
>CAMRDM010000154.1 GCA_947041225.1 uncultured Deferribacteraceae bacterium | reverse complement strand
CGGTTAGATAAACTTGTGAGTTTGTTCGGTTAGATAAAGCTTGCGAGTTTGTTCGGTTAGATAAAGCTTGCGAGTTTGTTCGGTTAATATCAAAACTCTTTTCAATCAACCTCTATATCTTTTCATCAACCTCAATCGGATTAACACATTTAAACTTACCGTTAAATTTAGGTTTACCATTAACACATTTATCTATCGAACTTACACATCTATCTGTAAAAACACAACGCCCTTCCATAGCACTATCATTCTGCTGAATCTGTCCCTTGATAGTTTTAAGTCTGAAAGTCGAAGGCAAAATCTCTCTCGTTATTTTTGGAACACAATCACGTAACGCACGAGTATATGGATGATACAATTGATTACTCGCCATATCTTTCTTCTCAACTATCTCCATTAACTCACCTGCATATAAGATCGCTACCCTATCGCAGATCGACTCTAAAATTGATAGATCGTGCGAGATAAATATAATTGTCAACTTTCTATCTTTATTAAGTTTTAATAGTAAATCTAAAATCTGTCTCTCAATCAATTTATCTAACGCCGTCGTTGACTCATCTGCAATTAGATATTTAGGCTCTGTCGCTAACGCTAACGCTATCATAACTCGCTGGCTCATACCGCCTGAGAGCTGATGAGGACATGAATCAAGTCTATCTTCAGGATAATCGATCTCCACCTCTCTAAGGCACGAAATAGCCTTAATTCGAGCGTCTTTCTTACTCATTAACGGATTATGCAACATAATTGTATCTATAAGTTGCGAACCGATCGTAAATGTAGGGTTTAATGCCGATGCTGCATCTTGAAATATCATAGAGATAGTGTTACCTCTAATACGTTTATAATCATCAACCGATCCGATTATATTTTTATCAACTGTTAGCTCGCCTCCGTTCAATATCAGATTACTATCATTCAAGCCAAGCAGGTATCTAGCAAACACAGATTTGCCTGATCCTGACTCACCTGCTATTCCTAAAATTTCTCCCTCGATAATATCAAGTGATAGATCGTACAGAATATTATATTTTATATCATCTCTAAACGTATTTATATTTACCGATTTAACCTCAATCATTATATCTCCATTTAATCATCTAGCTGTTTCAAGCAACAGAAACTTCTACTTAGATAAAATATCTATCAACTCTTCTTTAGATGTTGAAAATTGTGCCTCTTTCTTACCTCTAAACCATGTTAATTGTCGTTTTGCAAACCGTCTTGTATCTCGTGAAATTATCTCAATCAATTCATCTTGGATACGGCTATCAAAACTATCTTTACCGTAATTAAGTAGGTGTCCTGCAATATCTCTATACCCTATCGCTCTGAACGCTGGCATATGAGTATCATACCCTACCTTATCGATAATTGAAACAACTTCATCTAGCCAACCGTTACAGAACATTATCTCTACTCGTTTATTGATATTACTATATAACTCTTCACGATCTCTATGAATAACATTTAATCTATACTTATATTTTGGCTCTTGATGATAAGTTTTATGTGCTTCAGTTAACGGTATTTTTAAAGCTTCATAGATCTCTAACGCACGAATGATACGAACAGAATCATTTCCAGATATCCGAACAGCGTAATCATTATCAACTAACAGTAACCGTTCATATAACGCTTCTAAACCGTTTATATCTATCTCTTTCTTTAGATTTTCTCTGATCGTTTGATCTATCTCTGGCACTAAAAACAATCCATCTGTTAAGGTTTGAATATATAAACCTGTTCCACCAACTATTAACGGTTTCTTTCCTCTTGATATAATATCATCTATTAATCTTTCAGCTTCGATAAAAAACCGTCCTGCTGTGTATGATACTGAAGGCTCAAGGATATCTATTAAATGATGTTTACATATATTTTGCTCATCAACCGATGGCTTAGCTGTACCTATATTAAAATATTTATAAACTTGAAACGCATCAGCAGAGATTACCTCGATACGACTATCTTTTCTTGCAAGCTCATACGCAACAGATGATTTACCTGACGCTGTTGGACCTGTTATAATATCTATCATCATCTATCTATCTACCGAACTTCCTAGATAGTTCACTAAGCGACATCTTAAATATGATAGGTCTGCCGTGTGGACAAGTTTGATTATTTTTACATCTTATAATTTCATCAACAAGATATCTAATCTCTTCAATAGATAATATATCTCCAGCCATTATTGCACTTCTACACGATTTTGATATTAATCTATTATCTTTATGCTGACTTGCACCTTTACTAAAAATCTCCTCTACCGACTCTGTAAACACTTTTGATATATCTAATCTTGCAGAGGCGATAGGTATCTCTAATATCTCTATCTCGGTATCTGATATACAGTTTATCGTGTAACCTAATGATGTAATAGATGTTATATCATCAGCGATCATCGCTATAAGATCCTCTTCTAATGTAACTTTTATCGGGATATGGAGAACAATTGATGATTTATTACTCTCTGCATCAACCATTTTCTTCTCATATAATAGACGCTCATGAGCTATATGTTGATCGATAAAAATTAACTCACCTTCCCTCTCAATCAAGATAAAAGTATTGAACAGTTGTCCTATAATTTTATAGTTATCTTCATGGTTAATCATTACCGAGTCGAAATATAAACTATTTATATCAGGTTCAGTTGTTGTATAGTTTGATAAAGGTTCAGGCTCAGACATAGATGTGTTTTGAACTTTAAAATCATTTGATTGACTGTAAGCTGTTTTACCTGTTTTATAATGATCAGCAAGTGTTGGAGAGTTCGTATATTTATCAAACCTCTGTACAGTATCCTCTACCCTATTTTGTTGATTACTAAAACTGTTGCCGAAACCGTTACCTGTATTATTATTATTACTCCCACTACTCATATCACCTGAATTATTAGAGAACGATTGAT
>CAMRDM010000153.1 GCA_947041225.1 uncultured Deferribacteraceae bacterium | reverse complement strand
ATGTAGACTCAAAAAAGATACACACATTAGCAGATGCTGCAAAGATCATATTTAATCAAGAAGAAATAGATAACGGTGAGAAATAATCAATGAGAAAGAGTATAGTTATAGCAACAAGAGGATCAGAACTTGCATTATGGCAAGCTAATTTTATTAAAGCTCAAATCGAAGCAAAATATAGTGATGTACATTGCGAACTTAATGTTATAAAAACGATGGGAGATAAAATCCTAGATGTACCGTTAGCTAAAATCGGTGGTAAAGGATTATTTGTTAAAGAGATTGAAACGGCGTTATTAGAGAATAAAGCAGATATAGCAGTTCACTCGATGAAAGATGTTCCTATGGAGTTACCAGTTGGATTAAAACTTGTATCATCTCCAAAAGCAGGCTCATCAAATGATGCACTTGTATCAACAAGGTTTAACACGATTGGTGAGTTACCTATTAATGCAAAAGTCGGCACATCATCGCTTAGAAGAAAATTACAACTATTAGAGTTACGTCCAGATCTTGAGGTATTAGATTTAAGAGGTAACCTTCAAACACGTTTAAGAAAACTTGATGAGGCGATGTACGATGCTATTATATTAGCAGAAGCAGGACTTGTAAGACTCGGTCTAGAAGATAGAGTTAAAGAGAGTATAGATATTGAAAAAATGCTCCCTCCATCATGTCAAGGAATTTTAGGACTTGAGGCTAGAAGTGATGATGTTGAGATTATCGAACTATTAAAATTTATAAATGATGAAGATACAGATATAAGAGTTAGAGCAGAACGTAGATTTCTTTTTGAGTTAAAGGGAGGGTGTCAAGTACCTATTGCTTGCTACTCAACACTTGATAAAGAGAATGGTACAATCGCTATTAGAGGAAAATTATATACACTTGATGGACGAATAAAAATAGATAAAAATTTCGTAGGCAGTATAGATCAACCTGAAGAGATCGGCAAGAAATTAGCTGATGCGATATTGAACGATGGTGGAGATAAGATTTTAAAAGAGATATATGTGTAAAGATAAATCAAATGTGCTTGTAACTAGACAGGGAGAACAGGCTATCAAACTGAACGTTCTTGTAACACGTCAAACAGAACAAGCTACCGATATGATAAAAGATATATCAGATTACGGACATCTACCGTTTCTACTTCCGATGATTGAAACAGTTGAACTATCGCCATCTATTGATTGTACAAAGTACGATATAATTATTTTCACATCTACTAATGCGTGTAGATATTTTCAAAAATATAATGATACTGTAACGGCAGATAGATATATAGCGGTAGGTGTAAAGACTGCTGAGGCTTGTAAAAAGTATTTATCAATTGATATAGATTTTTATCCAGAAACTTTCACAATGGAATTTATAAAAGATAAGTTGTTGAGTGAAGGGTTAAAGAGTGGCACAAAAATTTTACTTCCAGGTGCAAGAGAACGTATAGATAGAGATGATAGTAAGTTGCTTGATAGAGGGGTAGAGTTAAATTATTTGCCTATCTATGAAACAATTTTCGTTAAATATGAGAGAGGCTATATAGATAGTTTTTTGTTAGATAATAAAATTAACGTATTGACATTCTGTTCTCCGTCCTCTGCAAAATCGTTTATCAATCAGATAGATAATATAAATTATAAAGATTACAAAGTAGTGTCGATCGGTAAGACAACGAGTGATTTTTTGAATTCACATAATATAGATAATGTGTATCCAGATATATATACAACTCATGAGATGATAAAATTAATTTTAAAAATATAAAAAGTTTATTTGAGAAGAGAAGAGGAGAGGATATGGAATTTCCTATAGTTAGAGGTAGACGTTTGCGTAAGAACAATATTATACGCAGAATGGTTAAAGAGAATAGAGTGCATTTAGATGATCTTGTATTTCCACTTTTTGTAGCAGAAGGAGAGGGGATAAAGAAAGAGATTTCGTCGATGCCGGGTATATATAATATGAGTATCGAGCATATCGTAACGGAGTGTATTGAGCTTGAAAAGTTAGGATTATCTGCTGTAATTCTTTTCGGTGTACCGATTGAAAAAGATGAAGAGGGTAGTGGTGCTTATAGCGATGATGGAATTATTCAACAAGCTATAAGAGCTATAAAAGAGAGTACGGATTTATATGTTATAACTGATGTGTGTCTATGTGAGTATACATCTCACGGACATTGTGGACTTATAATAGATGGTGATGTTGATAACGATTCTACATTAGAGTTGTTGCAGAAAGAGGCAGTATCGCACGCTAAAGCTGGAGCAGATATGATAGCTCCGAGCGATATGATGGATGGTAGAGTAATGGCAATTCGTGATGCTTTAGATGGTAATGGATTTTCAGATATCCCTATTATGAGTTACGCTGTTAAATATGCTTCGGCTTATTATGGACCGTTTAGAGATGCGGCGAACTCTACGCCATCGTTTGGCGATAGACGATCGTATCAGATGGATTATTCAAACAGAAATGAAGCTGTTCGTGAGGCGACGCAAGATATACGAGAGGGTGCAGATATTATAATGGTGAAACCAGCGTTAGCGTATATGGATGTAATTCGTGATATGCGTAACAAGTTTGATCTACCTATTGCGTGCTATAATGTGTCAGGCGAGTACTCTATGATTAAGGTTGCAGCAGAGAAAGGTTTTATAGATGAGAAGAGAGTTGTTATGGAAACGTTAACAGGATTTAAGCGAGCAGGTGCTGATATTATAATAACTTATTTTGCGAAACAGTTTGCAAAAGATTTTGCAGAGTAGATGTAGCAAGATTTTATAGAGTAGAGTTAGCTTTATTACACCTTAATAGAGTTATAGTTTTAGCAAGCTTTTTGCTGGATAGATTTTATTGGTACAGTTTTTTAATTAGTTAAACTAAACAGTTTACGAATAGTTTAGTTGAGTAGAATATAATTGTGTTGTGACTATGTTTGTAGATAGTTTTAACAATATTTTATAGAACAATTTGATATGAGTAGTTTTTATTAACTTAAAGATTTGTAAAATGGTTGTTAAGCAGTAGCGACTATATAACAATTTAATTCTTAGTAATCTAATTCGTGGCAATTTGATTTGCTAAGTAGATTTAGATTACGTTGTGATTTTAGTTTGTATAACTGTTAGCAATCATAATCATAATCGCAATTACAATCATAATCGTAAAAGCTTGCAAAAGGGTTGTTGAACAGTAGCGACTATATAACAATTTAATTCTTAGTAATCTAATTCGTGG
>CAMRDM010000152.1 GCA_947041225.1 uncultured Deferribacteraceae bacterium | reverse complement strand
GTATTTAGCAAGCAGTAGAGTGTTTTGAAGTAGTAGTCCGTATGAAGTAGTAGTTGCATTAGTAAGGAAGAGTATAAAACCTCTTCCTTACAGTATTTTATATATGAAATAAATCATAGTGAAGTTTGTATATAAATACATGAGTTGTTGATAGGATGTTGAAAATATTGTTCTATTGTCTGTTCTAGGAGGAATATAGTAATGAGTAAGATGAAAAATATAGTTGATATAATAAGTAGTAAACTATCTATTAGTAGACGAAGCTTTATCAAGGCGACGTTAGCTGTTGGTGGATCGTCTACAATTATCGGTTGTTCAAAAGAACATGGAGAACCGATTTTTGCAGGTTCAGGTTCTGGGCTAGATAATGTTGTTTTACCAGAGGATCTTTCTAATGCGAAGATCTATCATGCAGGATGTGTTCATAATTGTGGAGTAGGCTCAAGGTGTGTGTCAAAACTTCATGTAGTGAAAGGTAGAGTAGTAAGAGTTACATCAGATGATAGTGATCGTGATTACGAAGGTAATTTAAGACATAAAGAACAGTATAACGATTCTAGAGCGTTATCATGTGCAAAAGGTAGGGCTTTTAAATATAAACTATATCATCCGGGTAGATTAAAATATACATTAAAACAGACAAAAGCTAGAGGTGATATGACAGGTTTTGTTCGTGTACCTTCAGAAGTAGCGATGAAAGAAGTTGCAATAAAATATCGAGCAACATATGAGAAGTACGGCAGTACAGCTATCTATAATACCTACGGCACTGCGACAAATTTTGGTGGCACATTTTCTAATGCATCGCATGCTAGAAATGCTTTAACTACTTTTGTTGGAGGAACAAGGGCTGCTTATTCAAATTATAGTTATCACCAGTTTGATTTCGCAAATGTTTTAACAGGCCATCCAGCTATTAGTGGTTATGGAACAATTGGTGGACAGTTAGGAAGTGTTGCAGGAGTAGTGAAGAATATCGTTTCATGGGGTTCAAATGTTCTAACAAGTAATAACACTGTAGCGTGGCCGTATATTAGAGCAATAGAGATGATGAAGCAAGAAAGAGATGGCAAAGTATATTTTATAGGTCCAGAGTTTGTAGATACTGGTGTAACCTGTGCAACAGATTGGGTACAGTTAAGGAATTATACAGATTCAGCATTAATTATGGCAATGTTCCATGAGATGATAATTAATACGGTTAATCCAGATGGTAGTATAGTAGCAGAACCATGGTTAGACTTAGAATATCTTGATACTATGGTGTACGGTTTCTTTGATTCTCCAGAGTATAATATTAATGAAACAACAGGAGTTATTACAGTAACGACAGCTGCTGCAGGTAGTGGAGAGCGTAAAGTTCAAGCAGTCCCAGCAGGAAAATCATTATCAGCGTATGTAATGGGTAGTGATGATAGATTAACAAAGTTAAAATATAATGTATCAAAGAATTATACAGCTAAACAGTATGGAGATATATCAAGAAACTTATCGATCTCTACATATCCATCAGATACAAACTCAAAATATTACTATAAACAAGATATGGGTGCTCCAAAAACTCCAGAGTGGGCATCGGTTATATGTGGCACACCAGTTGAGACGATAAAAAGTTTAGCAAGAATGTATACTGATCCTGCTCAACACCCGATCCTTAATGAGTGGTGTGGCGGAGTACAAAAACAGGATAATGGTGTAGTGAATCTTTTTTCAATAGCAAGTTTATTATGTGTAACAAAAACGTTTGGATTAAACGGTGAAGGATTATTTGGACCTTGGGCATCTTCTATTTGGAACCCAGGTGATAAAGGTCCAAATACAGATTATATTAGTAGTGTAGGTTCTAATCCATCAGCAAGTCCTAAATATAAAGAGTTGAAAACTGTTGCTTCTCCATCAGTAAAAGAGTGGTTTAATTGTATGAAACTAGCATATCATGATACTTTAAAAACTAATGGATATACAGGTAGACATCTTCCAGAATGGGATGGAGTAACAAGGTATATTAACGATGATGGTGGTGCTAAAGCGAGTATTCAGTTTAAATATGAGTCAAACCTAACGGTTGTTTCTTATCCAGAAACTTTCCTAGATAATGGTATAAATTATTATAAATATATCGGACAAGAGAGTGATACTCCTGCTTCAGGTACTCCAATATATACAGGTACAAGAATGATTGTTAATTCTGGTGGTGGTATTCAAGGAAACCAACATATGAATACTAATGATACTACAGAGATGTATAGAAAATTACCGATAACATCAAAAGACCCAACTAATGCAGATAGTTTCTGTTTAGTAACATTTGATATATATATGTCTCCTACGGCAAGATATGCAGATTATGTATTTGCATCAACCGTATCATTGGAGACAGGTGATTGGATGACAATAGGTGGTGAAGCTAATTATCGACCAGGAGTATCAAAAGCACCAGGCGAGGTAAAAGATGGTTGGAGATATGCGTATGAAGCATATAAAGCACAAGCAGGATTAGGTAATCCTTCATGGGCAACTATTGCAAATATAGATAAAGCACATTTCAAGTATGTAGGTACTGATGGAAAATCTAACGCATATCAATCATCAGATGTATTATCTTTAAAGCTAATAGACAATGCAAGATCTAATACTTCTACTTCAAGATTTAAAGGTATGACACGTGATGAAGTGTTTGCTAATCAGTATCGTCCACGTAAGAACCAAGATCCAAAAATAACAACAGATCTACGAGAGGGTGCTAAAGGCGAGTTATTAAGAGAAAAGTTAGATACTTATTTGGCTCTTGGAAATAGAATGTCTGCAAAACCATTTGTATATAATAATAATGATTATCCTAATACAGTAATTGATAATGGAACTGATAGTAATGGGAATCAAAAACCAGATACAATTATTCCTGGCAATTATGCGAGTGCAAATGTGCAAGGTTGGGGCAATGGTGCAGGTAACATAGCAGAGTGGGGAGATGGTACCCGCCCTAACTTTACAGGTAAGTTTCATGTATATAATGGTGCTATGGTATGGGATTATGAGCGTCGTTTCTCAAAATGGCATGGTTGGTTACCTCTTGCTGAGCGTGGGCAGAAGAATAAAGATTATGAAGGCGATCCGATCGTATATCCTATCCCTATGTATTTTGATTTTAGAGATAGTTTTAATGAAGCGTATGGCGTGTTTCCGATAAAAGATGCCTCTGGTACAATTGTTAAACAGGGCAAGCCTGAAAATGATTTAAGTAAAAATCGTGGATTAACAATGAGTACTACTCATGATAGATATCGTGTTCACTCAACGAATGCAGAGAATCCGTTATTAAGAGAGTTAA
>CAMRDM010000151.1 GCA_947041225.1 uncultured Deferribacteraceae bacterium | reverse complement strand
TGTTAATAGAATTAATATTCTATTATAACTATTAGTAAGCCGATCGAACGCCACGTTAATAGAATTAATATTACGTGATCACTATCTGTAAGCCGATCGAACGCCCTATCCTCAACAAAATTAAAGTTATACAAAATATTTTCATCATCTTCACTCACTCGCATCGCACCATTATTTATAAGTTTAAAATAAATCGTATTTATGATATAGTTCTTACTTAGAATTTATTTATATTAGAAAGAAGGTTTACAATGGAACATTTCGCAATATGGAAAAGTCAGATAGAAAAATTATATGAAGTTTATAGCAACTTTTGTGAAGGAGTAGATTACTCAAGATCGCCTATAACTAAAGAAGAAAAAATCGCAAAACTTGAAGCAACTATCGGTTGTGCTATCCCTAAAAGTTTAAGAGAAACCTTTCTACTCTTTTCAAGAAAGATAACTTTCACAGCCTTATTGCCAGAAGAGTTTGAAATGCCAACTGCATTTGAAGATATATTTTCAGCAACTTTCAAACTATCATTGTTTGAAATAGAGAACGCTGAAGAGATGAGAAGAGATTTAATAGATAGTATGTTCACTAATAAAAAAGATGAACATGATAAAGTGTGGCATAATAAACTTGCATTCATGACTGTTGGAAACGGCGATATGATCGCATTCGATCTTGATGATCCATCAGATGATAAACGTGTTGTCTATCTTAGTGCTGCAGGTGAAAAAAGTCACGGAATGTTATTAGGCAAAAACTTCAAAGAGTATTTTAGTAACCTACTTTCAATAGGTGCTTGTGGCCCTGAAGATTTTCAGATGATCCCTTTTATTAACCAAACATCTGGACTTGATGCAAGCTCTGAGAGAGCAAAAATTTATCGTAAATTAATTAAACTTAAATGGGATGATTAATTTATAATATTGCAACTTAATGTTATAGACACAATTACTTAACAGTTGCTCGTAAAGAATTTTATTTGCTGAGAGGTACAATTATGAAAGATGGTATAAAACCTAATCCAAACTCAATTTTTCCAGTTAAAGGGATTGATACAGTAACCTACGTTAAACCAACAATCAAAAATCCAAATATCATTGTTGGGGAGTTTACATATTTTGCTGATGTCGATTTTGAAAGCCATGTTACACATCATTATGATTTTTACGGCGATAAACTTATTATAGGAAAATTTTGTCAAATCGCAGCTAATGTGAATTTTGTTATGAGTGGTGCTAACCATCAGATGAACTCGGTATCTACATTTCCATTCTATATACTAGAAGGCTGGGATCAAGAATTTCCACCACTTAATAAGCTTCATATAAAAGGAGATACTATTATCGGTAATGATGTATGGATCGGACAAAATACAACGATTTTACCTGGCGTTAAGATAGGTAATGGTGCAATCATAGGTGCTAATAGTGTTGTTGGGAGTAACGTCTCTGAATATTCAATAGTAGTTGGTAATCCTGCAAAACAAGTTAGAAAAAGATTTGATGACGAACTTATAAATATAATGGAGAAAATCAAATGGTGGGACTTACCTATTGATGAAATCAATAACCTCATTCCGATATTAAGTAATGATAATTTAGATGAAGTGAAAATAATTTTAAAAGCAAGATTATAAAAAAAATATTATATCTAAATACCTGCCCTTAGATACATATAATAAGCTAGAAATATTCTGATCTTTTATGATAATTTCCATTACATATATCTATGTGATAAAATACTGCTAATAAATATAACCAACGATCTATCAATTATATCTACCTAAATCCACATAGAAATTATATGTAACTCGCTACTATATAGATTTCAAATAATAGAAACCTATATCTACACTATAAAATTTATATCTTCTTAATCGGCATAAAAGATTTTGCAAACGGTAGGTTTTGTAGTTGACTATCTATATAATCTCTACCAAAAACTACTCTTCCATTATTATAATTATTAGGGAGAACAACCTCTAATGATTGAGCTGGATCATTAATATCTATAAAAACTTCTCCAGCAATTTTGCCTTCATTATTATATATAGTTAAATTTAACCCTTCAATATTTTTAGCGTTCATAAAAGAAGCGATCATTAAAACTATCACTAGCACAGCAGCTATATACCAGTACTTCATATATTGTCCACCAAAAAAACGTGTTACCATTCGTATATTCATAAAACTAATCTCCTTCACTCACATCATATATATATGCTAAACTTTTTATTATATCAATCTAACTCACTCTACTATAACAGCTATCTACTTAATATGTTCTCTAATACCTGCAATCACATCTTCAATATCATCAAGTTTTACCATACTGCTACCATCCGATAACGCAGATTTAGGATCAGGATGAGTCTCTAAGAAAAACCCTTTCACACCGATTGCAGCTGCAGCTTTTGATAGATATGGAACATATTTAGGATCGCCTCCAGATACTCCATTTAATGCAGACGGTCTCTGTGTTGAATGTGTTACATCGAAAACAATTGGTAAGTTATATTTTTGCATATCGATCATATTTCTAAAATCTACAATTAGATTATTATAACCGAACATAGTACCTCTTTCTGTAAGCAGTATCCGTTCGTTACCAGCTGATAAAACTTTATCAATAGGGAACTCCATATCATCACCAGACATAAACTGTGCTTTTTTAATATTCACAATTTTACCTGTATTTGCAGCAGATAGAAGTAGATCTGTTTGTCTTGCTAAAAAAGCAGGTATCTGAAGAATATCGGCATTGATAAGTTTCGCAGCATGATCACTTTCATGTATATCTGTAAGGATAGGAATGCTCAACTCTTTCTTTATATCTCTATACAAGCTGTTAGCTTCATCTATAGAAACACCGCGATACGAGTTTATCGAACTTCTATTAGCTTTATCGAACGATGCTTTAAATATGTACATGAAACCGTATTTTTCTGCGATCTCTTTAACTTTTTTAGCGATCATAAAACATATCTCGCTTGACTCAATCACACAAGGCCCAACGATTAAAAATGGTTTAGTTTTTAGATCATCAAATAATTTACCCAAATCTACCCTCTACATTCTTATAGCATTAAAGAAATATATTATATTAGAAGTAGGTGTTAAAGTAAATAGATTAATAATCGTACAAGAAACGATTAACGGAAATCTGTGTTACAGCTGATAATTTAATTACAATTATATGTAGGTTAGAGCGTTTATGAATTGCAAATGAGTAAAGGTTGTTAGATTTAAAATACAGAGTTCTATTGTGAACTAAGATCAGTTGTATATTCGGTTGCAAATGCAAGTAGATTAAATCGCAAGTGTCGAGCGTTATTGTGAACTAAGATCGGTTGTATA
>CAMRDM010000150.1 GCA_947041225.1 uncultured Deferribacteraceae bacterium | reverse complement strand
TCTCAAAAGCTTGCTCAGATCCAACGGCTACTGCACCTAACCCTTTTTTCTGTACTTCAACTTCTATTAATGATGTGTTTAAATTTTCTTTAGCTACGATATCTCTTCCGTTATTTTTAGAATCAATACACGCCGAAAATAGAAACATACCTAAAACTACTACTAATATTTTTTTCATATTGTGTTTCCTTATATTTATAATTCGCTGTTTGTTATGTTAAATGTAAAACAGATTTTACAGTAGGGAGTATCATAAGTCAAAAGCTTTTAAAATATATCTATATAATTAGAGAAAATAAAAGACACTTAAAAAAGTGTCTGCTATTATTTATCGTTATTGTTGAAAATTTTATAGTAATAATCTATTACTGAAATGCTAAGTAGTTACTCTACTGTATACTTCAACACTACATTAAAAGTATCCTCATTTTGATCTTGAAAATAAACTGTGAACGGAGAGCCATCAAAGGAGTTGTCAATATTTAATCTTTGTACAAATATATAAGTTCTTTGAAACATTATTATTTTGTATTCACAGATGCGAAAATATCTATCAACGCTTCGTAGAATTTAATCTTGCCTGTTTTGATATTAAGATCGTGTAACGCAAATTTATCCATCATCTTTATTGCTTCATTTTTTGTCCAAAATCTTTTATTACCAGCAACTTTCTGCTTAACAAAATCTTGATACTCCTCGATCAACTTATTAGATATATATGCGAAATATATATTAGACATCCGTTTAGCTAAACCGTAGTAAATTCTATAATCGTTACTGTTTTCATTAAGTGGAATATTTTTAAATATTTTAAGCACATTATCCATTTTCTTTTCAGCAAAGGCATCGATCAACGCATAGATCGACTCTGTTTTTTTACCAGATAAATTAGATAGAACATCAGAAAGTTTCTCATTCGGATTAGCGTTAAGATAGATAGAAAATTTCTCAGCTTCATTATTTATTGCAGTCAGGTTTCCAGAAGTTGTTTCAAGTATCTGCATCGCTGTCATATTATTTATCTCAATACCTTTTGATTTAAAAATATCGACAACTTCATGGCTCGCAGTAACAGACATTGCTTTTACTGTCGGTTCAATTATCAGTTTATACTCAAGAGCTTTAATATATTTCTGTATACCTTTACTCTTTTTCTCTAACTCCGTTAAAGTTAGCGTTGTAGAGAAGATTAACGTTGTTTCAATACAAGTTTCAACTGATTTTAGAAATCCCATTAGATCTTTAATTTTATCTATATTTCTAACGTAAGCTATCTTATCATTTCCAAAAATTGATACAGAGTTAATAAATGCAAAATACTCATCGATATTTAATTCATCGCCAAAATATTTTTCTATATCAGCATCTTCATTTTTATCAATTATTTTATTTACATTTGTTGTTACAAAAAAATCTGAACCGATAATTATACTTTTTTCGTTCATAGAACCCACTTATATTTTTTATCTATCAATTTTGTAGAAACTATTTCTGAAATCTGCCATTATACTATCTATTGCTTCGGTTACACTGATCTCTCTACCGCTTAATGTTTCAGCTGCAATACCTGTTACAGGATATGATTTTATAGCAACAAATGTTCCAGAATATACTTCTATACCAGCTCTATTTGATACAATAAAAGTTATCTCAATATTTGTGTTTGTAGCTGCTGACTCATCATACTGCGAGGTTATAAGTGGAGAATAATCAATACTGTTGACGATAGGTGAGAGTGTATATTTTGCATAACTCTCTCTTGCGAGTTCATTGTAGTCTATCAAGTAATCCTCTATATTTTTTTGTATGAGTGGTGTGAGTATCGCAGATGGAGATTTGTTCCATATGTTTTCTACATAGAAATTAGGGTTTTGTCCAGTTTTACTAATTCCACGAATAGAGTATCCACACGATACAGTCGTTGCCATACATAGAATTATAAGAAGCTTTAATAGATTGATTTTCATTATTATTTAACCACTAAAGATATCAATTTATCTTTTACGAAGATTTTTTTCACGATCTCTTTTCCATCGATATGAGGTAGAACTTTTTCATCTTTGAGAGCAGTTTCTATTGCGGTATTTTCATCAACGCCACGATTGAATTTTAATTCACTTCTAAGTTTTCCGTTTACTTGCACGACGATTGTTATATCATCTTTCAAAGTAAAGTTTTCATTATATTCAGGCCATTTTGTATCAGATATAAAAGATGTTTGATTGATAGTTTTCCAAAGCTCTTCTGCTATATGTGGAGTGATCGGAGTTATAAGAATTAGCATATTTCTGATCGCATCAGCGTACGCAGTTTTCTCATTATCAGTATCTAACTTTTCAAACAGAGGCGATAAAAAGTTTAAGAATTCCATAATACCAGCTATTGCAGTATTGAACTGAAATCTCTCTATATCTGTTGTAACACGTTTGATAGTTATGTGTGTCATTTGCATAATATCTTTAGCAAGTCCATCAGTAAATTCAGGAGTTGTTGAGTATTTTATCACAAGATCTTTAGCCGTTATAACTAATCTATACAATCTATTAAGAAATCTATATCCCCCTTCGACACCGTTTTCACTCCATTCAATTTCAAGAGCAGGCGGAGCTGCAAAGAGTGAGAATAATCTAATCGTATCTGCACCGTATTCATCTACTAACGAATCAGGATCGATAACATTTTTCTTTGATTTGCTCATCTTTTCAATTCTACCTTTAACAACAGCGTCTCCACATTTAAGACATTTGCTATCAGTATGTTCTTCGGGGTATAGGTATCCATCAGTAGGACATTTAACACTTTCCATACAAACCATACCTTGAGTAAGTAGAGCATCGAACGGTTCATCGAAATTTAGATATCCAAGATCACGCAACGCTTTAGTAAAAAATCTTGCATAAAGTAAGTGCATAACAGCGTGTTCAATTCCACCGATATATTGATCTACAGGCATGAAGAAATTCACATCATCTTTATCAAAAATATCTGTATCGCAGTTAGGAGATATATATCTTAAATAGTACCAAGATGATTCCATAAAAGTATCCATAGTATCTGTTTCACGTTTAGCATCTTTGCCACATTTAGGACATTTAACATTAACGAAGTCAAGAGCGTTATCAAGAGGATTTCCTTGCTTAGAAAAATCAACATTAGTAGGTAGAACAACAGGAAGATCAGCAAGAGGCACAGGTAACATTCCACAATCATCACAATGTATAAATGGAACAGGTGTACCCCAGTAACGCTGTCTTGATACTCCCCAATCACGCAATTTATAGTTGATAGATTTACGAGCATAACCCTCTAGATGATCTATCATTTTAATATTTGCATCGTTAGAATTCATACCATCTAATATACCAGAATTGATAAGGTTTCCATCACCTGTATACGCCTCACTCATTTCAGATGCGATTAGCTTGTTATCTAAAGGAGAGATCACCACGTTGATATCTAGGTTATATTTTTTAG
>CAMRDM010000149.1 GCA_947041225.1 uncultured Deferribacteraceae bacterium | reverse complement strand
TATAAACATTGATTTATGTTTTTATTTCAACTTATGAACATCGTACTTAATATAACTTTATATCGATTGATTGACGTCCTTTTTTATACCTAAAATAGATGTTCGTGTTATAGATTTGTATAGATTAATTTATCTACCTTTTTATGTACACTTATAAATACAGTAGTTATTATTAATTTATAAACATTGATTTATGTTTTTATTTCAACTTATGAACATCGTACTTAATATAAATTTATATCGATTAATTAACGTCCCTTTTTTATACCTAAACAGCGATAATAACATGATGATTGGATTGTTTTATTGAAGTGCTTACGTTATAATATAAAATAAGGATTATTGTAATGATCCCGAAAAAATATATGTACTGTATAGCAGTAAACTAAATATAATGAATTGAGAATTGATATGGCGAATTTGGTTATGAAAATAAATAAAATTGAAAAAATTAGTATACGATAATTTTTAAAAACTATATCTAGACAATCCAATAGAAGAAGGATTTTATGATGAGTATAGACAACTCTTTAGAGCAACAGATCAGCAGGCATAAGAGTATCTATTGTCATCTGATTTTCTGATAAGGTTTTAAAGTAATGTAAATAATATTACCACATGGAGTTTTGAAATTGATTTATAAATTAGAAAATAATGAATTTTTAGAATATGAAGGTAAATATTATTTGTTTGGTACATATTTTTATAATACACCAAAGCAATACAAAAGTTTATACGCAACAGATGATACAGATAAACTTTTTCCATTACATAAAATAACAGACGATCAAGTTGCAGATCACTTTCGCATAACGTCTCATTGTGAAATGAATAATATGCAGTATAAGGCATTGAAAATAATAGATAATAAGTTTTGTGAAATAAAAAAAATAATAGGGAATGAAATAAGAGTAGTATCGCTGAAAGATGTTGATGCTGTATGGTCTAAAAAATATGTTTTTAAAAATAAAGAAGAAACAATTGATATTCATTATGTCAAAGATAACGATATGATTGATGAGATTATTAGTCCGCAGTTTAATTATTATTTAGATGAGAATGCTTCTAACAATAAAATGTTGAGTTTTTGTGGAGAGTTTAAGGAGCTTAAATTATTAGAAAACATAATTAACCACCTATATGATCAAAGAGTAATTATAAAGAATTATATTATTGAACCTCTTGATTTTGATACTCATATAACATTAACTATTGATAATATTGAATTTTGGTTAAATACAAGTATTTGGGATATTGTAACTTTATCTCCTGCTGATAAAAAAGGAAATCCATATATGGTAGAAATTTTAAAATATCTAAGGCTTAATGGGTTAAAAGAACTTTAGCAGTATTAAGCATATGATTATTGCACACAAGCAGCCCTATTTTCTAGCAACCAAGTAAAATACAATTAATCTCAATAAACTAAATAAGCAGAATAAAAACAGTTATCGACTTTCAAAATTGTTAAGCACTTTTTATGTTCTTGAAAAGGAGCATAAAATATCTGAGGACAAACAGATAGAAGGCACATTAATATAGAAAATCACCAAGATAACTTATGAAGTAACTATTCATTTTATCAAAACAGACAAGATAACATTTAACGAAAATATAGAGAGTGTTGCAAGTATTTTTTACTACTTAACTGTAGCAAACGGGACTCATTAATTTGTGTGCTGTTTTTTATGTACTCTTATGAGTACAGTAGTTGTTATGAAAAGTTGTATCAGTTTGTTTTATTCATTTTTATGTCAAAGGTGCACAATGATACATTTTATAAATTTATCTCACTACGTTGATATACATTAATTTGTGTTCATTGTTCTACTCGTCCTGATGAGTTTATAGTTGTTATGAATGTATACATATTAATTTTTGTTTAGCTGTTTATGTTCAGTTGTGAATATCGTATCTAGAATAAATTTATTTAGATTAATTTCTGTTTTTTTATGCGTAAATTTAAGTATAATATTTAATATAAATCAACCTAGCTTAATCACTACTTTTTTAATCTTTAAATTACATGTTTATGTTATAAAATTATAAAGATTAATTTCTGTTTTTTTATGTACAATATGTATATAGTATGGAGTAAATATTATGATTAGAATTGCTGGCAATACTGAAAATACTGAAATTCCTACTTTATTGGTGATTGAGAATAAGTATGGGTATAAAACGTATTTTATAGAAGCGTTAAATTGGATAGCTGTTAAAGGCGAAAATAGTTTTCCTGCAACCTGTCCTGAAGAATTGCTAGGGCTTATTGCAATGTATAATGAATTAGGGAATGATTGGCGAGAAGCTGGTGATTCAGATTTTTTCTCTGCAATTATGGAACGTGAATATAAATAAATGTAAAAGCATTACATAGCACTAGTACATTTTATGTGTGATGACTGAGAAATGTACAAATGTTGAATTAGATATGAATAATCTATTATAACTTGCAAGCGTACAAGTGTTTAATTTGATATCAATAATCTATTATAACTTGCAAGCGTACAAGCGTTTAATTAGATATGAATAATCTATTATAACTTGCAAGCGTACAAGTGTTGAATTAGATATCAATAATCTATCATAACTTGCAAGCGTACAAGTGTTGAATTAGATATCAATAATCTATTATAACTTGCAAGCGTACAAGTGTTTAATTAGATATCAATAATCTATCATAACTTGCAAGCGTACAAGTGTTTAATTTGATATGAATAATCTATCGTTGTTATAAGTACCTAATTTAAAACCTAGAGAACCTTCAGCCACTAAAAATTTAAGATACTGATAACCGGAGCAAACCATTAACTGTGAAACCTAATGGATAGCCTTATATTAAGGATTAATTTATATTAATATCGGGCTTACTATTAATGTGTTGAGAAACAGAAAGGGTTTAGCCAAGAACAGTTGGCGAACGAATCTTATCTGTCTAGACATTATTTATATAAGTTAGAGAACAGTATCGCCAATCCAACAATATCAACATTAGAGAAGATCTGTAAAGTGGTTGAAATTAATGTATCGGAGTTAATATCACTTGCTGAAAAACAGGTTTTATAATATCTACTAATATGCAATCAATTTGTCGTGTTTCACCATAGCTATGAATATTCAACAGATAGTAAAATAGCAGTTTTAATATTGATAAATATAATTTGCTATAGTATAATTTACTATAGATATACGCAAATTAGAGGTTTAGGCTTGGAAAAGTAAAATTTATAGTAAGTATAAAAACACGAGTAAAAGGAGATCAAAATGAGTAAGATTGATAAAGTTTTTGGTCAATTAGAGTATAATTATTTTTGGTATAAAGAGATGAGTGTAACTCTTTTTGGCAAAGATCAGGAAGTAACTCTTATCATAGAGGGTGAAAGTGATGAAGATATTGAAGAGGAACAGTATGAAGCGTATGCTAACTTAATAAAGAAGCTTGATGATAAATTTTACTCTGAAATTTTAAATAAAATATTAGAATATTATAAAGAAACACGA
>CAMRDM010000148.1 GCA_947041225.1 uncultured Deferribacteraceae bacterium | reverse complement strand
CTAGTGAAGATGGCGTTAGCTGGGCACTAGTTGAAACAGATGAAAACGGAATAATTCAAGCCGATAAAATCACAAAAAAGCTAGACGAAATGCAGATTGTTAATGATATATTAAAATCAAAATCTAAAGAGATGGAAAGATAAAATTCACATATTTTGGCTTGAATTATGAAAGTGATCGCTGTATGATATATGGTAAGTATTATTTTAGTAATCACGAAAAACAAAGAATATGGTGCAATGCTGTAAAGATTATATAATAGATGCTAGAATTCTGCAGAACCATATAGAAGGGGATATATAAAATGAAGTTTACAACATTTGTTATAATTCCATCTGAAATAGAAGAAACTGAATACAAAAAATACGTAAAAAAAGTATTAGCTCCTTATGATAGAAACCTTGAGGTGTCGCCATATAAAAATATTCTTTCTAATAAAGAGAACACT
The DNA here is from genome assembly GCA_947041225.1 of uncultured Deferribacteraceae bacterium. Lineage (GTDB taxonomy): Bacteria > Chrysiogenota > Deferribacteres > Deferribacterales > Mucispirillaceae > CAMQYB01. The sequence continues at coordinate 3,456 of CAMRDM010000148.1, read as the reverse complement.
ACTGTTTTGGCTAGTAAATATGGTTGTAGAATAGATGAACTGCATGAACATCTTCATCTTGAAGAGACTGATTGGATGGAGAATGGAGAAATTTGGTGTATGTCCACATTTAACAAAGCAGCAACATGGGATTACTATTATATTGAGGAATACACACTAATGACGGAACTTCAATATGTTGCAGCAGCATTTATAGATATAGAGGGTATCTGGCACGATATAAGCGAATTTGGGTATAGTATGTTGTTAAATAAATATAATGGAAACGAAGTAATTATCCATCCAGATAATAAAAAAGCTAACAATTTACATGAAATTGAATTTAAAAAATATTATGATAAGTATAAACTAAATATGGTTGCTGTGCTTTATACCCATAGCTAAAATAATATCCATTATATAGAAAAAGTAAAAGCAATGATTTAACACAATTTTGTAAAAACCATGAGTTTTCTTTTCACGAAATTAAAGCTTATTACTATAAAAAATAAGCATAATCTTATCTAACATCAAAATCAGTAAACATCAATAAAGTATCAATAACAAAACAATTTAATAGCACCAATTAAGACGGAGAAATTACAAGTGTCGAGAATATCTATAAGCGAGTTGAATTGATACGGTAATGGAGTAAGATATGAAAAGTTTTAGTGTAACCTCAGATGATCCGTCGTGATGGAGAGAACATATTTTGCCGTATCAAGAGGATGATAATATGATTACAGGTGGCGATATTATATTGATAAGAAAGTAAAACATACTCTCGTTGTCGTGTGATTAATTATCTAAATAGCCCCTTATCATGCATGTCAATTACGATGTCATCAAGTGTTAATTCGAGCAATTCTGAAAAACTTGAGAATTCGCTTCCACTACCAGTTGTCTCTGCTTTCCATACAGTATTTCCACTTTTAATATCAACTAAATCTGATGCAGTGAATGTGATAGGAGCTGAAACCTCATATCCTCCAGTTGTATAACCTGGAGAGGTAGTGGTTGAAACATAAGAGGTATTTCCAACTGTATTAACCTTACTAGTTGTGCTACCAGAGTGATATATTTGAGGAACATAACTGCTTATAGAATCTCTTGCTATATTGATAGTAAGTAGAGCATCTACTCCACTCTCTTTTATTTTGTTATTAAGCTCATCATTGGTATAGTTTTTAGTTGGTGGAATGATCGCTGTGTATCTTATACCTTTTATATTATAGGCACTTAATTTTTGGATCATTTTTTCTTCAAACTGAAAGACTTCATCAAGCCCTACGCCTTCAAAAGATATTATAACTTGAGTAATCTTGTAATTGTTTTGATAATCTGGATCTAAATAACCAAATGTTCTAGTTGAAGCACAAGCACACAGTTGGATAGTTATAAGTAATAGCAGAATTTTCTTTATCATTTTTAGCCCCTAAAATGAACATGTGTAATAAATTTATATATAATAATTGGTAAAGTCAATATTTTTTTATAATTATTCTAGGCGTTTAAGATGATTCAATGATAGTTACAGTTTTGATATATTGAAAAATATTTTACTTTTTCACAAAATGTTTTAAAATATCACTTGATGTAATTGATATCTCTTCTCTACTATCATTATCACCTACAACTATTGATAAGTGAGTTATTATTATTCTATGCTTTAAAATTTATATCACCTAGATTTATATTGCCACTATCGACATCATCTATATCATTTAAAATATCTTCAATAAAGTTCATGCTTAAATATAAAGTAATCGTTACCGTTCACATGATTAATAATATCAATTTTTATTATTTTTTTATATACTCATTAGTGTATACGATATTCATAAAAACCCTCTTATTAGACGATATTTTTATAATTGAAGAGCTGTTTTTTAACTTAATAATATTGAAATGAGGGGTGGGATATTATTTAATCCAAGTTTCTCCCCAAGTTGTCATTTCATCAATTATAGGGTTCAATGCTTCACCTTTCGGTGTTAAGGTATAGTATACTTGTGGAGGAATAACTGGAACAATTTTTCTTGTTAAAATACCGTTCGCCTCTAAGTTTCTTAATGTATCGGTTAATGTTTTAGGACTAATATTATTTAATAGTTTTCGTAGTTCTCCAAATCTTTTTGTACCTGTAAATAGATTTTTAATTATCAAAAAAGACCATTTTCCACCTATAACAACCAATGCTTTTTCAACATAACATTCAACATTAGGTGTACATTTTATCATAAAAATCAACTCCATTTGACAGTATTTTTTCTGAACTAATAGTTATTTTAGGTTACTATATATCAATAATGTAACTACTTGTAATTGTAAACTGTATTTGATATGGTGTCAATAGTTGTAATAAGCCAGCATGAGCAGTAAGCATAAACACCGAGTGGGGTGCTAACATGCAAGCAGTATTACGAGTATGAACACCGAGCAAATCACATCAAAATAAGAGGAGATGTAATAGATGTAATAATGGATTTTTTAAATTTATCAAAACAAAGATGTTCTGTAAGAAAGTATCAACAGAGCGAAGTTGAGGAGTCAAAGATTGAACAGTTATTAAATGTTGCATGGGTTGCACCAACGGCTGCGAATTGTCAACCACAGAGGATATTAGTTTTAAATAATGATCAATCATTAGCAAAAGTTAATAAGTCTGCAAATTGTCATAGCGCACCGTTAGTAATGATTGTTTTAGTGGATAAAACATCTGCATGGGTTAGACCGTTTGATAGAAAGAGTATGACAGATATAGATGCAACAATTGTTGCAGATCATATAATTATGCAGGCAGAGGATTTAGGTTTATCAAGTTGTTAGATCACCCATTTTAATCCAGCCATTCTTAAAGAAGAGTTTAATATACCAGATAATTTAGAGGCAGTAACGATTATTTCGTTAGGATACAGTGATATGATAAAAGATTCTGATCGTCATATTCATAAAAGAAAACCTATAGATAAGATGATATTTTATAATCAGTTATAGTCGAGAGAAGTTAATAGTAGTTTGTCAAAATGGATTTATATATTTTAGGTTAAAAAAAAGTTGACGAAGTTATTTAAAACCTCGCCAACTTATAATTAATGCGGGTGAAGGGACTTGAACCCCCACACCAATGGCGCTAGATCCTAAGTCTAGTGCGTCTACCAGTTCCGCCACACCCGCTTGAAATACAAAATTAATAATACTTTAATTTAAAAATATAGCAACTATAATAATTAAAGTAAGTATAATTAAACTTGATTATAAACCTAACATATAAATAACGTATAACTATATTGATAGTTATAAAAGGGTGAATGACGGGGATCGAACCCGCGACCGCCGGAACCACAATCCGGAACTCTACCGATTGAGCTACACCCACCACGTTTATTATATTATATACTCGTCTATATCATATAACTTTGCCACACAAGTTTACAACTCTTTAAATCTAGCGTCTAGAAGTAAAGTGTGTACAGG
>CAMRDM010000147.1 GCA_947041225.1 uncultured Deferribacteraceae bacterium | reverse complement strand
CAAAATATGAATGTCGCACTCGATTATCTTACTAAAAGCTGTCCTGAAAATGTAGAAAACGGTATCGGATGTGCAAACCTAGCACTTATGTATTATCACGGTAGAGGAACTGGAATTAATTATGAAAAAGCAGCCGAACTACTTACTCAATCTTGCGATCTTGGTATCTCTCTAGGTTGCCATAACCTTGCGATACTATATAGTAACGGGAAAGGGGTTGAAAAAGACTTAGATAAATCTTTAGCACTTGTTGAGAAAGCCTGCTCTATGGGAGATGAAACAGCTTGCCTATCTGCTCAATCATTAAAAGATCAATTAAATAGAAAACAAACTGCACCATAATATTATAGATTAAAGTAAGAGAAAACTATTTAATTGTTTTATTAAATTTTGACTCCAAACATACGCTCACATCTGTAGTCAGAAATTTACCGTTATAAAATAAACTGAAAATACTCGACGGTGCAGGAGAGTTTTGAACATCTTTCACCGTCGTTAAATAAACACTCTTTATAGGTATATCTCGCTTCATCGCCGACTCCTTTAAAACGGTATTCACATAGTAATCTGTATACGGACATCTATCTGAATAATACACAGTTAAACCGTTACTATTCTCACACTCACCTGTATATACCTGATCCTTAAACTTAGGTGTTTTTTCTGTTTGAACATCTTTTAAATCTTCATCAATCTTATAAGAGAGTAGAGTAAAACCTGAATCAGTTTTATCTATCTCTTTAAAACCATTTTTTAACAACCAACTTCCATCAGCTAAAAAGTGCATCTTTTTCTTACCAGTGATAATTAACAATCCATCTTTCTTTTGAGCCTTAGCCTCTTCTACTGCATACGATATCAATCTCTTACCGTATCCTTTACCTTTATGCTAACCAGCGACCCAAAAACACTGTATAAATAGGTAGTTTTTAGCATCGATCGGTGCCCATGCTTTTTCACTATCACCATACTCAATGAATACTTTTGCTCGCTCATCTAATCTTTGAAAAACATATCCATTCCTAAACTCTGATTTAAGCCACTCTTTCTTTAAGCTATAGCCCTGCACGCTCTTTTTATCTGATATTGCACAACAGATATGTTCGCTATCAATATTCTCACTTGAAAGTCTTATTATCTCACTCATAAATATTAATCCTCTAGTACAATAATTAACATTATTGTACTAGCGTTAAAAAAAATCAATATTTTATCTATAAATACTCATAATAATTATCGTTATTAGCTATACATTTATTAGATAATAACGTATAAAAAAATAGATTAAACTATTTCTCTTGCAATGATCTGAGTTCATATTATAGTAAAGATACATCTAATAATTTGGAGTATGTTTTTTATGAAAAATAATGATATTATATTTATTGTAGGTGGGACAGGTTTTGTCGGTACGGAAATATTAAAAGAATTATTAAACCTAAATTATAGCATAAAACTGTTAGCAAGAGATGCTACAAAAATAAAACCAATTAACAATCTCGAAATTATTGAAGGCGATATTTTCAACTATCAACATTGGGAAGATAGAATTACTGGATCTCTAGCTATCATAAATCTTATAGGCATTATTCGTGAAGATAAAAATAATGATATCACCTTCAATAAACTCCACGTTGAAGCAACTGAAATCATTACTGATCTTGCTATCAAATATAATGTTAAACGATACATACATATGTCTGCAAACTCTCCTTCATCTACTAAAATAAGTAGCTACTTTGAAACAAAATATAAAGCTGAAAATATCGTTAAAAGTAAAGATCTTGTATGGACAATTTTTCAACCATCATTAATTTTCGGAAGAGATGATAAATCGATAAATCTATTTATAAAAAATATTAAAAAAATTAGAATTTTTCCTGTATTTGGTAACGGTAATTATAAACTTCAACCTGTATCTGTAAGCGACGTTGCAAAAGCATTTACAAAATCTATAACCAACATAGACTGCCTAAACTGTTCATTTGAACTTGGTGGAACAGTTGTGTATACATATAATGAACTGATTGAAAGTATATCAGATAATTTAAAAATAAATAATTTTCTTATACATATTCCTCTTGATATTGCAAAACCAATAATAAAAATTTTTGAACGATTTAATTCTTTCCCGATAACAACAGATCAGTTAAATATGCTACTTTCTGATAATATATGTGATGAAGATGAGATATTCAATATTTTAAATATTGAACAACAATCTTTCAATAATTATGTGAAAAACATATCAAAACAGATATAATTTTACATAATAATTTAAAATATAATTAATAATTAAAAAAATATATTTTACAGTTATTTTTATCTTAAAAAATACCAAATAACCTATATAGAATATATCAAAACAGATATAATTTATTATAAGAATAACTTATCTGATTATTGAATTAACCAATACCATAAAAAACTTATCTATAAATTAGTTGACAAAGAGGCTGTCTTGTGATAACTTCCTAGTTCGTTAGTTAGTGTAGAGGAGCCGTTAGCTCAGTTGGTAGAGCATTTGACTTTTAATCAAAGGGTCACTGGTTCGACCCCAGTACGGCTCACTTAGTTAGATACATTTTGTATCTACAGTTTTTAGACCCGTTCGTCTAGCTTGGCCTAGGACACCTGCCTTTCACGTAGGCAACAGGGGTTCAAATCCCCTACGGGTCGTTAATAATTTATAGATTATTTTTGTAATATACTCTATAATATGTTTTTGGACGCTTAGCTCAGCTGGGAGAGCAACGGCCTTACAAGCCGTGGGTCGCAGGTTCAATCCCTGCAGCGTTCATTTTTTTGTTTGTCAGATTACTAGGGGGCGTAGTTCAGTTGGTTAGAACGCTGGCCTGTCACGTCAGAGGTCGCGAGTTCGAGTCTCGTCGTCCCCGTATAGTAATACACTCGGTAGTTGGTGTCTGTTATGCTATCAGCGTATATCCAGTTTGGTATACAATATTTAATTAATGAGGCCTATCGTGAAACATGTTAGAAAAACTTTCCGTAATTTGTTAAAAAAAATGTATGTATTCAAAAAATCAGCTGTTAAGTATCGTGTATACAAAGTGTAATGTCTGAAGATTCTGATTACAAAAAAATTACTAACCCCGTAACAGGGGAAGTAAGAACAGTCGATCTAAGCGACTACAATCTATCTAAAATATTAAAAAATATCAGAAATGCTGCTGAAGCAATAAACGACCCTAAATCTCCACACGATAAGATCGTTAGAGCATTTGATTATATCGAAAATGCAATAGTAGATACTGCTCAATACTCTTCTAAATTAAATAATCTAACGCTAAAAATAATGAATAAACCTGTTGAACCTGTAAGAAATTTAGAGTCGTTTCTTATTCTTAAACAAAACTATATCCGAAACACATATATAACAAAAGCCAATCAACTTATAGATAAATTCTATAAAAATATCGATGAAGCGATAGGTAATTTGTCTGAAGCTTTAGAAATTATTTGCAAAGCAATAAATAGAATACAAAATGATGAGATGCTTTTAGCTTACAAGAAATTGATTGAAGATAATATTGAAAATCTTAAAGATGAAATAATCATTATTGAGAAAGTAAAACAAAAAGAGAAAACCAGTAGTCCATACTACTACTAACTATATTAAACACTCAATACGCTCTGTGCTTAAAATCTAATTTATACACAACTTATATATCTCTAAACTGTAAACATATTTTTCAGATCAGTATATACACTTATTAAAAACTGATACAGTACCATACTAAACGGCTACTATTATTCATTAACAAAATAATCGATCCACTTAGTTACATAGTAACAACTTACAGCACGATATTAAACTAACATACAAATACATAATAATGCTATTTACAATTAAGCACTTTAACATCTATCCACGTTGTTACATCATAACAATT
>CAMRDM010000146.1 GCA_947041225.1 uncultured Deferribacteraceae bacterium | reverse complement strand
ATCTACCTTTACCATTACATGTCTTTATCATCTATAATCTATCTATTATTTTTAATAACTCAATATTATTACTATCGTAACTTCTATTTGTTGCACTGTAACAACTAAGAAAACCAGTGTGAGGTTGAGTTTATGGAATTCTACTTCATATTGCAAAAATCTACGTCAATATATATATTACAATTTATAGTATTAAAGATATAATTAATGTGACCTTATTTTATAAAATTTATGTAACAATCTACATCTCTAAAATGTTTGTTACTGTTAAACATTTACTGCGACTAAATATCTTTCAAAAACCCAGTAAGAGGTGATGAGCTTATAGCGTTATCGCTTCTATTTGCAAGTCCAGCCTCTCGTCCGATCGTACTAGCCTCAACAGCTAACGCAAACGCCTCAGCCATTTTGATAGGATCAGTTGCAACAGCTATCGCAGTATTAACTAAAACAGCATCAGCTCCTAACTCTATTGCATATCCTGCATGACTAGGTGTACCGATACCTGCATCTATTACAACAGGAACAGATGATTGCTCTATTATCATAAGCAGTTCATCAGTCGCTCTTACACCTTTATTTGTCCCAATTGGAGCAGCAAGTGGCATAACTGTTGCCGTACCTATCTCTTCTAATCTTCTTGCAAGTATAGGATCTGCTTGAATGTATGGTAGAACTATAAAACCTTCTTTTACAAGGATTTCAGCAGCTTTTAAAGTCTCAATAGGATCAGGGAGAAGGTTATATGGATTTGGAGTAACTTCAAGTTTTATCCAAGGCTCTAAGCCTGATGCACGAGATAATCTTGCTAGTCTCACAGCCTCTATATGATCTATCGCACCTGATGTATTAGGAAGAAGTGTGATACTTTCTTTATCAATATATGATAAGATATCATCAGATGGATTATCAAGATCCACTCTTCTAAGTGCTACTGTTACGATCTCTGAATTAGATGCTTTTATCGCATCTGCCATGATACTGTTTGAAGAGAATTTTCCTGTACCTATCATAAGCCTACTATTAAATTTTCTACCAGCTATTACTAAGTTACTACTCATATTTTTACTCATCTACGCTATTATCCTTACTTATAAGTATTATATTATCGAAAAATAATTCAAGGTTTAATTCAGCTTCGTATCGTAATTTATTATGGTAGCACGCAGGCTGACATAGGTAACACGATACACATTTTGATGGATTAAACCGTAGTTCTGTTCTATCTTCATCTATAGATAACGCACCTGTTGGGCAAAATTTTGCACATACGCCACAGTATACACAATCGCTATCTATCTCTATCATATTAAAATATCTACCAGTTTGAACAGTATCAACAAGTAGATCACCAAGTTTCATAATTGTATCTAAAAATCTCGCTCTACTATTTGGTTGATACGTTTCAAAACTAACTAGAACTCTATCAGGCTCTTCTCTAGGTATTAAATAACCTGCGACACTTTTTGCAGAGTCGACACCTCTATTTTTATAGAACGAGAACATACCTCTACGATCAACAAGCTCTTCAACTTTAACTTCTTCTTTGATCTCTACTATATCAAACTGTTTCGAAAATTGTATAACTATCTCAGATGGTGATTTAGTAATTTCAGTACCAACAAGGTATGAAAACATAGTTGTTAATAGTTTAAGATTTTCTATACTTTGAGAGAGTATTTTATATCCATTTTTAATAACACACTCTTCACAATCATCGTATCTAAAAGTGATCTTTGACGCACCTGATAGATATAGAGTTAATATATCAGTCATCTCTAATATACCGTGGCAATTAACAAAGACACTATCATCAGCTTCTACTCTCTGCGAACAGTAGATATGTATCGATCCATTTTTTCTAATATTTTTAATTAGATTTAGCATTATATCTTTATGAGTGTTCACAAGAAATCTATAAGAGTCTGTTGGACAAACGTTTACACATATTCCACAATCGGTACATTTATCTCTATCGATCTTAATAGTCATACCGGGGCGTTCAGACATCTTTATAGCATCGGTTGCACAGTACATATGGCATAAAGTACAGTCCGATGATTTATGTCTAACACGTGTACACCTTAAAGAGTTCACCTCAAGCGAGCGTGACATATTCTCAAAAATTTTATTAGCGATTCCTAATCTATTTATCATAATACTTTACTACCTAGGCACAATCAATCTAAACTCAGTTCCGATATCTCTATTTAACACTTCGATACTACCGTTATGGCTTGCCATAATCTCTTTACTTATAGGAAGTCCTAAACCTGTACCGTGTGAAGTGGTTGTGAAAAACGGCTCAAATATTGTTTTCATATTCTCTTTCGATATCCCTTTACCAGTATCTATTATAGATATAATAAAGTTTTCATTATCCTCTTTACTTCTCAAAGTGATTTCACCTTGTTCATCTATAGCATTTATAGAGTTTGCTATCAGATTTATCAGCACCTGTCTAAACTGTGCTTTATCGACATGTATTATTATATCTGTTGATTTATCGACAACTATTTTTATCTTCTGTTTTTTATTTCCTTGTTCAAGGAGTAATCTAATCGCAATCAGCTCATCGTATAGAGAGAACTGACTTTTCTTAGGTTCATTCTTTTTAGAGTACGATAAAATATCTGCTGTTAATTGCTGTAACCTTTCAGACTCAGATGATATAATATTAATCATTTTTTGCAGATCAGGATCGTTCACAGCTTTCAATAATCGTTTAGCAAATCCACCGATTGATGTTAGAGGATTACGAATTTCATGAGCGATTGTAAGCACATAACTTCCGATCTCTGCAAGCGGTTTAGTGCTTTCAAATTTTTGACGAGACTCTGTTTCTAAATAGACAGAGTTTTTATATCTATTATACGTCTTAGAGTAGGTGAGAAACGACGATAAAAAGTTCGCAGATAGATTACTTGAGTAGATATGTTTATCACCGTACGGTTGAGGCGAATATGTTATTAATAATCCTGAAAATTTATCATCAATTATAAGTGGCGATAAGATCAGACTATTCTCCAATTTAACAGTATCAAACATTTCAAATATAGGATAATCATCTATTGATGAGGCTCTATTATCGTTTATGATCTTATTGATATACACTTCACTTATAGGCACAGATACCCTTCTAAAACTTTTAACAACCTCTTTGTCGTACGGAGGAATAGATGCTATATCTAAACCTTTCAGTTCGCCTTTCTTTTCGTTATATAGCATAACAGCTGCTTTATCAAAAAGATGAGAACAAAGAAGAGTGTTTAAAAGTTGCGGTAGTAATATCTCAAGAGGTTTATTCTCAGATGAGCTTTTAGTTATATTTGATAATCCTTCATTAAAGTTCCACGGCTCATGAGTTTCAAGTAAACACGAGATCATCTCTTTTAGAAAAATAATATTATCACTACTAATATCGTTACCACTGTTAGGTATATATTGCAGTTCGATATCTATTGAATTTATCTCAAGTTTTAATGTTCTTGAAGTTCCAAGTACTAACTGATACATATTAGCATTACCTTTGTATAGAGTTCTCACTCCACCACGAAGAGATGCTTTAGTAGATAGTATTACACAGTTGTAATGGTTTTCGATAACATTAATTATTCTCATTTTCAAGTCCTGTCAAGGTTCGCAATAAGTAGGAATAAATTTTTCAAGTTTTTGATTAACCTCAATCTGTTTTCACGAACTTCAATATTTTCATCCATAACCATAACGTTATCGAAGAAACTATTAATTATCGGAGCAAATTTTAAGAGTTCATCTAAAGCTTTATCAAATTCAGATTTATTCATATACGTTTGTATAGTAGATTTCTCTATAGCGTTAGCAACAGCTCTCTCTTCATCTTTACAAAATAAAGTTGATGAGTATATTTTATCATCAATATCGTTCTTCTTCAAGATGTTACTAATTCTCTTAAAACTTGCAACGATAATCTGAAAATCTTCAGTTGTGCTAACATTAGATATAAGTTTAGTTAATTTCTTAATCT
>CAMRDM010000145.1 GCA_947041225.1 uncultured Deferribacteraceae bacterium | reverse complement strand
TAAAACTGCTACAACCTCTTTCAATATTTCCGTCGCAAGCTTTTTTGTATAACTCTAATGCTTTATCGCTATTTTGTTTTGTTCCATTTCCTTCTGCATGCATATCCCCAAGTGCGCCACAACCAGCTAATTCTCCACCATCACAACTTCTCTTAAATAATTTCACAGCTTTTTTATAATCTTGTTTAACGCCCATTCCTTCTTGATATAGATGTCCCAGAATACCACAACCTAGCATATTTTTACCATCACAAGCTTTTTCAAGATATTTAAGTGCGTTACTATAATCCTGATCAATGCTAATATATATGACACCTAACTCAGCACAAGCATCCATATCTTTTTTCTCTTCACACTTAACACGAAACTCTTCATGTGGTGTCACGACTGTTGTTTCAACAGTTTCAGCAAGCACGATAGATGAGTTGAAAACAACTACCATAAGAACAGTCAACATAGTATACAGTAACTTCATTATATCCCCCAAAAATTTATTAACCATATAATAACATATATTTAAAAATAGAGAATAAGAAAGTGTTATATTTATAGATATAAAAAAAATAGAGAATAAAAAATACTCTCTACTTAATCTATAATAATAATTTAAAATTTTACTTTTTATATTTTGAACAGAATTTTTTAGGATCGGTTGAGCACTCTTTTTTGTATAGTTGATCAAAGTTATCACAGCTAATTCTCTTTACAGTATCATCTTCACTGTTGTAAGCTTTCTTGTATAACTCTAATGCTTTATCAACATCTATCTCTGTTCCTTTAGCGTACATATCTCCAAGTAGGTTACATGCATACAGATCTCCACCGTCGCAACTTTTAGTGTAAAATTTTCTAGCTTTTTTATAATTTTGTTTAACGCCTAACCCTTCTTTATATAGATTTGCTTGAGTACTACAACCAGGCATATAATCAGCATCGCACATTATTTTTAGATATTTGAATGCGTTACTATAATCTTTATTTTGAAGATATTTATTAGCTATATCTCCACAGGCGTACATATATTTATATTTATTACATTGAACCTCAGGATCTATACCTATATCAGTAGCTAACTCTTCAAAGTAAGAGCAAATAGTATTTTTACTAGCGTTACAAGCTTTATTATATGCTCTTAGTGCGTTCTCATGTTTTGTATCAGCAACAAGTCCTTGTTGATATATTGCTCCAAGTGCTAAGCACCATTTAACTTCACCCTCATCGCAACTTTGTTTAAAGAATTTCACAGCTTTTTTATAATCTTGTTTAACGCCCATTCCTTCTTGATATAGTACTCCTTTTATACCACAAGCGAACGTATCATTGTTATTGCAAGCAGTATCAACAGATGCGAATGCGTTTATGAGATCTTTTTTATCAGCGTACTTTTCGGCTAGTTCAAGACATATTTTTGTATCTCCATCATCACATTTAGTTCTTAGTTCTTGAAAAGAGTTATATATGTTGTTGAACCTATTACATTTATCATCATGCGGATCGATTACATCGCTTTCACAAACTTTTTTATTAAAGTGCAAGACTTTGTTATAATCTATATCTACTCCGTCTCCATTTTGATACATATATGAAAGAGTTGTGCATGCATGTATCTCGTTACCGTTGCAACTTTTTTCAAATAATTTTATAGCTTTTTCATAATTTTGCTCAACACCGATCCCATCTTGATAAAGGTATCCTTGTATGCCACACCCAAACATATTATCGCCTTTACAAGCTTTGTCACTATATTTTACAGTATTGATATCATCGTCTGCATCCATAAATATTTTTGTTAATTCAAGACAAGCATCTGCATCGTTTTTATCATCACATTTAATAAGTAACTCTTCCTTTGTTTCTAAAGTTTCAGCAAGCAGTGTAGATGAATTAAAACCTATCACCGTAACAACAACGGTAAATATAGTGTACAATAACTTCATAATTTTATCCCCTTATATAGTAGTAATGAATATCGTAACAGAATGAGAAAAAAATGAGAATAGAAAAGTTGTGTAGGTTTATGATTAAGGTTTGTTATTTGTTGGTATAAAAAAAGTAGAGAACAATATAAAACTGTCCTCTACTTATTATTTATGATATTAATTTCAGAAATTGATTATTACGGAAAAGTTACCTCATCGCCATTAATTTCAGCCTCTTGATCAGTTACTGTAAATTGACTATTAAACTCTAATTCAACTTCGTATTCGTTAGTACTGTTTGTATACTCAACCTCTACTTCATAAGTTATAACTGCACTCGCACCTGATCCAGTTATAATTGTAGTAACGTAAACTGGTTCATTAGCAGGTGTAGTACTGTTTAGTTTAGTTGCATTCGTAGTAAACCAGGCTTCCACAGCTGTTTTAAGCTCAGCAGGATCAATTGTAGTATATGTTAATGTTGCTTCACTTTCACTCTCTTGAGATGCAACAGTTGCATAAGTTGTGTCAGTAAATACAATTTCATTCTCTGTTGTTTTGCCAGCATTAGTAACAAGCACTTCAACTTCAACCTGAGTTCCGTCCATCTCTGCATCTATAACTTGAACAGTTGCAGGAGCAGGATACACTACTTTGACTGCATTAATTAATGCTTCATCAATAACAACTTTATCATCATCATTATTATCATCATCTAACTCTTCTTTTGAGTATAATAACTTGATGGGGTTATCATAATTATAATACAACTCTGCCTTTAAGTTTCTATTAGCGTTATTTTCTAACTCAATTTCATATACTCTAGTTTCGCTTGTATCTTCTTCTTGAATATCAAGCTCAACTTCAGTAACTGTCCATAATGTAGAATCTCCATATTTTGGAGTGTTTTCAAATGCAGTCTGTAATTTATCATGCATAGTTGTACCGAAATCTTCAGTACTTTGCTTCATAGTTGCTTTAGCATTAGTTACTTTATACCAAACCGTCATATTTGGTTTAGCTGCACGAATATCAGTTGATACATCACGTGTGTCTGTTAGTGTAAACGTTGCTACCTCATATCCTCTTTTCTCAGTTACACTCAAACCACTAATTGTACCCTCATAATCTTGCCTAACTTGTGCTTCTACAATTGCACGATTTGCACTATCGCCACCATTTCCACCACCATTTCCTGCGTCTTTATCATCTGCACAAGATATCACAGAAAACGCCATTGCGAACATCACACTTAATAATTTCATAAAATCTTCTCCTCTTTTTGATTATTAATATTTTTATAATTAATACGTTTATCACTATTTATTCTTATAATATATCTTTTTAGACAAAATAGGCAAGATATAACTTATATTTTAAGTATGTATATACATACTTATTTGAAAATTATAACTATGTATCTATTATATTAAATCACTTATTATTTTGTACAGTACGGTTTTTTTATCGGTTGCACAGAGTTTTCTATATGTAACTCTATAATTTTTGCAACCTAGATCCTCATCGTTATCGCACGTTTTTAAAGAGTTCTAAGGCTTTATCGTAATTAACAGCTACACCGTTACCGTTATAATATAATAAGCCAAGATTGTTACAACTAGGTGCATATCCATTATCACAAGTTTTGCTGTAAAGTTTTATAGCTTTTTTATTATTTTCTTTAACGCCAACACCTTTTTCGTACATAGTTCCAAGATTATTAGACCCAAAGCTATCACCTAAGTCACAAGCTTTCTTATATAGTTTAAGAGCTTTTAGATCGTTTTGTTTAACTCAAGTTCCTTGTTTGTAGATCCTAGCTAGATGATTACATGCTGAACCTAAACCTAAATTGCAAGCTTTATTATAAAATTTCACAGTGATATTGTAATCTTGTTTAACACCATTCCCTCATCTATTTAAAAATTTTTATAATATTTTAAGAATTTTTTAATATTGATATATCGACATAAAAGCTAATAAATATATAAGTATTTATCTATGTTATCTGTCGTATTTAGGCATTTACTTAATAGCTCAATATTTATTTATTTATTTTTTCTTGACAAAAGTAATGAATTAGTAGAGTATATCAATCCGAAG
>CAMRDM010000144.1 GCA_947041225.1 uncultured Deferribacteraceae bacterium | reverse complement strand
GTGCGAACGATTTTACATACGACTAAGTTATAAAGATTATTATTGAGTGCGAACGGTTTTATGTACGACTAAGTTATAAAGATTATTATTGAGTGCGAACGATTTTACATACGACTAAGTTATAAAGATTATTATTGAGTGCGAACGATTTTATGTACGACTAAGTTACAAAGATTATTATTGAGTGCGAACGATTTTATGTATAGACTTAATTATTAGGTTCTGTTAAGTACGTTCAAACGGAAAGCTATGAACCAACCAAGTAACCAACTAACCAACTAACTAACTACGTTTTCAGAGGTTTCTTGAAGCGAAACTTTTACTACATTTAGATAGAATAGATCTATAAATTCTAACAAGATTATCACTGCAAGATTTACTAACTTCAATTCAGTACTGTCTGTCAATAATATACCTAGCCAAGAAACCGTTACTACAAATCCGATCAATCTACTATATTTTATGTATCGTGTATCGATGTTATCTACATCCTTTTTCGGATATATAATAACTAGTAATATAAAGATTAACAGTGAGAGAATTTTTGAAAAACTATCAAGAAATAAAGTGTACAAAAGCACTATAGATATTGTTGTGAGAGTTGTGAAAACTGTCGATGTGAGCGATGCAAAACTTTTATAAATTGACTCTCTAAGACTTATGTTAAATAGTGTTAATGATATATAAGCTCTAAACAGTAGAATAAATGTTGATATCGTGATTAACGAAAATATAGATAACCTACTGTAAGCAATCGTTACAAATATTAATACCCAAATAGGTATTTTTGATAATATATAGATTATATTCATAATAATAAAATCGTCGAGCTCAACATCTTTCTGCTTAAGGATCATTACAGCACCATTTTTTTATATTTCAATAGAAGGTTTAGTGCATCCATCGGAGATATACTATTTATATCAAGATTTTTAATCTCATTTAGTAGTTCAACTGTTTCTTTAGTTAATTGATCGGTAGGTAATAAGTTCTGTCCATTTTCCGTAGAACGACTATTGTAAGCACTTAAATTATTACTGTTACTGTAACTAATGGTATCGCTATTATTAGGTAAGTTACTTATATCACGATTACGACAATGAGGATTAGCAGTACTATCATCATCATTATCATTATTATCACGAGCGAAACTTCCACTACTAACAATACTGCTGTTGCTATCTATCATCATATCTTCAGTTCGATGTTCCTCTAAGGTTTTAAGTATTTTATTTGCGTTCATGATAACTTCATCAGGTAGTGATGCAAGTTTTGCAACATAGATACCGTAACTTCTATCGCTTGCCCCTTTCACAACTTTATGCAGAAAAATTATCTCATTTTTCCACTCTTTAATATCCACTTTATAACATTCAGCGTTACTGTGCATATCAGCTATCGTTGTTAATTCGTGGTAATGAGTAGTGAATAATGTTTTAGCTTTTATACGTTCTAATATATAATTTGCAATTGCAGTGGCTAAGGATATTCCGTCATACGTTGATGTTCCTCTGCCTAGCTCATCAAGGATTATAAGAGATCTGTCAGTTGCGTTTCTAAGTATATTTGCAGACTCCATCATCTCAACCATAAATGTAGACTCACCCTTAGAGATATTATCGTGAGCACCGATACGAGTAAAAACTCTATCGACTATCGACATCGTACAAGATGATGCAGGGACAAATGAACCCATATGTGCCATCACAACAGATATCGCAACAGATCTTAAATATGTGCTTTTACCAGACATGTTAGGACCAGTTATAATCATTAAATTGTTACTGTTTGTTATTTCAAAATCGTTCGGTATAAATGATGATGAGTTCTGTGATTTTTCAACAATAGGGTGTCTACAACCTTTAATAGAAATATCGTAATCATCGGTTATAGTTGGTCTGCAATATGAGTTATTCTTAGCAACGATAGATAGAGATATTAAGAAATCAAGTTCTGATATACTTGTAGCAATTTTACGAAGAATATCTACTTTGCTTCTAGCAAATGTTTTGATATCATTGTAAAGATCTTTCTCTAAATTTGCTAAACGATCATCAGCTGATAAGATATCTGTCTCTAAAATTTTAAGTTCAGTTGTAAAAAATCTCTCAGCGTTAACGAGCGTTTGCTTGCGTTCAAAATAAGCAGGTACTTTATTGATATTGCTTTTAGAAACTTCTATATAATATCCGAAAACTTTATTATATCCGATTTTTAACTGTCCTATTCCAGATGCTGCTCTTTCTTTCTGTTCGATAGCTGCAAGTTTGATATCTACATCTTTTTTAAGATCAAGAATTTCATCCATAAGAGAGTTGTAACCGTACCTAATAATCGATCCATCACCAACTTTGTTAGATGGATTATCGTTCATTGCTTTTCCAATAAGTATTGAAAGATCCTCTATCGGATCGAGGCATAGGTTAAGATTATTGTTTCCTAAAATAGTATCTAATATTGCAGATATCTCTGGCAATTTTAAAAGTAGAGATCTCATTACAATCAACTCTTTAGGGAGTATACTTCCAGTGATAATTTTTGTAGCAACACGATATAGATCGATAGATTTATCGAGTAATGAATGAATGGTATCTGTCATATCGTAAGAGCTTATAAATTTTTCTATTATAGAGTATCGCATATTGATTAGTGTAATATCACGTAACGGATTTAATATAGCAGATTTTAAATATCTAGAACCCATAGTTGTACTACATTTATTTAGTACATCAAATAATGATTTACTCTTTTTATCTTGCGTAGGTATAAGATCTAAAGTTTTCACAGCGATCGAATCGAGAATTAAAATTTTATCATCAGACAATATTTTAGGTAGCGATAATTTTGTGCTGATTATTAGATCATCTAAATATGCGAGGATCATATATGTAGGAAGTAGAGTACTTTCATCGATAAAATAATTATCGGTTGTGGTGATACCAAAATGATTTAAGATAGTATCTTTCATACGATTTTGACTAGATTGAATATCTTTCACTTGAAAGTTATAATTGTTCAAATCTTCGTAATCTCTATTTGCGATAATTTCTTTAGGAGATAAACGTTCGATAAAATCAATAATTTTATCAGCAGGCACAGATTTAAGATAAAGCTCGCCAGTTGAGACATCAGCCACAGCAGTGCTATAATCGTTTTCGTTACGAGTTATTGAAAGTAGGAAGTTATTATCATACGATGTAGCGTCCATATTGTCTAAATCAGTTGATGCAGTTACGACTTTCACAACGCCTCTTTTAACAACACCTATTGCTTCACGAGGATCTTCAAGCTGTTCACATATCGCAACTTTCTTTCCATTTTCAATAAGTTTTCTAAGATAGCTTTCATACGAGTGATACGGTATTCCACATAGAGGGATACTGTTTTTAGCGTTTTTATTTCTAGAGGTTAATTGTAACCCTAAAATTCCAGATGCGATAATAGCATCTTCATCAAACATCTCATAAAAATCTCCCATACGAAAGAATAATATACAGTCTGGATATGATGCTTTCATATCATAGAATTGTTTCATTGCTGGAGTATGATTGGTAATATTTGGATCTTGAATATTTATTTTTATATCCCCATAAAATAATATTTAGTTTAAAATAATTATTATAAAATGATACCTGTTTTTGACAATTATTACATAAAATAATATTTACTTTTAAACGAATAGTTCAGATGAACTATATCTATATAGTGGTAACTACCATATTTGTTTAATACTAATTACCGTAATTAAGAACACTGTAAATATACGAATTCTCACCCAAGCTTGAGAACTGCCCACGAACGAACCAATACCCATGAATAAGCTAACGCCAACTTGTCCAATTGCCTAAGCGTGTGAACTGTTCTATGTGTACCAACTGCCTAACTGCTTGAGCGTGCGAACTGTTCTATGTGTACCAACTGCCTAACTGCTTGAGCGTGTGAACTGTTCTATGTGTACTAATGCCTAACTGCTTGAGCGTGTGAATTGTTCTATGTGTACTAATGCCTAACTGCTTGAGCGTGTGAATTGTTCTATGTGTAC
>CAMRDM010000143.1 GCA_947041225.1 uncultured Deferribacteraceae bacterium | reverse complement strand
TATAATAAGGAATAGTCCCTGTTTGCTTAATCATTTTCACAGCCTCAAGTGCAGCAATCACTCCAACTGTACCATCATATTTTCCACCTTGATATACTGTGTCATAGTGTGAGCCAAGTAATATCGTATCATCAACTTCCCCTTGAATGCGTCCAATTACAGCACCTGAACTGTGAAGTGTAACTTGCATTCCAGCCTCTTCCATTTGTACTTTTAAATACTCACAACACTTTTGTGCTTCTTTTGTAAAAGGAAATCGTGTTACCCCACAAGATTCAGTGGCTGTGATGAGGCTTAGAGTATTAAGGTGGGCTTCTATTTCCTTTTCTAGCTTTACACTATCCATAATTTTCCTCCTAAATAATTTTTTATTGCAGTTTTATTTTACTGTGTTACTTTTAAATTGCTGTAACCATCTACTGCATAAACATGTGATTTTGAACTGTCTCCATGAATGCATACTACTTTGGCAATATAGATGGTATGATCACCTACAATAATAGAAGTATTTACAGTGCATTCAAATGCCAAAGGGCTATCTTTAATAATACTAGGTGATATTTTTTTAGCTTTTGAAAGCTCTATTAGAAACTCGCTTTCTTTATCCACTGTTCTTCCAGAAACTTTTCCACATTGTAAGGCTACATCTGCTAATGAAGGTGGAACTAAGCATAGAGAAAATTCTTTATTTTCTTTTAATAATTGTCCAGTATAGCAAGCATTACTTAAGCATATCCCAAGAGATGCAGGCTTGTTTGAAATATATGTCCACCATGAGAGTGCCATAATATTTGATTTTTTATTTTGGTCACAACTTACTACAAGAGCAAATGGATTTGGAGAGCTCATTACCTGTGCTTGTGATATTGTCATCATTTAATTTACTCCTATTGCTTATTAATCATAATCCATGCTTGAAAAATAGCTTCCTGCATGTTTTCTGCATCAGCTATACCTTTACCTGCAATATTGAAAGCTGTTCCATGATCAACACTTGTGCGTATGAAAGGTAATCCTACAGTAATGTTTACACTTTTCTCAATACCTAATATTTTTAGAGGAGCTAAACCTTGATCGTGGTTCATTGCTACAACTATATCAAAATCTTTACGCTTGGCGAGATAAAATGCAGTATCTGCAGGAAGTGGGCCTACTACATCTACATCTTCTGCTTGTGCTTTTTTAATTCCTGGAATAATTTTTTCCTCTTCTTCTCCATAACCAAATAATCCATTTTCACCTGCATGAGGATTAATGCCACATACTGCTATTCGTGGTTTAACCCCATTGTTTTTAAGCAACATAGCTTCGTGAGCAAATATAATAGTTTTATATACATTTTCTGGATTGATTAACCTTATGGAGTCTAGCAAGCCACAGTGAATTGTTACAAGGATGACATTTAATTGATCTGAAGTGAACATCATTGCAAAGTCTTTTGTATTTGTTAGGTCAGCAAATATTTCAGTATGTCCAGGATATTTATGACCTCCCTTCTGTAGTGCCTCTTTGTTAATAGGTGCGGTACAGACAGCATTTACAAGACCTAACTCTGCTAGTCTAATTGCTTTTTCTATGTAGCAGAATCCTGCGTTTCCTGATATATGACTTACTTTACCAAAAGGTAAATCAATTGGAACCATATCCATATCAAGACAATCTATTGTTCCAAATATATATTGTCCTTCTGTTGGTGTTTCTACTCGATTAAACTTAGCTCCACTTTTTAATATTTTTTCTGCTCTCTCAAGTATTTTAATATCTCCAATTACAAGTGGTTTGCAATTTATATATATATCATGTGTAGCAAGAGCTTTAACAATTATTTCAGGGCCTATACCTGCGGCATCTCCCATTGTTAAAGCAATAATAGGGCGTTTTATATCTTTCATAATTAATACCATCCTTTTCTTTCATAATTTGAACGTAATTTACTTTATCTACTTCTCCTTTATAGAATAAAGTGCATGAGTTAAAGCTTCTGTTGATCCGAATGCTCCAGACTTTGTTATTATATAGATTGATTTACCACTTACCGTTTTTCCTATTGGTATACCAGTCTCTACTTCACCGAATAATGAGATACTTATTATATTAAGTTTTTCACAAACTGCCTTTGCCGTATCTCCACCTGTTAATATAAGTCCTCCAACTTTTTCTTTTGCAGTAACAGTTTCTATAATTTTTCCTAACGCGTCAACTATTTTAGATGCCATATCTGAAGCACTCCAGCCATTATCTTTAGCCATTTTATTAGATTTTTTTCTAGCCTCATCACTATAGTCAAGATATAGTATAATATCTTCATTTTGATTGATAATGTCATTAATTGTTTTTATGTAATCTTTTATTTTAGCTGTTAACAATGTGGTCTGGCATAGACAAATACCAGTTACATTTGTATCTATTAATATTTTTTTAATTTGTTTTTCTGTTACAGGAGAAATACTACCTGATACTATAATAACTGGCTTTTTTGTTCCAAAGTTTAGCTCTTTATATTTATCGACTGATGACTTTATTTGCCATGCTTCTGCAAGGTATTGTGAAAGTCCTGTAGATCCTACAACAAGGTATTCAGGTATAAAGTAACTATGATTTGCTATTATTTCAAGATTATTTTCAGTTTCTGCATCCATCGAAATAAGTTGATACCCTTCATTAACGAGTTTTTCTACAGTTGCAATAAAGCAATCATTTTTCTGTCTTACTTGTTCAATAGATAAGTGGGCTACCTTACGTTTTGATTGTAATTGTAAAATTTCAGGAATACTTGATATTTTAGATGGGCAAATATGGTCTTTAGCAACAGAACTTTCAGATATCCTAACTCCATTAAGATAATGCACTCCATTTTCTGTTGTTCTCCCATAATGAGGAAATGCTGGTGCAATCAGAGCTGCCTTAAATGGTATGGTGTCCAAAAGCCCATCTATCTCTGCACCAAGATTTCCTCTTAAAAGAGAGTCTATTGATTTATATATTCTTTTACATCCGAGCTCACTTACATATTTTGCAACTTTTACTATTGACTGATATGCTTTTTCACTACTTAAAGCTCGACTATCAGTATCAATTGAGATAATATCGTATTCATTTATTATTTTTTCTTTGGGTATTTCACTAAATGCTATTGTTTTAAGATTTTTATTAGAAAATTGAACACCACAATCTGTAACACTTGAGAAATCATCCGCAATAATTGCAACTTTATACATAATATACTCCTTTAATTAAAAATAATAATAAGTTTAAGAGGGGATTATTTTTGTAAGATAGTTGTATACTGACTGAAGATTTTCATGAACATTAGCTCCCTGAACAAATTTCTGATTAAAAAGTGCACTACCCATTGTAAATCCCCAAGGATTTATACTTTTAATGTAATCTATTTTTTCAAAGGTATCAATACTACCTGTAATAATTGTAGGGATACTGACTTCTTTAAAGTATTTAGATAATAGTAATTTTACATCACCAGTAAATCTGTATGCAAGAATATCTATTCCATCAACATCTTTTTCTTGGAGTAACTTCGCACTTGCTACAATATCTTCAACAGTATCTCCAAGAACAGATGGGCTTCCCCAAACTTTACCACAAAATGGCAAATATTTTGTATTCGATTTTTTTAGTATTTCTGCCACTGAAGCAAAATATGTTGTCCCCATTAAATAATCAAAATCGCAATCAACAGCAAGTTTTGCTCCATCTATGCACTCAGCCTCTGTGTAAGTAACTACCTCAAGATATGTATTTTTACCAGAATTTTTAATTGTTTTAACTAGGTCTTTCATTTGATCAGTAGGTAGTCCTACATCTTTAAATCCCCAGTGATTAACAGGGATGTCAGTACAGGATAAAAATACTTCTTTTGCATTTGAAACTGTAACATCATTTTTTGTAAGCATAACAATCAAGTTCATAATTCGATCCTTTTTCGCTCAAATATTGATTAAATATTAACTTGTTCGCTCAATAATGTCAATAGTTTTTAGCAAATAAGTTGCAAGAATGATTGATATCGCTCATTTTTTGTAGTAATAATTAAG
>CAMRDM010000142.1 GCA_947041225.1 uncultured Deferribacteraceae bacterium | reverse complement strand
AACGTAACCAAGTGTTGAGGCATAGTAACGTAACCAAGTATTAACGCATAGTAGCGTAACCAAGTGTTGAGGCATAGTAGCATAACACGGTATTAACGCATAGTAGCATAACCTAGTATTAACACATAGTAACGTAACCAAGTGTTGAGGCATAGTAACGTAACCAAGTATTAACGCATAGTAGCATAACACGGTATTAACACATAGTAACGTAACCGAGTATTAACGCATAGTAGCATAACACGGTATTAACACATAGTAACATAACCGAGTATTAACGCATAGTAGCGTAACCAAGTGTTGAGGCATAGTAGCGTAACCAAGTATTAACACATAGTAACGTAACCAAGTGTTGAGGCATAGTAGCGTAACACGGTATTAACTCATAGTAACGTAACCGAGTATTAACGCATAGTAGCGTAACAGTTAAATTATCCAACAATAAAGTATAGTATCTAAATCTATTCTGATTGTAAGGTGCGTACTATCTAAATTATAAAACCCCTGCATCCTTTAAGGGACAGGGGTTTTTTATAAACTTTATATTTCATCTTAATAATTTCAATTGAAAGTAATCGTAATAGTAACTATTTTAAATCTTTTTTAAACATTCTTTCACTACGAGAGAAAATAACCGAGTATACATTGAAAGCCTTAGAGTACATCGGATTACCGTAATAGTAGCCTGTTGCAACATCTGGATTATCTATTGCAAATAAATACTCTCTTGTTTTGCCAGTACCTTTAGTACATACATATATATTTCTGCTAGATGTACTTTTAATAAATCTTGCTTTTTTACTGTTACAATAAATCTGGTATGTTTCAAATATTTTTGATTTATCAAGAAGTTTTTCTACCTCTTCATCGTATGGATCTTTTTTAAAGCTTCCAACATAAGAGTACATAACTTCAAACTCAAGAATAGTTTTCGCTTTAGGATCAGCATCAGCGATCTTCATAGTAAAGTTGTTAAGTGTTGATGTTGATTTTGCATATCTACTTATAACTTCTTCAAATCTATCAAAATCCTTCTGCATGATCTGCCTTTTCCCTTCTTCAAAGAATGATCTGCTAGCATTAGTAGAAGTTGTAGCTACTGAACATCCACCTATAATTAAAAGGGAAATCAGTAGTAATGTAGTCGAAAATAAGCTATTTCTTTTTTTCATTTTCTCTCTCTCTCGTCTTTATATTAATCATAAAATGATAATCAACCGTAGTATACACACATTACAAAGATTATAAATGAAACATATTAATTTCATAATTATTCGGATATATTTTATAAAAGATTAATTATTTTATTTGACTTATAGGTATTTAGAGTATAAAGTTAGTTGCTTATATCAGTATATTTATGATGGCCTGACTGGTTGACACTACAATATTTTAGTTTGTGAACTCCGCCAGGTCGTAACAGAAGCAACGGTAACGATACTTTTTATGTGTAGTTGACGTCGTCAGGTCTTCATTTGTATGCTGATAGTAATCTTTAATCGGTACGAAAATTCTAATATTTTTATTGAGGCTGAGTATATGTTAAACGCTATGAGAGGAAATCGTAAATTTTTGACTATTGTTTTGTGGATAGTTATTCTTGCATTTCTTTCAACTATATTTGTTGTTTGGGGACTTGGTCCTAACGAAACGGAAGGAAATTTCGCTGTGAAAATTGATGGTAAATCATTATCGTATGCTGAATACAGAAATTTTCATGACTCATCTATTGCAACACTTAGAGAGAGTTATGGACCTTTATTTGAACAATTTGCTGCTAACAATGATATAGATAAAATTATCCAAAATGATTATATTGATAGATACCTACTAATTGAGGAAGCTAAAAAACTCGGAGTTATAGCTTCAGATGAAGAAGTGATTAGTACGGTTGCATCTATCCCTAGCTTCCATACTAACGGAGTATTTGATCCGATGCTCTATCAAGAAATCTTAGCATCAAATAGAATGTCTCCTACTATGTTTGAAGAGTCGGTTAGAGATGATTTATATCTTAGTAAGGTAAGAGTTTTGATCTCATCAGCTGGGTTAGTTGTAACGGAGCAAGAGATTGATCTGGAACATGAAGCAAGAACAACTACAAGAAATATATCGTATGCTATGATCCCTACTGCAAAATTCGGCACTGATAATATAACTGATGAAAATTTGAAAACATATTTAAATGATAATCAAGATAATTATAAAACTGAAAAAGAAATTAAATTGAAATATATTGTTTTTAAAAAAGATGAATTTGATATAGATAATATTACGATAGATGATAAAGATATTGAAGAAAGATATGCAATGAATATAGAAAAATATACAGTCGGTGATAAAGTCTCAACACTTGATAAAGTAGAAACAGAGATCGTTACTGAACTTAGAAAAGAACAGTTAGACGCACTGTTTAGAAGCTATATCCTTGAACAATTTAAAGAAGTTTTAGCTCTAGGAAATATTTCTGCGTTTTCTAAAACTGAAAAAGGTAAAGATCTAAAAATATATAAAACTGGTTTCTTTGATCAAAATAAAATACCTCCACAACTTGTTAATCTTATAAATATTAATAGATTATTTAAATTATCTAAATCAGATATTAGTCAACTTATTCAAGATGGAGATAATGTATATCTATTTGAAATTGAAGATGCTAAAGAGTCTATTGTCCCTGCATTTGATACAATTAAAAAGACTGTTCTTACTGATTATAAGAAAAATATTGCAGGCGGGATTGCGTTGGAAGAAGTGTCTAAATCTATGGTAGATAAAGATATTAATGCTATTGCAAAACAATATAATGTTAGAGTTAATAAGTATAACGGGTTTAATGCTGAAACAAATTTAAATGCAGTTGATAATGTAACTTTAATGAGGAATATCTTAACTTCAGATGGTGGAGTGATGATAGATCAACCATATCTAGTTAATGATTACGTTGTTGTTGCTCGTGTTGATAAGAAAAATTTATCTAGTGCAAAAATGACTGAAGATGAAAAAGAAGAAATCATAGGATATATAAGATCTGTTAAAGCTCCTGAGGCGTTAATAACATATATAGAGGCTTTGAGAGAAGGTAAAGATATTATTCTTAGCGATATGGTAATGGGAGTAGGTGGTACTCACACTCATTAAAATAGAGCTGAATGTTAAATGTAGATTGTAATAGTTTTTATTTAAGGTGATATAAATTTAAAGGGGATGAGTGTATTATATAAAACTGTGTGCTGTGTGTGTATTCTATGATGTTTTGTATTGATGTATATGAGACGTAGTTGATGGATATATGTACTAGATAGTTTTTATGTGTATATGCTCTTGATGGAAGATGCTGATTGTTTTAGAAGGCATAGATGGGTCTGGTAAGGAGACTCAAACTAAACTACTTTCTGAGTATCTAGATAGTTTAAATATACAAAATATTGTGTACTCATTTCCCTCGTATGGCGTAACAGAAGCATCGAGACTTGTTTCTCTATATTTAGCAGGCGAGTTCGGTGATCTTACAAGTATCCCTGCTGAATTTGCAGCTATATTATACTCACTTGACAGATTTGAGATGAGTAATAAAATTAAAGCATCTCTTGCTGAAAATAAAGTTGTTATAGCCGATAGATATGTATCATCAAATTACGCTCATCAAGCTGCTAAACTTCCTGTTAGTAAGAAAGATGAGTTTATCAGTTGGGTATCAGATTTAGAGTATAATAGATTAGGTATTCCAAAACCTGATAAGATATTATTTCTTAATACACATCCAAAAATCACATCACAATTAATCCATATGCGAAACGAGAATATTACAACTCCTATTGATTTGCAGAAAGTGGATATTCATGAGAAGGATAGTAGTTACCAACAGTTGGTATACGATGAATATTTACGTATTGCGAAGAACGAGAGTTGGAATATTATAGATTGTTTTAATGAGATAGAGTCTATGCCTACACTTCTTAGTAAAGAGGCTATCGCACTTAATGTTAAGAACGCTCTGAAAGGTTCTTTCTAGTTTTTTGTGTCAGTTGGGCGTGTGTGTCAGTTGGGCGTGTGTGTCAGTTGGGCGTGTGTG
>CAMRDM010000141.1 GCA_947041225.1 uncultured Deferribacteraceae bacterium | reverse complement strand
GGCTGCTGGAATTAAGATGCTTGAGAAATTATCTCGTAGAAATTTCTATCAAAAACTAACAGAACAAAGTAGAAAACTGTATAATGGATATAGAGAAAATCTGAAAAAATTAGGATTAAATTATACATTTAATCAGATTGAATCGTTATCATGTTTATACTTTACCGATAAACCAGTTGATAGCTATGTAACAGCTACATCATCAGATACAGTTTTATATGCAAAATATTTTCACTCTATGCTTGATAACGGTGTTTATTTAGCACCTGCACAGTATGAGTCTGCATTTGTATCTATTGCACATAGTGATGAACAGATAGGCAACACTTTGAAAGCACATTATGAATCTTTAAAATCATTATGATCTCAGTTTGGTGAAAAAAAATGAGTAGCGATAAGTTAGATAAAAAAGTGAAAAACAGTAAAGGTGTTAGTGCTGTTATTGATAGTGGTATCGATGATAATATTGATAGCAAGTATAATAGTAACGATGCGATAGGTAATGGTACTAATCGTATCGATGCTAATAATCACGATAAGTTAGTCGATAATGGTACTCAATTAGCAGGTGGCAACGGCTCGTCAAATGAAAGCAGTACGAAGGGCGAAGGGTTATTTGCTAACATGAAACTATCTAATCCTATAAAGGGTAAATCTTTTGGCAGTATAGTAGATTTTGCATCAATCGGTTTATTATTTGTTTCATCTATATTTGTAGGTGCAACAATGGGTTATTTTCTTGATCTTAAATTTGGTACAAAACCGTATCTTTCTTTGATATTTCTTATACTTGGTTTAATCTCTGGAGTTAAAAGCGTGTATAAGATTTTAAAGAAGACGGGAATGATGAATGGTCAAAAATGATAAATTTTTAATAATTTTATTGATTTTTGCATTTATTACATATATCATACTAATTGGACTGAGTACTTTTTTTCTAGCCACATCGTATATTATCGGTTTTATCGCCGCTAGTATAGATATTTTACTTCTAAGAAGGTTGTTAGAAGCTATTCTTATTAAGAAAGATAGACCATCAAGTATGTTGGTCGTGTCGGCTTTTAGATGGGGAGTTTTTGGAGTTATTGTTGCTTCAAGTTTTTATTTTTTTAAAACAGATCCTATATACCTCATTATCGGTATAACAGTGCCTTTTACAATACATACGATATATTACATAATAAATTATATTACGGAGTTAAGAAATGGAACATCCTCTTAATATTACCGCGTTACTACCTGCAGATCTACAACACGGATATTTGCAAGTTGTAATGCTTTTTATTGCCTTAGTTATTATTACTATACTTGGTTTAATGACGCTCGGAATGAGAAGAGAAATACCTACTAAATCACAAAGTTTTGTTGAGGGAATAATTGTTTTCGTCTACGATCTAGGCGATAATATTATGGGTAAAGAAGGACGCCCATATATACCATTTATTTTTGGTATAGGAATGTATGTTGCAATATCCAACTTAATCGGTATCGTTCCAGGACTGATCGCTCCAACCTCAAATATGAACACAACAGCTGCTCCTGCGATCGCTGTATTTATACTTTATAACTATATAGGTATAAAGAAACATGGTGCACATTATATCAAACAATTTACTGGTCCAGTTTTAGTACTTGCACCATTAATAATTGTTATAGAGTTTATCACTCACCTTGCACGTCCACTTTCATTAACAATGCGTTTATTCGGAAACATTGCAGGAGAGGATTTAGTTTTAATACTATTATTCTTTTTAGCACCGTTATTTGTTCCGATCCCTATGATGGGAATGATTGTGTTTACGTCACTACTTCAAACGTACGTTTTTATGATGTTATCAATGGTCTATATAAGTGGTGCACTTGAAGAAGCACATTAATTATAGGCATTAATATATTACATTTTGGAGGTTTTCGTTTATGAAAAAAGCATTATTAGTAGTTTCAATGTTAGTTCTATCTCAAAGTTTTGTTTTCGCACAAGAGGTTGCAGTTAAACATTCTGACAACTCATGGGCATTATTTCTTGCTGCATCATTATCTATAGCACTTGCTGCGTTAGGTACAGGTAAAGCAATGGGTCAAGCAATCGGTTCAGCAGTTGAGTCTATATCTAGAAATCCTGGTGCTGCTGATAGAATATTCACTACAATGATTATTGGTTTAGCTCTTATCGAGTCTATCGCAATTTACGCATTAGTAGTATCTTTAATACTTTTATTTGTTGTTTAATAAATTATATTTCAATTTAAAAGTAGTTAGTGATAATTATATTAATTATTGCTAACTGCTTTGTACATTTGAATAATATTTATTTATGTAGAAGTGATTTTTCTTAATTCAATTAAATTATATTGTATTATAATAGTATTATAATATCCTTAATATTTTTTAGTTCTACCTTTCACTTATTATTAGGATTTTCTTATTATAACAACAATTTAGTAAATCAAGTTACTTTGCTTTATGCTATTTTGTTTCGTAATGAGATAATACGAGATGTTGAGAGATTGTTATAATTGCAGAACATGGAAATTGTTACAATTGAAAGGTTGAGTAATTGGATTGAGTAGTACTTAGCAAAAGGTATATTTTAATATTAGTTATGTTCTATTTAGCGATATTAGTAGTTTTAAAATTTAAGCTATTTTGTTTACATTGAAATAAAATAGTATGAAATGTGGGATGATTATTATGCGTAGAATTAAAAAGTTACTCTCTTCTATTTCAAGTTTTGCAAAGAAAAGACCATCATTATTTATCATAATTCTTATGGTAGGTTTTTTTGTATTTTTGTATGGTACATATGGTGTTTTACATGCAACAAGCACAGCGAAATTTTGTGGTATGTGTCATGTAATGGAAGAAACGGGTGCAGGTGCTGAGTATAACACTTGGAAAGACACTATGCATGCACAGGTTGATGTTTCTTGTATTGATTGTCATGGAGATCCAGGCTTTTTTGGTTATATGGAAGCAAAAATTGGTGGTTTAAAAGATGTTTATGGCGAGATTACTACTACTCGTGAAGAGAAGATAGCGTTTCTAAATAAACCGATAGATAATCTATCGTATGCGATAAATTTAATGCCTTCAGATCGGTGTGCGTATTGCCATACGACAGAAGTCAATCAAGAGATAAGAGATAATACGATTATGTCATTCTTTGGTTTTCATATGCGGAGTATGGATAAGATAGAGAATCCTGCATTTTTGGATAAGATGGGAATGATTGATATTTATTCAGAAGAACAAGGTTTAGGAATTAATCCTCAACATGAAACACATATGAAAGTTGTTGATCTATCATGTTTAAATTGTCACTCTAAGGTGTCTCATCCTGATGAGCCTGGCGAGATATTGTCCATAAAGATGGAGGATTGTTTCACTTGTCACGATCAAGAAAGAGAGAAGAAAGAGTTCACAAAAATGCCTGCGAATACAGATTGTGCAACTTGCCATACCGATGTTGTAGCTTTACAAGAAGGAACATCGGCATCTAAATTGGGTATAGATAATCAAACGTGGATGATGCCTTCAGTTACTTGTGAGTCCTGTCATTATGAGGCTAGAGAAGCCCCAACTATTCAAGGTTGTATAGATTGTCATGATGATAGTTATGCGGAACTTTATACGTCCTTTAGAGATGATTATGTAGCTAAAATGGTTGAGCTTGAAACAGCTAGTACGTCCTTATTATCACTGAAAGATGATATGAATAAGGAACAGGAGATGGAGTATAGAAGATTTATACTACTCACAAGAATAGCTAAAGGAAGCAGTAGATCTAAGAGTATACATAATACGTACTACTTATATGATATTATCGATAACGCTCTCATTATTGCTACAGATATAGAGACGCAGATAAATGGTATAAAGGCGTAGTTGAAGAGTAGATATTAGTTAAAGATAGATTATTTTAATAGTTTTAGTTAGCCTCCTTGATAGTGATATTGAGGGGGCTATTTTTATAATTGATTGATTGGATTGGTTGCGATCGGTTAATTGCGATTATTTGATTAGTTGGGATTGGTTAATTGCGATTATTGGATTAGTTATAATAGTTCGATTAGTTGGGATT
>CAMRDM010000140.1 GCA_947041225.1 uncultured Deferribacteraceae bacterium | reverse complement strand
TTGCTACATCTAACGCCGTATAGCCATTATGATTTTTATGATGAATATCTGCACCTTGATCATATAAATACTGAACTACATCTAAAACACCCGCCTCTGATGCAAATATTAATGCGATATCTCCACCATGATTTACATGATTTATTGCTATGCCGTTTTCTACTAAATAACTTACTATCTCTAATTCTCCATTTACTGATGCAAAAAATAAAGCTGTCTGTCCATACCCATCTATACTATTTATATCTTCTCCATTTGCTACACACTCTTTTACTTTCTCTATATCGCAATCACAAGCATATTCGATAATATTCATCTTATCTGGCTCAGCCTCAGATACTAATATAATTTTAAGTGCAGGTTCAATATTTATCTCTGTATCTACTATTGTGTCTATCCCTAACTTTTTCTCATTTGATTTTCCAAAATCATTAATATCATATTCATAGGTAGATGAATAATTATGTGGGTTGATATCTTCTTTCTTTACATCTTTCTCTTTCTTATACGCTTCATAATATATAACCATTATATCTGCAATCTCTTCCTCTGTTTCTTTAGCAAACGATAATGAAAGTTTAAGCAATTTATCTATACCTATACGTTTAATATCTATTGTTGTACTATACGTTGTGCTTCTTTTTCCATCTGAGTCTGTTGATCTGCTTGTTCTTGTTACAACATCTATACCCTCTACATCGCTCCAAAGAATTACAGCTCTCTTATTGGTGTAATCAGTAAATCCATCTCTATCTATTACCAATACAGGTATTTTATATAATATTTTACGGATCAAGTTTATCGCAATTCTTCCAAGTATAAATGTCAAAAATCCGAAAAAAAGTATCACTAGAGAACTAAACACTCCCTTAGGTATACCAGTAATTAACATTGCTATTACAAAAAATGTAATAAAAATAGATACTACAACTATCGCTATAAACCCTTTAAAAAATGATCTTGCAAATACTACTCTATCTAAATTATCTACAATATTATCAATTTTTTCTAAAGCGTTATAACCACCAACCGTTGTTTGATAAATATTATAATACCTATTCATATCATCTACTATATTTACATCACTCACAGCTGTAAATCTAAGGCTAATATAGATTTTAGGTTTTCTAATAGATAAACTTCTGCCAACTAACAATCTTCTAAACCTTGATAAAGAATTTAAAAACTCAGTTGCATCTATTAACTCTATCTCTACCTTACCTCTATTACGATTGCGTAATCTAAACCATTTAGAGTTCGATCCAGCCTCACATATATTGGCTACATTACTCCACGGTACAAAACATATAAATCTACCCGTCTCTACAAAACCTTCTCCGTCTATAACCATTAACGGTCTGAAAGAACTTCTTAATAATGTGATAGTGAAATATCCAAATATTGATGTTCCTATAATACCGATAGTACTAAAAAAAGTTGTAAAAACATCTACTGTATCTGAAATATCCACCGTGAAGAACGATAAAAAAATAAGCAAAAACACTCCACAAGTAATTATATATAACCACTGCTTAATTAAATTTCTTTTAATTATAACTCTATCTGTATTTTTCATTATAAATCACACTTCTTTTAATATTCTGAACTGG
This sequence comes from uncultured Deferribacteraceae bacterium, assembly GCA_947041225.1. Classification (GTDB taxonomy): domain Bacteria; phylum Chrysiogenota; class Deferribacteres; order Deferribacterales; family Mucispirillaceae; genus CAMQYB01. The sequence goes on along the minus strand of CAMRDM010000140.1, from coordinate 2,475 downwards.
AGTTGTTTTTTATATACTCACTCTGATATCTACGCATTACATCTGCTACATCCTCATGAGTTTCATTAGATCCGAAAAGTGTGAGCATTATCAATTTATCTATACCCTTAACCTTGACGTCAATAGTCGTAGTTACGGTGACAGTTGTTCTGCCATCTGAATCCTTTGAGGTACGTGTCCTTGATACAACTTCCATACTTTCTAAATCTCGCCATAAAATTAAACCAGCGTTGTTTTCATAATCAGTAAACCCATCTCTATCTATAACCATCACAGGAGTTTTATTTTTAGTCTTGATAAATACCCTAATCGCTAACGATCCAAAAATTATGACAAATGGTAGCAACATGATACCAACTTCAATCATACCCTCCATAATAACAACTGACATTATTATTGAAAAGATCGCAACCATTACTAAACAGAAGCCCATCATTATGCGTCCACCGCGTCGCTCTAAAACTATCTTATCAAACTTCTCTACAACTTTATTTTTAGACTCATAACCACTATATCCCTCGTTACTTCGCTGATACTCTGCAAGGTATTTTCTCATTATATCTACAATATCTTTAATATCTCTTTTTGCAAAAGTAGCATCAATTATAATCACTGGAATAAGAACTGATAGAAATAAACTCTCTGACTTACGTTTAGATTTTGATAATGAATTCATAAAATCATCATAACTTAGAAGCTCAATACCGATATCACAATCACCGATATATTTTGATGATTTACTCCTATTTGATTTAGATTTTGCATTATAAACATATCTCACATTACTCCATGGGATCATGCCATATTTTGCACCGTTATTAAGAAACCCTACTGCATCAATAACTAACAACGGTTTTGTGAAACTCCTCAATATGTGAAGAACTAATAAGCCAAAGAATAATACAAACGCACCTGCAAAAACATTTATTAAAATATTAATATAACGAACACTACTTAAATCTAAATAAAAAATTAATCCAAATATCGATCCTACAAATAAACTAATGATTAGATATATTAACTGTGTTTTTATACTTCGCTTAACTACAACTCTGTCCATGTACTCCATTGTAATCTCCTTGATAATTTATGATTACTATTATATCTATACTATTTTGCACCTTTACTTTTTAAATATTTAACTATATCTTTATTACCATTATCATCAGCCATCTCTAACGCCGTTACGCCGTACTTATCTTTACCTTTATATTCTGTACCTTGATCTATTAAATATTTTACAACTTCTAAATGTCCCATGCGTGCAGATCGCATTAACGCCGTTCTGCCATCATCATTTTTATCATCTATATTTGCACCTGACTTTACTAACAGTTTAACAGTATCTAAGTTGCCACCAAAACCTGCTACTATTAATGCAGTACTATTTTGATTATCAACATCATTCACATCTACACCTAGTTTAAGCAAATAACGTGCAAGATCTAAATGCCCATTAATGCACGCAACCATTAATACCGTCATATCTTGTCCATTACGACTTTTAATATTCGCACCTTTATTAATCAACAATTTTACAATATCAAAATTTCCAGAATATGCTGCATTAACAAGTGCTGTTCCATAATTGTAAGACTCTATATCTGCTCCTGATTTTAATAGATACTTAACCACATCAATATGATTAGATGATGACGCAACGATTAATGGAGTTGAACCGAAACCGTTTACACTCTCTATATCTGCACCTTGTTTAAGTAACAACTTAACCTGCTTTAAATCACCTTTCTCTGATGCCTTTAGAAGCTCTTTATTAAGATTAACTTTCTCTGACTTTTTTAGATATTTACTACCAGCACCCTTACTGCCACTTGATGCCGCAAGCAATTCAACAACATCATCATACCCACCGCTTGACGCATAATCTAATGCAGTTTTTTTATTATGATCTTTAATATTAACATCTGCTCCTAACTCTAAAAGGATATTAACTGTATCTATCTCTCCTTCACTACTTGCCCTTATTAAAGCAGTTTCTCCGTTCCTATTTTTAGTATCAATATCTGAACCTGCATTAACAAGTATAGGTATAACTTTTTTATTACCATTCATAGCAGCCGTTATTAATGCTGTATTGCCATCATTATCTTTAACATTCACATCCATACCTAACTCTATAAGCAGATTAGTCATTGCCGTATCGCCACTTAGTGATGATGACATCAAATATGTGGAAGCTATTAAAACAGTTGTACCGTTCTTATCTGTAGCATTCAAATCTACACCTTTATCTACTAATAAACGAACAACCTCAACATTATCAACACTGTTACCTTTTGAGGCAAACATTAACACAGTTGAACCTGTACCCGTTCTTGCATTAATATCTGATCCTGCATCAACTAACAACCTAACTGTTTTAATACTGCCTGATTTTGCAGCCTCCATTAACGGTGTTAAACCTCTTTTATCTACAACTTTTATATCAGCACCGTTATCAACTAAATATTTAAC
>CAMRDM010000139.1 GCA_947041225.1 uncultured Deferribacteraceae bacterium | reverse complement strand
GAAGACTCTAAGTTAGATGAGTATGCAAGGGGTAGAGGCACATCAATATATTTTCCTCAGTTTGCAATCCCTATGTTACCAGAAGAGTTATCGACAGATCTTTGTAGTTTACTTCCAAAAGTATTGCGTCGAACAGTAACTGTGAAAATGATTGTTGATAGAAATGATGGAGCTATATTAGATAAACAATTTTATAGATCTATAATAAAAAGTAATGAGAGATTAACTTACAATTACGTTAACGAATTAATAGATGGAAGAGCTGTTACAGATGATAAAGGTTTATTAAAGTTTGTAAAAGATTTTGAAGATTTATATAATATTTTTGAGAAGAAAAAACTTAATTCAGATTATATATCATTTGATTTTCCAGAGAATAAATTTAAGTTTAGAGATGATGGATCGGTTGAAGATGTGTATCAAGTAGTGAGAGGGGTATCAGAAAGAGCGATTGAGTTTTTTATGATATCTGCAAATGAAGCAGTTGCATCGTATTTGAATGAGAGCGATTTAACATCGATATATAGAGTGCATGATAAACCAGATAACAGTAAAGTTATTGAGTGGCTTGAGCTTGCAAAAAGTTTAGGTATTGATATAAATTATGTAAATGATAATAGTGTGAAAAGTATTTCTATATATTCTATCCTTGCTACAAATTCAAAATACTCATCATTGCTACTTCCGAAATTAGTACGCTCGATGATGCGTGCAGAGTATAGCACCGATAACATAGGACATTTCGGGTTAAATTCAGAGGCGTATACTCATTTCACAAGCCCTATAAGACGTTATCCAGATCTTATTGTGCATAGATTGCTTCTTGAGAAATTATCGATGTTAGCGAACAAACCTAATTCAACGTACACATCTAAATATGATGAAGATTATTTAGATAGCGTGGCAAGAAGATCTACAGAACTTGAGAGAGTTGCATTTGAAATTGAAACTGAGATTAGTTCGTTTAAGAAGATAGAGTATCTGTATGAACATTTTGAAGATGATTATATTGCTACAATAAATAGTATCAATAGTCACGGTTTTAAATTGTTTATAGAGAGGATATCTTTACCTGCAATATTAGATTTTGATGATATTAATTTTGATGAGTTTGCCTCAGATAGTAAACGTGCGATCGGTAAAAAGAGTGGAAAGACTTATAAGATAGGTGATGAGATCGCTATTAATGTTCACTCGATCGACATCGCATCATTGACGGTGAAATTTAGATTGAAAGATGATGTGATAAATATGAAGATGAATAAAGCCAAGAAAAAGAAGAAAGATAGAAAATAGAGTTATATTGAATATAAAAATTTTCTGATAAAATTTAATAAGTTAAAAGCTAAAAATAAAACCCCTCATGTTATTGAGGGGTTTATGTTTTGTGATAATAACTATTTAATTAATTGTTTTTATGCTACGGTGCAGGTGTATTTGGAACAACGTCTACTACTGGTTTCTCAGATAATAGATATCTATCATCATTATAATGTAATTCTAATTGAGCATCAGTAAGTTGGATCATAGCTTGAAGTTTAGTTTTTACCTGTTGTGCAGTATCATCATCAATCACATAAAGAGTTCTATTATCTTTGAGGTAATAACCTTCATACTCTGCATCGTCTATATGCCCATTTTCAAACTCAATATTTTTCGCAACAAAAGCATTTAAAGTTGCTGTATCAACGGTATTATCTATTTCTGTAAGTTCGCTATATTCATTATCTCCATCAGGAGGATCTATAATTCCATTCTCCATTTCTACTTCATCAAGTCGCACTGTACTACCGATTTTTTTGAAGAATAGAAACTCTGTTTCAACTTCAACTACTCCATCATCAATATCTTCTTCTGACTGAAACCAGACAGTATCATATAGTCTATCTAAGAGATTATACTCTATAGCATCTGTTGTTTCTATTCCATCTACAGCACTTGTAGGTACAGTAGCTATAGATACATTATTAGTTATTGGAGTTCCTTCTAGAACCAGTTTATTGTCGCTAGGTATCTGTCCTGAGATAGGTTTAGTTGTTGTACCTTTTTCATCAGTACATGATATAATTCCTATTATTAAAATCATTGCCAATATATTTTTCATAAAATCTCCGTTTAATTTCTTTTTATTGTTTGATAAATTACAGTATAATTCATCCTTATCAATTACGCTATAAAATATTATTAATGTATTCTGTAAATAATAACGGCACATAATCTTTAATGGATTACATGCCGTTCTCATTTTATTAAAAATTTCTAAACTATTAAAATATTACACTACTTATTGTCGTCGTTATTTTTTTTATCATCAGTAGTATCAATTACTGTCATATTTTTTCTTGTACTAACTTTTTTCTTTTCATCAGTAGGAGTAGTAGGTTCAGTCTGTTGTGTCTGTTCACTATGTTTCGCAGGTTCTTTACGTATAATATTTTTTATCTTTCCAAGCCTTACATAAACAGAGATTATAACAAATATTAAACTTACAATAATAACTAAAATAACTATAAAAAATATCACGATATAGTTTTTAAATTTATTTACTAGCGCAGTAGATGCGTTATTTTCATCGGTTAAACTACTTATTTGACTATTTAGGTTTACTATTTTTACAGATAAGTTATCGGTTTCATTTTGATAATATCTAACATTATTTTCTAAAGCATTTATCTTGTCGTCAAATAGAGTAAAATTCTTTTCCATATTTTGTTCAAGTATATTATATCTATTTATATAGCTGTTAAGTGTTCCAAACCCATCATCGAGTAATGATTGATTATTAGTTTGTATTCCAGTTACAGTATTATTATTAAAATCGCTACTGTTATCATTCATAATGCTGTCGATATCATCTATACTTGTGATAGGTTTACTAATATTATCGTTACTATTAACTAGTTCATTTTTAGGTTTTGACGTACTGTTATCACCTTTGTTCCCATATTTAACTTTGATAGTATCACATCCAATTGATGTAAAGATTACAAGAATACTTAAAACAACTAATTTTTTCATTGGTATAAACCTCTTTGAGTTATATATAACTTGATCAATTATATTTGATTACCTTATTATTATCAAGACAAAATATTGATTGTATTGTAGTGGTAGAAAAATAATTGTTAATAATATCTGTATAAATCCGATTAAGTAACTATAGTAGTGCGAGGATTGTGATATGAGTAGACTTGATGTCTTTATGTTTATATTAGCCCTTGGAGCTTATTTTGCGATTATTTTAGATTTGAGAAGCCGTGCATTAAAAATTGCAAGGTATGATGAGCTACAAGATAAGAAGCGTTTATATTATGTGAAGCTCGCTAAGCAGCAAGAAGAGATAGAAAAAATTGTTGCAGCAAGTGAAAAAAATAGCGATAAAAAGGATTAAAATAATTGTAAAGAGTAGGGTTATGTATTTGCAATGTAGCTTACCATATTGATTATATTTTAGGTTGTCGTACTATTTACGGAAGCTAGTAATTTATTTCAGATTGAATTATATATAATATTTTATTCAAAAATTTATTCAAAACCAACTTTAAAAAGTGTTCATTATTTACGGTTCAGAAAAGGTTTTAGGTTTCTAAGATCAGTAATAAAATCGTCTAAATTTTCGTTACTATTTTTATTAGATTCAATCGTTATAGATATATCATCGTTTATAATTTCAAATAGTTTTTTAAAATCATAATTACCATTACCTATATTATAGTGCGAATCTATATCTGAATTAATATCTCCATCAGAGAGATGATAATGTTGAGGTGCTAAGCTATTAAATCTATTTAATTCTTCGTATACATCAAGATCAAGAGCGTTCGATGTAGCTACGGAGTGTCCAATATCTAGACAAAATTTTAGTGATGTGTTTTCTAATATATATTTTATGTCGCTATATTTTGCCCCAACAGACCTATCGGTTTCTTTTAATGTTGATCCTTTGCCAATCTCTAGTTTATACGGTTTATTTTCTACAACAGCACGAGAGTCATTTATCTGAGACATCTGTATAGCAGACTCTTTATAATCTCCAGCGATACCTGGGTGAAAGATTATCGTATCGGCATTTAAAGTATCTGCAAACTTGAATGAG
>CAMRDM010000138.1 GCA_947041225.1 uncultured Deferribacteraceae bacterium | reverse complement strand
CTTTGTAGTACTAGTTCCGTTATCGTTTGGGATAGTTGTTTTATTATCCGTAACTGTAGTAGGCTTTTTATCGTTTGATAAAGTTTCATTATCTATCACTCTATTCTTAAGGGTAGTTTTATTATCTGATATATCAGTCGTATTAACTGACTTATTATCACTCTTACTAGTTGCATTGTCTGCCGATGGATCAATAGATCTCTTCATATCAACATCAAATGGATCTATATCTTGTGCCATAACAGAAGTTGAAAACAGAAGTATTGAAAGTAATAACGTAATATGTTTCATCATATCTCCATAGTTAAATAATTGTTGCTCACTATCTTAGAACAATACAGTAATTAATAAATATTGTAAATAATTAAAACAGTTATACATTATATGTATTCACTTTCAATTAACTATAATTAAGATAACTAATCAAAATATTTTTCTATCTCCTTTTTAGTGCGATATCTACCCATCAACAACATCAACTTCAATCTTGCTTTCTGACTTGTAAGCTCGCCTCCTAATATTACTCCGATCTCTTTCATAGGTTTTACTGCACCAACATAAGAGTACACATCAAGAACTCTTCCCTCAATAACTCTACTTACTAAAACAACTATAATATTCGCATCGATCATTCTCTTAATGCCGTCTACTATTAACGGTGGAAGATTACCTCTACCGAAACCCTCAACAACAACTCCTGCAACTCTCTTACTTATTAGAAAATCAAATATATCTGAACTCATACCTGTAAAAGATTTTATAAGATATATACTCTCCTCTATCTTATCTGTATCAATCTTCAATCTATTAACAATATTACGCTTAAATATAACTTTATCAAAATCAACGTATCCGATCGCTCCCCAGTTAGGTGATTGAAAGGTATCAACATTCGCAGTGTGAGTTTTTATAACATCTTCTGCTGAGTGAATAAAATCATTAAGAACAACCATCACTCCTTTAGATATCGCAGAGTTTGATAATGCAACTTTTACAGCTGAAAATATATTTCTAGCACCATCTGAACCTTGCTCTGATGCACTACGCATTGATGCTGTGAATACAACTGGTTTCTCTGTCTTTATATATAGATCTAAAAAATATGCACTCTCTTCAATCGTATCTGTACCATGAGTGATGACAATACCTGACACACTTTTATCTAATGCTATCTCATCAACTTTATCACCCAACTCTTTCATAAGCTTAGGTGTTACATGTGGACTTGGTATATTTGAAAACTCAATAACTTCTACCGTACAGATATCTTTTAATCCATGTACAGCGTCCATTAATTCTTCTCCTGAAATAGCTGGTACTAATCCATCAGTTGACTCATCGTAACGCATAGCGATCGTTCCACCTGTTGTGATAACTACCACTTTTTTATCTAACATAACTCTCTCCTAACTAATATCATTACTAATATTATCATCGAAAAAATAGAGTTACCCTTTTCACAGTGATAACTCTATTACTTTAAAACCTATATTATAAAATATTGCTATCTTAATTATCTTCTTTTGAAATCGTATTAAACCAGTTTACATTTCTCGTTATATACATCGCAGCTGCAATTATCATAAACAGTCCGAAAGATCCTACAACTAACGCATAATCTGTAAGTTGAAGTATTCCAAATAGAAAGATATATGATAACAGTTGAACTATTGCGATACCTATACCAACCTTCCTAGCATTTGTAATAAACCCTGCATATACCGATACGATAGATGTTACCATTATCGCTGATATAAAGTAACTAAGATTAAATGATAGATGCTCCGATATCGATAGTAGCAGTAAAAAGAATATTACATTCGCAAAACCAACTAAACAGTATTGAATAAAATGTAACGGTTTCTTATTGCGTAACTCTGATAAAAATAGTGCAAAAAACGGTATGAATATAAATAGTAGTGCGTACTTAATACTCTTTACAGTTTTCTTATAGTTATCACTTAACAGTAAGAAATCTGTAGTGATATAATCGCTTTGTGAAAATTGATTATACGATCTACCCTCTGTATCCCAAACCTTCGGAAATGAAGTATTAAATCCTGGGATTTCCCATGTTACTTTAAACCCCTCATCTGTTACATCTCTACTAGACGGAATCCAGCCTCCTAAAAACGATGGATCACTCCATTTTGATGAAAGCGAAAATGTGTTCTGACTATTAAGAGGTCTTATATTGATAGCGTTAGCACCTTGTATCGCTATACTTGTATCAAACTTAAAACCGTTTTCCAGATATCTTTGTGGTAATTTATAAATAAATGAATTACTAAAAACTGTTATATCTTTAGTTAATGGAGCTTCATTCTCTTTTAATACTGTATTACCTATTTTTATTATCGGTACTTTCCTAAACCCTTTCTTGCTTCCTGTACCAACAATTAAAAACGCTTTACTCATATCGTATGAAACGAACCCAACATCACCCTCTTTGCTAGATACAAATTTCTCGAAATTACCGTTTAGTTTCATGTCTGATGAAAATGTAGGAATCTTAAAAATACCTCTATTTAAAATCGATGTTTCAACATCACCCTCTACCATATAACTCTCAGGAGAAATATATGTATAATGATTTGCATAAGTAGTAACGTTCTTCTCTGAATTATATTCTCTAGTCGTATACGGAATGACAAGAAGTACTCCACTTAAATATAACTCTCCACCTATCGGCTCAACTACAGACTCTACTGCATCACGCTGATATCCAACTCTATCACGAACTATCTCGCTTATAAAAGTTGTTGGAATAAGCATCAAAAAACCTAACACAAAAATTATTACAATCTTAAAACCTAACCCCGACGTCCACTTCATACTTCCCCCTCTAGATACAGCGCCTACACTGTTAGAATCTCTACCCTCAATATTAGATGTTGTGCCATTACTATCTACAACTCTATGCACATTATTTGAAACTCTGTTTCCACCGTCAAAATATTTTACACCTTGATATATTGCAACTACTACTGCAACCACTATACCAATCGCTATACCTGCTAATAGTAACATCCAAATCATATCCAACATTATTCCTCCTAGCAAATTGTTACCCTTAATACTATATTACGATACTTCAATTTCTTTTAAAAATCAATACCACTCTTTAACTTAAACTCTACTTATATTGTACGCAGTAAGGCTCTTTACTATCTGTACATACTTTATCGTACAACACTTTAAACTCCTCACATGAATACATAAAGTTTTGATCGCACGACCGTTTATAGAAACCTAATGCTTTCTCAAAATCGGTATCTGTACCTTTGCCGTTCTCATATATATATATCCTAAAACTCCGCAACCGTTCGGATATCCACCGTCACAAGCTTTCTCATACAACTTTCTAGCTCGTTCATAGTTCTGCGTTACTCCTTGTCCTAAATCATAAAGCGATGCAACAGCAACACAACTTTGAAGGTGTCCGTCGTCGCAAGCTTTCTCGTACCAATCAACAGCTTTACTAAAATCTTGTTTGATCTCTTTGCCTGCATATTTAGGATATCTTTCTAAATCGTGCCCTATATAATATGTTAAACCTAGCTGAAAACAAGCGTGCGATATTCCACCTTTACAAGCAAGTTCGTAAAGCTCTATAGCCTTACTAGGATTAGTTTCAATACCTGTTCCAAACTGATACATAACACCTAAATTGTAACAACCCTCAAATCTTTCTCCGTTACAAGCTCGCTCGTATAACTCTATAGCTTTACTATAATCCTGCTCTAAACCGAAACCGTTATAATACATATATCCAAGATTAATACAGCCTCGCATATCAGCACCTGTACACGCTTTTTTAAATAAATCTACAGCTTTATCAAAATCTTGCTTAACGCCAGCACCCTCTGAATACATACGTCCAAGATCTGAACACGCAAGCATATAATCGTTATCACACGCTTTTTTAAATAACATAAACGCCTTATCAAAATCTTGTTCAACCGTTCCTAAATTTTCATAATATAATGCTCCAAGATCAGTACAGCCTGCCATACTGCCACCATTGCACGCTCTTTTAAAATAACCGAACGCTTTATCTGCGTCTTGCTCAATGATCAAGCCTTCCATATATATATAACCTAAAT
>CAMRDM010000137.1 GCA_947041225.1 uncultured Deferribacteraceae bacterium | reverse complement strand
TTTTTTGATAGAGATGAAAGCAAGTAATAAAAAGTATTTACATATAGTTAATATTGTGAGTTAGATTTCTATGAATAATTTGCTTTTAGGTAAGTTGTGAATTATTAATTATTATAAAAAATACGGACTAAATAGTCCGTATTTTTGTATTGTAAACATATTCTCTTTATAGCTTGCGACAAGCTTTTAATAGAAACAAGTATTAAATAACCTTAATCTGCTCAAGCTTTACTAATCTACTTTTATGAGTTAATATTAAATTAATCCCATAGGTATCATCGTATCAGCAACTATGCAAAATCCTGCTATATTCGCACCTTTAAGATAGTTACCTATAACGTTATACTCAGCAGCTGTATTGTAGCACTGATCGTGAATATTAAGCATAATAGCTTTTAATTTTTGATCAGCATAATCAAACGTCCATCTATCTCTAGAAGCGTTCTGTTGCATCTCAAGAGCAGATGTTGCAACTCCACCAGCGTTTGTAGCTTTACCAGGAGCATAGATCACATTCGCTTCAATAAAGGCGTGTACAGCATCAGGTGTTGTTGGCATATTAGCACCTTCAGTAACAACTTTACAGCCGTTCTTAATTAACAACTTTGCACTTTCAAGATTGATCTCGTTCTGTGTAGCAGATGGTAGAGCAACATCACAAGGGATCTCCCAAATGTTACTACCAGCAACATATTTAGCAGATTTATGTTCTTCAACGTAAGCAGTTAAACGTTTACGCTCAACCTCTTTGATTCTCTTAAGAGTATCTAGATTAATTCCATCTGCATCATGTATATATCCGTTAGAGTCAGAACAAGCGATAACTTTTCCACCAAGTTCATGTATCTTTTCAATAGCATAAATAGCAACATTTCCTGATCCAGAGACGATACAGTTTTTCCCTTCAAATGATGTACCAAGATTTTTTCTTAACATCTCATCTGTGAAGTAAACAAGTCCGTATCCAGTAGCCTCCGTCCTAACAAGAGATCCGCCGTACGCTAATCCTTTACCTGTTAAAACTCCTGCTTCATATCTGTTAACTATACGTTTATATTGTCCGAACATATATCCGATCTCTCTTGCACCAACACCGATATCACCAGCTGGTACATCTGTGAAGTCGTTAATATGGCGATGAAGTTCAGTCATAAATGATTGACAAAATCTCATAACTTCATTATCACTTTTACCTTTAGGATCAAAATCTGATCCACCTTTACCACCACCGATACCTTGTCCAGTTAACGCATTTTTAAATATCTGCTCAAATCCTAGAAACTTAATTATCCCAGAGTAAACAGTAGGATGAAAACGTAATCCACCTTTATATGGCCCAAGTACAGATGAATATTGTACTCTAAACCCTCTATTAACATGGATCTCATTATTATCATCCATCCAAGGCACTCTAAAAGTAATCATTCTTTCAGGTTCAGCAATTCTCTCGATAACTTTTTGATCCAAATATTCAGGATGCCTTTCTAATACTACATCTAACTGGTCGAGCACTTCTCTTACTGCTTGATGAAATTCAACTTCGCCAGGGTTTCTTTTTACGATTGAATCGTAGATTGAACTAACTTTACTATCCATTGATGACATTCATATACCTCTCTTCACTTTTTAACAGTGTTGAGGCTAACATATTATGAAATATTATGCAATCATTTTTTAATATATAAGGTTAGATTATAATCTTTTTATGCTATTTAAAGGTTTTTTATTATGTTTTGTATGTGATAATATTTATTTTATAATGGAAGGTGAGTAAAGTAATATTAAAAAATTATTCATATATAGTGATTAAGATACGGGTAGATCATTAAAAAAGCCCTACACAACGTGTAAGGCTTTAATTTATTATTAATATATTATTGTTATAATATAAAAAATTAGAAGTTAAATGATACGTTTACATTTGCTTGAAATCTATTTAGAAATCCAAATTCAGTGATGATATCAAAATATCTGCTAATCCCAATTTGTAATCCAGCAACCATACTCCAAGGAGATAGAGATCTTTGATGCGCTGTGTATATCGCATGCATATTGGTGTTTACAGAGTATTTACCTCCAACTTTAGTACTAGTTGAAGATCCTCCTCTATACATTCCACCGATCCATAAAGAAGTTCTAAAGTGTTTAGCAAAGTTTTTAGATAATCCTGCTCTCATTGAGACAGCTACAGTAAATAAAAGGTTATCAAGCAATGATACTTTACTCCATGAGGTATTAACATTTATGTTTGAGAATACGTCTGTTTTAAAGAATAAATCTTTCATACCGTATGCAGCAGTAACGCCAACTCCTCCTGTGTGTACAGATATTTTTGTTGTAGTATCTATAGAATTTATTAGTGGCACCAAATTTTCATGTACCTTAGATGAGTCAATCTCAAACCTTGTAGTTCCTTCCGTGTATGCGTACATACCATATAGAGATAGAAATGGAAATAACCAGAAACCACCACGAATACCAGTTGAAAATGTTTCTGAGTTAACAGATTTCATCGACATATTATCTACAGGACGTTGTGCACCAGTTGTAGGTACTAACGTAGCTTTAACATCAGTAACGTTTCTGCTTTCATTTAAGTAGAAAAACATTGGTGCAATAAAAAATGGTTTAGGAGGTACAGCTCCGATCGCTCTTACCTGTTTTTGCATAAGAGGAATAAACTCTACAACACCATTTGACTCTTCTTGCACGTTACCTTCATTATAAGTGTCGAGTGTTACTTGCTGTGCATTCGCAATATTTGAGAACATGATTACCGACAATATACCTGTTGCAAGATACAACAACTTTGATTTAAACATTATATAACTCCCCATAAGTTAATATTTGATTCTACATACTGATATAAATTGAATTATGATTATAATGAATAAGAGAGGATAAGTAAAGCATTAAAACAGGTGTATAGAGTATGGTACAAGTATGAAATATAAATATATTAGATTATTTTATTGTAGGTAATATATATTTTCCTTGACAAGAGGTAGCAATATGGTGTATAAATTACTCTTGATTTTACTAGAAAGATACTTATTTAAGGATAGACATTTATGAAAGCTGCGAAGTCAACTACCTGGGCAAAACTAGGTGCTAAGAACACGTCATCGAACGCAAATGGCGAGAAGAGAGAATCAGGATGTAATTTTACACAAGAGTGGAAGTTATATGATGCAGAAGGGGCTATTTTAGGTAGATTAGCATCAAAAATTGCTATGGACCTAATGGGCAAAAACAAGCCAATTTACACTCCTAATATTGATACAGGGGATTACATTGTTGTTATCAATGCAGATAAGATTGCCTTCAAAGGTAATAATAAGCTGAATGATAAGAAGTATTATTGGCACACAGGTTATATGGGTGGTATAAAAGAGCGTGCACTTGCGAATATGCTTGAAGATAAGCCAACAGAAGTATTAGCACTTGCTGTAACAAGAATGTTACCTAAGACAAAAATGGGTCGTAAGATGGCTAAGAAATTGAAGATATACGCTACTGCAGAGCATCCACACGCTGCTCAGCAGCCAACAATAGTATCGGTTTAGGGGTATAGATATTTATGAAAACTAAAGTAAATTATTTTTATGGAACAGGAAGAAGAAAAACATCAGTATCAAGAGTTTTTCTAAAACCGGGTAAAGGTACTATATCTGTAAACGGTAAAAAGTTAGACGAGTATTTTGAGCGTCCAACAGCAAGACAGATAGTTATGCAACCACTTGCCACATTAGGTAAAGAGGGTCAATTTGATTTATATATTACTGTTGCAGGTGGTGGTAAATCAGGACAAGCAGGAGCAGTTCGTCATGGACTTGCAAGAGCGTTAGAGAAGTTTGATGCTGAATTTAGACCAGCTCTTAAGCAGGCTGGATTTATGACAAGAGATTCAAGAATGGTAGAGCGTAAGAAATACGGTAAACCTAAGGCTCGTAAAAGCGATCAATACTCAAAAAGATAGTTTACAGATTTATTCTGTTTATATATTTCAAGGATATATCGAAAGGTATATCCTTTTTTATGCACAAAAATATTGAATAAAATTTGTATGATAAGTCAGGCTAAAAGATAAATGTAGACCCCAAGCATAAGTTTATGCTAAGTATTGACACAAACCTAAATTTGAAACAGTAACTCATAATCCAATCA
>CAMRDM010000136.1 GCA_947041225.1 uncultured Deferribacteraceae bacterium | reverse complement strand
TGAAGCCAACATCAACGCCGTTTCTCCTTTCCTTGAAGTAGTATCAACGTCAATACCATTTTTTATACACTCTTTGATACCTGTTAAATTTCCGTTTATTGCATAATTAATTAATTCTTTACTCATCTTGTTTTCCTGCCATTTACAGTTTTTTATCTGTTTGACACTTTCCAGCTATAAATCCACTCGCAAATGCAAACCATATATTATATCCACCTAGATTACCTGCTACATCTACGGCTTCTCCTATAAAATATAAACCTGATACTTTGTTTGTTTCAAAAGTTTTTGATGATAACTCTTTAGTGTCTACTCCACCTTTACATATTTCTGCCATATCATACCCCATGTTTCCCACTGGCTTTACTGTAAAAAAATGTATGAAATTATTAAGCAGATCAACTTGATGATTTGATAACTCTTGAATATTTTTATTATCTATATCTGTTTCATATAAAATCCAATTAGCAACTTTTGATGTAAAATAATTTTTCATAAGTGCGTGAATTCGTTGTTTTAACTTTGAAGTTTTCTCTTGATCTATAATCTGTTTTATATTTTCACTCGGTAATAAATCTATAGTAACTGTATCTCCTTTACTCCAATACGATGAAATCTTTAATGTTGCAGGGCCACTTAATCCTTTATGAGTAAACAACAGATCATCGTAAAAAAATCTCTTACCGATACTTACTCTACAAGGTAAAGCTGTTCCTGCTAGTTCTGTATACGGATTTTCTAATCTAAGTGGTACTAGTGCAGGAGTAAAATCTATAACATTTAAACCAAACTTTTTTGCCGTCTCTACTGCAAAATTACTCACCCCTAAGTTAGGAAATGATATTCCACCTGTTGATATTATTACTGATGTAGAATTAAAATATCCCTTACTTGTTGCAACTTCAAATATATTACTGTTTTTTTGAACAGACGTCGTATCTGTGTTAAATAAAAAATCTGCACCATTTGATTGATCTAGTAAATAATTGATTATATCTGTGGCACTATGCTTACAAAATATTTGTCCTAACTTTCTTTCATGATATTGAACGTGGTTTCTATCCATCTCCTCAAGAAAATCTGACACACTAAATTGCTTAAGAGCCGACTTAACAAAATGAGGGTTTGATGAGATATAATGATCTGACGACATATCAAGATTTGTAAAATTACATCTACCTCCACCAGATATCTTAACCTTCCTAAGCGGTGCTTCTTGATTATCAATTACAAGCACTCTTTTACTATCCTTTAAAGCAGATGACGCTGCCATAATACCGCTTGCACCTGCACCTATAATTATTAAATCATATCCCTTATCAATCATTGTTTCTCTTTTACTCTCTCTACTTCATTTTTAAAACTCTTAAATATTCTACTACGTATACCTATATATACCTATACACATCTACCTATATATCTATCCGATCTATCTAATAAATATTTAATTACTATCTTTATTAACTATCTTTTTAAGTAAACTTAACTCTCTTGTCATACTATCATCATTTCTTACACCGTGATAGATCGATACTATTGATGCTACGAAAAATAGTATACTCAAGCCAAATTAATTTTGATAAAAATCATAAACCTAACAATCCATAAATTATAGTCGTGATTAATAGCAAAGCTGAGAAATGATCCAATCAGATGCAAAAATAGATGATAATGATATAACTATACAACTGATAACTAATATCAATGAGTACTTTGCTATCCCCCTTCCAGTCAAATAGAGTTACTGTATATGAGTTATTAAGTTTTTCAAACTCTACATCTGAAATCACATCTGTATCATACCATTCTGCTATCGCCTTACTTAAAATGCGTCCCTTTCTTTTCGATACCTACATACTTATCTCCCCTATTATTACAACTACTCTCTATAATACTATACATCATTACAGTATCAAATTATATAATTTATTACAAAAAAAATTGTACCATATCGCTATAGTACATTTTAATTAATTTATAATATTAAAGTGTATATGTAATTTAGAAATAGTATCTTTCACCAAAAGATATAAACCCAGCTCCATACTCAACCCCTTAAACGATCAAGAAATTCGACTAATTTAGTCGTTTAATTAATATAGTTTTAACAGATTACAATTTTGCAGTTAATATTATAACTAAACATGAATTATCAACTATATCAAAATCTATATATATTATATTATAAATACATCTACTCGCATTAACTTATCACTCCGTTACACATAATAATAATACTAGCTCATTAAAATAATAGTTTGTAAAATTTTCCATTATTTTCATTATTAAAACAAACTAAATATATCTATCAATTGTATATGATTTTTATTTACATAACAGTATTTTACTTTATAATAGAAGAAAGTATGTGAAGAATGACTTAATTTTATTATAGAGCTAAAGAACATACATTTTTAACATATATCTAACTTGTTCTACTAGCTTAACACCCTGGAGTGTATTTTATGAAAAAAATATTAATAGTAATCTGTATATTCTTAAACGGTTGTATACTTGATCCTTGTGGAGGCGGTTACGATGATGTTACTAAATACGAACATAAAAGTATGCACTATAAATTCACGGATACTAATAGTTACTCTACTAACTTTATAAGCTTACAGACACCATATGAACTTCCTGAATATCGTACAGATGATTTTCTTGAAACTCTATTACTTCTATTGGCTACTCCTGAATTAAAAGATGATATAAGTATCCAATTTATGAATAATCGTAATTCAGACGCAACGTTTAATTTATACTACGAGAATAATACAGAGATAACTGTTGAGAATAATATAGATTTTGATACTAACTCAAATGATTATCTAGATACCAACTACTATACAGATATTTTAATCTATAAAGAAAGTTGGTTTCATATTGCAAACTCAGTAAAAATCTATATAAGGTTTGATAAAACTCCTAAAACAAAGATTAGTTATATGGTTATGATTCAACCTCATGATACAACTACCTATAAATACCTAACTCATACTGTGCTAAGTAATTTTATCGTGAGTGAAAATTATTATGAAGGCGTTCCATTACCAGAGATTTTGAAGTAGATACACCAATATAATATCGTACAGAACTTATATATGCAACTTTGATTAATACTCATAGCTGTATTACCTTAAACCTTACGGAGATTGATAATGAAAAAAATATTAATATTAATGTGCGTTTTCTTAAATGGATGTTGTTTAGATTGTGGAGTGATTACGGAACTGCCATATGAAGGATTGATATATGAAATGAGTGATAAATCTATCGTAAGTGAAGCCTACTCACCAATTGCTACATATTATGAAGCGAACTCTATAGCTTTAATAACTAGTTATGAACTTCCTGAAAAACATAGTAAAGATTTTCTAAACACTGTAATACTGTTTTTTACAAAACCTGAACTAAGCGAATGGATGGATATACGTTTTGGATATGATAACAAGAGCGATATACAACTAAGCAAAGTATTTTTCGATCATTACGACGCAAAGGTAAGTGAAAATACTAATTACGATCAATCTGTAACAGATCAAAAAAATGTTAATTACTATAAAACTACGTTAACTATTTACATACAATGGTTAGGGCTTATAAATAAAGCACAAATACATCTAAGACAAGATTTAGAGCCAACTACAAAGATAAGTTATATGATTATGGGTCAACCTTTTGTTGGACAACCTTACGAATATATAGGGCATGCTGTGCTAGATAATCTCAATGTTAGACCTACTTACGGCACAAGACAACCGTTACCTGATATCTTAAAATAAACGATATATAAGTCGCATTAAGAACTTTAAAATAAATGATAAATAAATTAAATATATCTATACTAATAAACCACCTGTTTTAGGTGGTTTTGTTTATCTATTTGAATCATTAATACTTAAAATCATTACTCAACAACAATATGATAAAATGATCTACCTACAATTAAAATTATAGATAACTACTCTTTACAATTGAAACATATACTATCTCTAAATATTATCATCTAAAGTATTAATGTCCGCACCGTTCTTTATACATTCTTTGACGCCTTTCAAGTCTCCAGCTCTTGCACTATCAATAAGATTGTTCGTGTTCATGTTAAACTCAAAATTTGTTTTATTTAAGACTCTCTAAATACTTCACAATTTCTAAATGTCCATTTTCTGAAGCATACATCAATGCTGTCTCTCCATCATCTATTCTCTCTCATAACTATTTTCTCAATTTTTTAACATTTGTTTTGCTTGTTCAAATAAACGCATAAAATTTTCATA
>CAMRDM010000135.1 GCA_947041225.1 uncultured Deferribacteraceae bacterium | reverse complement strand
ATAATGTATAGTTATTATAGTACAAAATTTATTACATTTTACTTATTAGGTCATCTTTAAGTTTATTAAGCTCATCAATACTTTTAATAATATGTGTTACGATTTTCAGAACAATGATAGCGTCTTCACTTAATACAGGTGTAGTCGTATCTATTATATTAAAAACAGGAGCGTCCTGATTGCCTATAATACGAACATCAGTTATGAGGTTTTTAATATTTTCATTGATTATATTCTCATCAACGAGAGCGTTAACATTTTCTAAAAATGTATTACTTCTTATTTTATTCTCTCTTACAATTTCTTTAATAAGTGTTTCTAAGCACATTTTCGCAAGTGTTAATGCAGCTTGAGGAGATAGTTCTACAATTGAGTAAGCCTCATTAAACAGTTTCAATGAGTGCGGATATTTTTTAAATATATCAAGAGAGAGTTTCTTTTTTTTCTTAGTAGGAAAGACTAAAATATCTTTATAAAAGAGAACATCTTGTTTGCAATTTTTACATTGTGCAAATATTATTTTAGGGTATTCCTTTTCATGAAACTTATACGATAAATAATCTTCTCCAACAAACTCAAGCCACACCCAGTGACAAAGAGTAGAGCAGTGTGGACATTCAGCAGTTTCTTTCTCTCTAGTTAAGATATTTTTATCTTTCTCCATAAATACCCTCTATAAAAATAATATTTTTTAAGTAGATTTTTATCTACAGATCAATTTTGTTTAAGATATCTTTTAACGCGATCATCTCTTCTTTGGTAAGAGTAACGCCTTTACCCATCTTACTTCCATCAGGAGACCATTCACGAATATCATACTTAGGATCATAATCGTTCCACTTAACAAAGTTAAGTTCTTTATTCCAGCCTTTTGGAGTTTCTGCTATTAAACCGATTTTTTTAACAATTTCATATTTGATTTCTGCCATATATATCCCCATCCTTATCTGTATTATATTTAATATCAACTCTTTAATACGATAATAAATTATATCATAATAAATAGTGATTTGGCTATTTATTATTATCATCATTTATAAAAGTAAAAAAACAGTATCAAATAATTGATTATAGTAATATAATGTTAGCATGGAGAGAATGTTTTAATTTATATAATATTTTATTCTTATGTTAATATTAATGGAATATCTTTTTAAATTTAAATATTACAATGAGTTTAAGATAATATTATATATCTTTAAGATAATATCAATAACATGTTTTTCTTGATTATTACTGTGCATTATGATGATTTCTTATTACTGATACTTTGTATAAAATAGGAGAAAGATTAAGAATGTTTAAAAAAAGAGACAAGACTAAAAGTAAAGAGGTGATAATAAAAGCAGCGATTGCTGTTTTTGCTAAAAATGGATATGAGAGAGCAACTTATAAGATGATATCAGAGGTTGCAGGGTTAAATGAGTCGCTTATCACTCGTTATTTTGGTGGTAAGAAAGGTTTGTTAGTTGCGGCAATGGACTTTATAAAAAAAGAGTTCTTTGATTTACTTGACACAGTTGAATTGAAACAATCTTTTGAAGAAGAGGTTCATTCTGCTGGAAGTTTATTAGCGACTATATATGAAAAGAACATCAATAATTTTTCAACTTTTTTCATGTTACTACCTAATGAATTAGATGAGTGTAAAGAGTTTGCATCAATTTCAGAGAATAGAGCGAAGTTTGTTTTTAGGTTTAATGGTAATCGTTTAAAGAAATTTCAAGATAATGGAGAGATACCATTGGATGTAGACCTTGACGATTTATACAGGCGTATGGTAATACTTATGCATTCAACACTATATTTTGCATTTATAGTATTGAAATTTCCAATAAGTGAAGCAGAAAAATTATTACATAGTCACATTGATATTTTTATCAAAGGTATAAGCTGTAAAAATAGTTAACTGAGTTTTTGATCAATTATTTTTTATCATATATCTGAATTAACTATATTTAAACTTACTATTTATGCAGTAAACTACTTAAAATATTATATGATAAATATTATTACTATATAAGTTTTAGTTAAGTTTTCTAAATATTTTTTTTGCAATAAATCCTTTTATTATCATTAATCTTACAATAAAACTTTAAGTTTTGAATATCGTATTTAGTATACATGTTCGTGTAGGACTATTGACATTTCTTTTCAACTATACTATTTTTTAATAATGTTATTGATCATTTGATTGGAGTATATATATGCACAACGTCAATATCTTGGTGCTTCAAGATATAACTGTTATATTTTTCTTTGCAACGGCGTCCCTACTTCTATGTTCGAGGTTAAAAGTCCCGGGTATTATCGGGTATTTAATTACAGGGCTTCTAGTAGGTCCTAACGGATTTTCGTTAATCACAGGTGTAAGTTCGGTTGATACTCTTGCAGAGATAGGCGTAGTTCTACTTTTATTTACGATAGGTTTAGAGTTTTCACTTCAACAATTAATATCACTTAAACGTTTAGCGATCGGTGCAGGTTCGCTTCAAGTTTTAATGACGATAATATTCTTTACATTATTCTATATATTTATGGGACAATCATTTAATAGCGCTGTATTTATGGGTATGTTGATAGCGTTATCATCAACAGCTATTGTACTAAAATTACTGGTTGAAAGATCAGAGCTAGAATCCCCTCCAGGTAGAGCATCAACTGCGATACTTATATTTCAAGATATAATAATAGTTCCTATGATGTTAATAGCTCCGATGTTAGCAGCAGAGGCAGATACATCAGCGTTACAGATATTCTATACATTCGGTAAGGCGATTGTGATAATCGTTCTATTATTTGTTGTGGCAAGATTTCTTGTTCCGCCGATCTTATCGCAAGTAACAAAAACTAAGAGTAGAGAGTTATTTTTAATATCGATAGTTTTAATCTGTATGACAGTTGCATTTATAACGAACAAAGCAGGATTATCTTTAGCGTTAGGAGCATTTCTAGCAGGTATGGTTGTATCGGAGACTGGTTATGGATACCAAGCTTTAGGAAACGTTATACCGTTTAAAGATGTGTTTACAGGTTTTTTCTTTGTGTCTATCGGTTTATTGATAAACTTAGATGTGTTTATTGCAGAGCCAGTATATATATTCGGCATGGCGATTTTAATAATATTAATAAAAGGTGCTATAGCGACTGTATCGATGAACTTAGTTGGTTATCCGACAAAGATGTCAGCTAGAGCGGGTTTCTCATTAGCACAGGTAGGAGAGTTCTCTTTTATATTATCATCAGTAGGAGTAACGGTTGGATTGCTTAGTGATCTTGCATTATCTAAATTTATAGCGATATCAGTTCTAACTATGGGTGCTACACCGTTTCTTATTCAGTACGGCGATAAGATAGCTAATTTAATTAATAAGTTTCCTATACCAAAAAGGATTAAGAACGGTTATTTTTATAAAGGTGGTAAACGTCTTCCAGCTGTTAAGGATCATATTGTTATAGTTGGATACGGCTTAGCAGGTAGAAATATTGTAAAAGTTGCAGATAAGTTTGATATCAAATATATTATTATCGAGATGAATCCCTCAACTGTTAGAGAGGAGAATTCTAAAGGCACACCTATAATTTATGGCGATGCATCAGATGAGGTTGTTTTAGCACATGCACGTTTAAAATATGCTCGTGCGGTTGTGATGTCGTACGCTGATAATAGTAATACGAAACATATAGTAGAGGTTATCAATCGTTTATATCCATCTATACCTATGATTGTTAGATCAAGATATCTATCAACATCAACAGAGTTCAAGGCGTTAGGTGCGAAAGAGGTTATAGTAGATGAGATTGAGACGACTATTTCGTTATTAAGCAATGTGTTAAATCTTTACTATCTACCATCAGACGATTTTGAGGATATTGAGAAAGAGATACGCAATATTGATGTAAAAAGAAAGATTAAATATAGATCAAAAAGAGATCAAGCAGATAAGAGTTTAGGGTTATCAGGCGTTAATGTTGGTAGTATATTTGTTCCAGTTGGATCTTTATTGTCTGATAAGTCGCTTAGAGATATAGATGCAAGGTACAGATTTTCTGTAAATATTATAGCGGTGCGTAGAGAAGGTAAATTACTAGTATCACCCGGTTCATCGTTTTATATAGCAGATAGAGACGAACTTATTATAACAGGTAAGCAGGTTAATATCGCAAAGTTTGCATTAGAGTTTGAACATAGCAAAGATATATCTTAACCTCCAAAGCTACCGATCTAAAAGCATATTCATCTAATCTAACAACTTAAACAAGGTAGATAAAAAAACTTGCCATAAGGTTTACCTAATCTAACAACTTAAACAAAGTAGATAAAAAAA
>CAMRDM010000134.1 GCA_947041225.1 uncultured Deferribacteraceae bacterium | reverse complement strand
ACTCTAAACGTACCAACATTAACGATATTTATTTACATACCTATCGCTAATAACTGCCACCATATCTATGTTCTATGACATACTCAACACTAACAATCCACCACTAACTGGGATTATCTGCATCGATAATATATCCTTATCGTCTTTAAGCTCATTGAGAAAGCTCAGCATCTCTTCTCGATTATTTCTATACTTATACGGTGTCTCACTCTCTTCACAAGCGATGTATCCGTAAACTAAAATATCATCGAAAATAATTACAGCATTAGCATTAAGTCTACGTTTAATTTTATGATATAATGATCTGTACTCTCGTTTCACAGAATCAATAAATACAAAATCATAAAATTTATCATCAACTGCTAAAAAACTTTCTCCACGCATTTGAAGGGTTGATACATTTTTGTATGATTTAAAATACTCTGAATGTATTAGATGTCTCTCTAAATTTCCATCGATACAAGTTATATCTGTTTTATCGTATCCTTTTAAGATCGATAAAGTCGACATTCCTATACCTGAACCGATCTCTATTGATCGTTTCGGTTTCTTTATTGAAACTATATTACTCACAGCAACACAAGCGTTCTCCTCTAATGAAGGAACTTTATGTTTCTCTGCTAAATTTCTTAATTGTGTATAATCAAAATCATCAAACCAACTCTTAAAAAACTCTTCTAAGATAGTTGGTGAAAATAATACATTCATTTTATTATCAATGTAGGAGTAGTTTTTGGATGTAATAAACCTGTTAATCTTGAAGCGTACTCAGCATCAAGTTTACCCATCTCATTTAATATTTTACCAGCAACTTTAGGCTGCATCTTTTTGAATATTGATGATGTAGTGTTAATATCTGTGTTGATAAGAATGTTAGCTGCTTGTTTCGGTTTGGTTGCTGAATATAACTCAACCAATCTATCTATCTGAGTATCTGTTGTACCTTTTAACTCTGTCAACTTTTCATCTACTTGTCCACGAATATTTAAGATACTTTTCTCTCTTTCAATTATAGATGATTGTAACGCATTTAATTGCATCTCTCTCTCATTCAAATCTACTTCACGTTTATCAAGCTCTTGTTTACGAATATTTAATTCTTCTCGTACTTTATTCAAATCTATTTCAGGTTTTGTATCTGATGGGAACACTTGAGAGATAACATTCGATGAAAAGAATAGCGTAATGAAAAATATATTTAAAGTCAACATATATGAAAAATATTTACTAATATAATCTATCTTCATCGCTCACACCTTTTCTTAATATATTTAACTCATCATTTTCTCTTGCTTCTTTTGCCATTATATATGCTTGATACTCTATTTTATGCTTCTCTTTAAGTTTTTCCATAACTTTTAAATCCTGATACGCTTTATTAATTTTTAACTGTTGTAAATCTATAAGCTTCGCAACCGATGCCATATCACTACTCACACTGTTAACATCACCTTGCAAAACGTTTATATATTTGTTGTATAGATCGTTTATACCGAAATGTCCTTCATTTATCATATTATTCATTTCAGTATTTTTAACATCTATAAGTTTCTTTATCGACTCTCGTTTCTCTTCTAAGGCTCGCATGTTCATATTCAAACGTGATAGATGATTTCTCTCTTTATCAAGGAAAACTTCTCGCACTCTTAAAACTTTCTCTAAACTAAACTCTCTCTTTACCATAAACTATATATCCATTAATTATGTGATGATAGATGATAGCAGAAGTTTCGTATCCTCAAATGAAAACTTTTCAGTTATACCCTGTTTTAAAAATGAATTTATCTTAGCTATCTTATTTATTGATTGATCTATCTTAGGGTTCGATCCTTTAACATATGCACCGATATTAATAATATCCTCTGCATCATTATATGTAGCAAGTAGATCTTTTAACATACCTGCTCTACCGTACTGTTCATCATCTATCACCTGTCGCATAACCCTCGATGCTGACGCTAAAACATTAATCGATGGATAATGATTTTTCGCAGCAAGCGCTCTATCTAACACAATATGTCCATCTATAATAGATCTAACTGTATCAGCTATCGGATCATTCATATCATCACCTTCAACTAGTACAGCATAAAGTCCTGTTATAGATCCTTTACCCTCTACTGAACCTGCTCGCTCTAAAAGTTTCGGCAATAAACTGTAAACCGATGGTGGATACGCTTTAGCTGTTGGAGGTTCTCCAACCGATAAACCGATCTCTCGTTGAGCCATCGCAAGACGTGTTAATGAATCCATCATCAATAAAACATCTTGACCTTTATCTCTAAAATATTCAGCAATCGCTGTTGCTACAAACGGTGCTGCTCTTCTTGCTAAAGCAGAATCATCTGATGTTGCAACAACCAAGACTGATCTCTTTAATCCCTCTTCGCCTAGATCGTTTTTTATAAACTCTAATAGCTCACGTCCACGCTCACCGATTAAAGCTATAACATTAATATCAGCGTTTGTATTACGTGCGATCATTCCTAGTATTACCGATTTACCAACTCCTGATCCTGCAAAAATCCCCATACGTTGACCTTTACCAACCGTCAATAAACCATCTATCGCTTTGATACCTGTAGAAATTGGAGATGATATAATCGATCTTGATAACGCATCTGGACAATCGGCATAAATCGGCATCGGTACGCCTTCAAGCTCCCCACCTAACTTATCCATAGGATCGCCAAATCCATTTAAAACTCTACCTAAAATAGAGTCCGATACTAAAACCGTATTACGTGATGAATCACTTATAACCATACTGCCTAAGCTGATATCCTCATTACCACCATATAACATAATGATAATTCTTTCATCCCTAACACCGATTATTTCACCTAAAATAAACTCGCCACTCAACCTAAACACTTTACATCTAGATCCGATACCAAGAAGTGGGCCATCAGCTTCAACAACTAATCCCGCAACTTTAGTAACCTTTCCAGAAATTATGAATGGATATTCTGGTTTAATCTTTTTTATCAGAGATACATTCTTCATCTATCTGTTTTTTCAAATCCTCTATCATTTTATCTGTATTTAAATCGACATCGCCGACTCGTGTATTAACCTTAACTGCACCCTTAGAGATTGATGTGTCTGTTGAAACAACATAATCAGGAAACGCTGCCTTAACTGACTCTAAATCATCTGGATTAACTGAGAATGAAACATCTTGTAAATTAACTAAACGACTTAAATTAAGTTTGATTAAATTAACTGCAAACTCATCGTTAAGTTTTCTCTCAGCACCTATTATAGATGAAACAAATCCAACAACTATATCTGCAACTTTATCATCAACACCATTCACACTAGATGAAATATTTTTAAGCTCATCTAAAGACTCACTATTGAATGTGTTGATCTGTGCCATATAATCTTCTTTATTAGCTTCATACTGAGAACTAACTTCTTTTTCAACGATAGTTCTTGTTTCATCTTTCGCATCAGCTACAGCTTTTTCCATCTTCTCGTTCAGCTCTAATCTAACTTTTTCAACTTCTTCTTCTTTACTTTTAACAAGCTTTTCAAGTTCCTCTATCTTCGCTTTATCTTCATCTGAAGTCGGTACTGGTGGAGCTTTCTCATCAGTTTGACTGCTAACTACCTTTTTAGGAAACTCTGGCTCTTCTTCATCTGAATCAGAGAAGAATTCAGACTCAACAAATGAATCGCTATTTGTTGTACTGCTCGTCGAACTTGTATCTGTTAAAACAAGTTTTTCACCTATCGGACCATCAGCTGCTTTTGCAATTCTTGATGGAGGAAGATACATATCATCTGTTACCTCATCCTCAATAGTAAATATCGCATCAGGCTCTTTATCTGTATCGTAATCAAAATTCTCTTGAACAGAAACATCCTCATCAAATGAAAATGAACGCAACTCATACTCAGAAGTACCTAAAACTGATGATGAGTAAACAGGTAATTTATATGGTTTAAATTCTTTATTCTTATCATTTATTATCTTAATTGACATATCATTCCTATTATTAATAATTTAGAATTACAAGATTGAAAAGTGATTGTATGAATATTAAAATGTTTCAATTAAACATTTATTATTTATTAAAATTATTATCATGCTAAAGCAATGTTTAAATTAATTATAAAAATTATTTTTTTAATTAACTATCTGAGCAATTCACCGAACTCGACAACTTGCACCAACTCGACAACTTGCACCAACTCGCCACAACTATGCACTGAACTCGACAACTTGCACCGAACTCGACAACTTGCACCAACTCGACAACTATGCACCGAACTCGACAACTATGCACCGAACTCGACAACTATGCACCGAACTCGACAACTATG
>CAMRDM010000133.1 GCA_947041225.1 uncultured Deferribacteraceae bacterium | reverse complement strand
TATCTGAAACAACAGGTTTAATGGTAGTATAAACCGTTTCTAATGATATGGTTTAAATAAGCAACTATAAAAGGATCATAAAATATCTAAAACAATAGGCTTAATGGTAGTATAAACCATTTATAATGATATGGTTTAAATTAAGTAACTATAAAAGGATCATAAAATAATCTGAAACAATAGGTTTAATGGTAGTATAAACCGTTTATAATGATATGGTTTAAATAAGCAACTGTAAATAGTTGTTGCAGAACATCTTTTAATTAATAAAAATGATTAAAATAGGCAAAAAAGAGGGGTTTTTATCATTTTTTAACCGTTTTTGCAGTTTTAGATGGTATATTTTCTTCAAAGCCTTTCATTTCTCTTTATAAATATAGAAAAGTTAGAGTTGTAAAAGCTGTTCAGAATGAACAATTATTCTAACAAAACGAAAACATTCACAATTATTATGAAAACATTCACAATTATTCTAACGATAGTCATTACAACCATCTCTAACGTACTCTTATTTTATACCACTTAAAAGAGGGTTTAGTTCTTTGATTGTTTCATTAGATATCTTTTTAAATTCGTTGAAACGATAATTAAGAATATCTGTAATAGTTTCATTTTTCACATAAGATGTTGATAGCAAGATTTTGATATATAAAGGCAATTGTCCTACTATATTAAAAATCTCATCACAATTATTAAAGTATATATCTCTATCATCAGATTTAGTATTAAAATATTCATACGATGAAACAGAGATTCTTCCAGTAACTTTCTCACCTTTTTCATTTATTTTAGCAAAAAACTTATCGCCTCCTCCATAAGTTTCTTCCCACTCAAAATTAAGCATTTTAGCGTTTAGAAAATTTTCAAATAAAGGAGGTTCACTCATATTTATATCGGTAAGTACAATACTCATTCTGCCATTACTTTTATAAAAAGCACTTTCAATAATTATAGCACCACCGTAATTATTATTACAGTATTTAAACGAAACACAACTACCCGATTTATAGATACTGTCAAGTTGAATAGGAGGCTTCTTTCTAGCTTTAGGTTTCTCTTTAGGGATAGATATTTTATCTATGAATTTTAGTAATATTTTAGCTCTTTTATTAATATCTTCCTTAGTCGCTTCAAGCCCTGTGATAACTTTCAAATCATCACCTGTATCTACTATAGATTTAACTTGTTGGTGTAGATTACTATCTAACTCACAAACTTCCCATAAACATAACGCTAACGGTAGTAACACATTATATTTATCTTCAAAATCGTTAAGGCTGAACTCAAACTGAGATAGAATAATATTTTTAATTTCAGTAGGTTTTAATCCATTATTATAATTTTCAAAGAACGTTTCATACACATCAGTAGATGTATCATTCTCTTTAATACCCATTCCCCAAGTTCCCATATTAAGCACCTCACAATTTATACAGTCAATCTATTATCTATTTTTATTGCATTAACATCAACATATATCTATAATATTTATATCAATATATTTTATAAGAGGTTATCGTTATGTCATCTTTAAATCAGGATACAACAATAGATGCAGAATTTAAAAATTTATTTATGATGAGATTACTGTTTGAAGAAGCACCAGTAAGCGTAGATTTAGAAACAGTTAAAAAAGCGTTAATTGAAAAGTTCGGAGATATAACAGCTATCGGAGATACAAACACTACATCAAATAATGAAGCATTGCAGTTATTTGCAATAAAGAAATATACTGTTCAGTTTACAGAAGGTTCTATGCCAGTACAAGTTGTATTATCGAACGCTACAGAGTTTGATGAGAGTTCTATTGATGCGATATCACGCACTCAATTTTGGGATATAGAGAACGCATCTGAAATTCTTTCAAAATGTTTATATCAGGTAAATATTTTCGATATGATGTCATCACGACTAGATTATAAAGAACGTTGTGAGATGCTAATGGACTGGCTAGAGGTTGTTGTGGATCTATATCCTAGTTGCAAAGCTGTATGGATTGAGTCAGCAGGTAAATTGATACTACCAGAAGCAATCCGTAACGATCCGATAAGTAGAGAGGATAGGTTTTTATATTACGGAATGAATATCCGTTTCTTTAAAATAGAGGGTACAGAAGATATGGTTATCGATACATTAGGGCTTTATGCTATAGGGCTTCCAGATATACAATATCATTTTAAAGGGATTGATCCGAATAAAGTTGTCGAACATGCGTTCACTTTAGCACATTATACATATATGGAAAATGCACCTGTAAAGAGTGGAGAGACTGTAGCAGGGCTTCAAAATGATGATGGTAGTAAGTGGTGGTGTCAATATGAAGAATCGTTAATACAGCCGATGCGTGAAGTATTAGATGTTTGTGCAGGAGAGTATGCTTCAGGTAAACGTGAATAATAAAATAAGTATCATAAAATAAACTATTTAAAAAAAAAATAGCTTTTTTCTAAAAATAGAATATAGTTATGTATGTTATTTAAAAGGAGAAATCAAACATGAAAAAATTTACAGTATTTTTAATTGCATTAACAGTTTTCGCTTGTACTAAAAAAAAGCAAGAAGAGGTAGTAGTTGTCGATCCAGTTGTTTCTCAAGAAACATTAACAAGTAAGCTATACACTTTATCTGAAAAAGGTACAGATAAAGAAGTTGGTACAATCACAATTAAGGATATGGGTGTTGATGGTATCGTTATTGAAGTTGTAGGATCAAACTTAATTCCAGGCGTACACGGTTTCCATTTACATGAGAAAAGCGATTTAACTCCAACTACTTCAGCTGACGGAAAAGTAGTTATCGCAGGTGCAGCAGGTAGTCACTGGGATCCAGACAAAACAGGATTACATTTAGGCCCTGATGGAAATGGACATAGAGGCGATCTACCAGCAATAACTGTTGCTGAAGATGGTACAATTAACGCAGAAGTAACAAGCCCAAAAATCTTCATAAAAGATATTCCTGGAAAATCATTGATGATTCATGTTGGTGGAGATAATTATCTAGACGAGCCTACAGTATTAGGTGGTGGCGGAGCTAGATTATACGCAGCACCGTTCTAACCTTAGTAATATAATTTCATTAATAATAATGCTTACTTATTTCTAATAGGTAAGCATTTTTTATAATTATTTTTTATACATTCAAGTATAAAAACTTATAGTGATAGTTTCCTTAAATTACAGTTTTGATATTTAAGAGTAGGGTTATCTATTATTAAAACTAATCAAACAAAAAAAGCCACCCGATTAGAGTGGCTATTTTTATACATTTGATATACATTCTAGCTATTTTAAATACTATCCAAGAAATTGATATTACATAAACTCATAACATAGAGATAAACTCGTAGCTGTGGCGATATCGATATTTTAGGGAGAGGGTAACCGTTTCTAAGCATAGTTAATTATAGTTATTTATAAATCACGCTTAGTTGCACCTAGTGTTTATAAATAATTTTACTGTACATGTTTTACGATTGTACAACTATATTAATTTTCAAATGATATACATTCTAGCTATTTTAAATATTAGACAAGAAATTGATATTACATAAACTCATAACATAGAGATAAACTCGTAGCTGTGGCGATATCGATATTTTAGGGAGAGGGTAACCATTTTGAACCATGCTTAATTATAGTTATTTATAAATCACATATAATTGTAATACATATAATTGTAATACATTTTCCAATTACACTTAGTTTCAAACACATTTGCAAACCATAATTAATTGTAATATACCTGAGATCGTTATAAGGTATTTACCAATCATAAAATACAACTAATCGCCTTAAAATCAACGTCCGATAAGATATATTATGTAAAGTAATACAAACTGAATTATGTATAAATTATCTTTATTTATCAATACTTTAACCCACTTATCTACAAGTTATTATAGTTATTAACAATTGTAAATTACTCACTTTTAGTTATCAACATCAAACACCTACGTTCGTCAAAATAACTATCTTCGATTTAAGTCGAGTTAGGTTCTGTCATCGATACTAAATACCTACGCTAGCCAAAATAACTACCTTCGATTTAAAGCACGAGTTAGGTTCTATCATCGATACTAAATGTCTACGCTAGCCAAAATAACTATCTTCGATTTAAGTCGAATTAGGTTCTGTCATCGATACTAAACGCCTACCCTCGTCAAAATAACTATCTTCGATTTTAAGCACGAGTTAGGTTCTGTCATCGATACTAAATGTCTATGCTCGTCAAAATAACTATCTTCGATTTAAGTCGAGTTAGGTTCTATCATCGATACTAAACGCCTACCCTCGTCAAAATAACTATCTTCGATTTTAAGCACGAGTTAGGTTCTGTCAT
>CAMRDM010000132.1 GCA_947041225.1 uncultured Deferribacteraceae bacterium | reverse complement strand
TCATAAGGGGTCCAACCTCGTTAAGGGGTCAGGACTCGTTAGGGGTCCGACCTCGTTAAGGGAGTTCTCTTCGGTGTAATAAACATTCAATGTTGCTTGTTTAAACGATGCAATCGACATATTATAATTTTCAATAGAACTTTGTAGATCTAATATCAAACTGTTTTTTATATCAGCTATAGAGTAAGATAACGCCATTGTTTCTTTTACCTTACTTTTAGCTTGTAAGATTGAAGCACTACCTTGAATAATATCCCATGATGCTGTAAGTCCTGTTGTGAACCTTGAGTCTATTCCACCAGTAAAAGATTGTCCTGGAGCTTGAGATGATGTGTTAAAATCTCCCTCTCCCCAATATTTATTATATTGTACAGATAGATCAACTACTGGATATATAGATTTTCTTGCGATTGTTTGCTGTTTTGCAGATGTTTCTAAATTCTTCTCTAATGATTTAATTGAGCTGTTTCTTGTAAATACTAAATCTTTAAAAGTATCAAAATTGTATAGTTTAATAGGTTTAAAAATAATATCTATAAACACTTCATCTTTAGTTATTTTTCTATCTATTGTATTTTCTAATTTAAGGATCGCTATATTTAGATTAGACTCAGCAGTTATTCTTTCAAGTTCTGCTGTTGCTAGAAATGATTCTACTTGTAGAACATCTTTTCTTGAAAATAAACCGTTCTCAAAATTTATAAGAGCTTGATCAAGTTGAGATTTTAATAGTTTTAAATTATCTTTAGATATCATTAGATTATCTTCAGCTTTAAGGACATCTATAAACGCCGTTCGTGCATTATATATAGTATCGTGAAAAGCAACCTTGACGTTATAATCTTGAGCATCGTAATTAGTTCCAGCCATACCAAATGTAGCGTAGTCATAAAATCCATTAAAAAGATTAAGTTTTGCGTATCCTGTTAATGCTACTTGCATATTATCATCGTTATCGAAGGGGTTACTAGATATTGTAGAACCAGCTGGTGCATCGTATCCTGTCCACGAAAAATTGGTTGATGCGTTCACACCTATAGATGGAGCAAATAGAAGTCCTGATAGATTATTTTCAATAGCTCTTGCTTCTAACAGCATCTGCTCTTCTTTTAAAAGATTGCTACTTTGTAGTGCTAAGGCTACAGCTTCATTTACCGTCATTGAAAAAGCTAACGTTGGTGATAAAAATATCACAAGAAATAGAAATCTCATCACTTCAAACCCTCACTCATAAATGTAAGTTATAAAAACCTATCAACACCTAAATTACCTATATATATCGACAGTTACACTATAAAACAGTTCATAAGTATAACATCATTTTTTTACTATCGTCAATATGTAATATCAGGTAATTTACAGTAAAGATATTACCCCTTGAAATTATATTAACTAGCTGTTAATATAAGGTATAAATATAGTTTGATATACCATAATAATATATAAGTCTATAAAAGCCTTCAATGGTTACAAAAACTTGATATTATAATCTTTCTATATCAACATAATTGCATAAAACAGTTAACGGTACGAAAAATATATTACTACACATATTAAAGTTAGGTTTATAATTTAAATCGACAATATATTCTATTATTTATCTTAACGTATGTAGAGAGTGGAGGATTTTATGGAAACAAGTCATATTCGCAATATCGCCTTTATATCACATGGTGGCGCTGGAAAAACATCTTTGATTGAAGCGATCTTATATAACGCTTCCGCAACTACTCGTATCGGAGATATAGAATCAGGCACATCTATGATGGATTTTGATGATGTTGAAATAGAGAGACAATTATCAATAAACTCTAAAGTAGCAACCGTTGAATGGAATAAAGTTCAACTAAATATAATTGATACACCCGGATATTCAAACTTTCTACATGAAACAAAAGTAGCACTTGCTGCAACTGATTCTGTTGTTGTTATCGCATCAGCTATTACTGGTATAAAAGCAGAGACTACTAAGGTATGGGAATTCGCTGATGAATTTTCTCTATCAAGATTAATATTTGTAAACAAGATGGATAAAGATAACGCTGACTTCTATAATACTTTAGGCGATATAGAGAAATCGTTTAATATAAACCCTCTACCGATTTTTATCCCTATCGGTAAAGAGAAAAATTTTAAAGGTATAATTGATATCGTACGCATGAAAGCTCTTATATATCCAAATGAACCTACAGCTATGTACTCATTTGAAGATATACCTGAAGATATGCTAGAAAATGCACAGCTGTATAGAGAAAAATTGCTTGAAGCGGTATCTGAAACAGATGATACCCTTCTTGAAAAATATTTAGACACTGGTGATCTATCAGAAGAAGAAATTCGTAAAGGATTGAGGGAAGCTGTTATCACAAAAAGATATATACCTGTACTATGTGGATCTGCTGTGATGAATATAGGCTCTAAACTACTCCTTGAAGGCGTTATTGATTATCTTCCATCACCTCTTCAACGTGAAGCTAAAATAGGTATCGAGAAAAAATCTGGCGAACTTGTTGATGTTACCGCAACCGATAAAGAGTTATCAGCGTATATATTCAAAACTTTTATCGATCCATTTGCTGGTAAACAGTCGATAGTTAGAGTGTACTCTGGTGTTATAAAATCTAATACAGAAATATTAAATGTTAATAAAAATGAGATTGAACGTGTCGGACAACTATTTATCTGTCAAGGTAAGAACTACGTTAAAGTTGAAGAACTGCATGCTGGACAGATAGGTATGATGGCTAAGCTAAAACATACTGAAACATTCGATACATTATCATCAACTGTTGATCCTGTTATATTTGAAGAGATCAATCTACCTACTCCAGTAATCGCTTTCTCTCTTGTACCTAAATCAAGAGATGATGAAGATAAAGTATCTCAAAGTATGCAAAAACTGTTAGAAGAAGATAAAGGTATTAGACTTGGTAGAGATGAAAAAACTGGTGAACTTCTACTTTCAGGTATGGGACAGATGCATATCGAAGTTGTTGTTGATAAGTTGCGTAAGAAGTTCAATGTTGAAGTAGATTTAAAAGCTCCTAAAGTGCCGTATATGGAGACTATCCGTATGAAGGCAACTGGACAAGGTAAATATAAGAAACAATCTGGTGGTAAAGGACAGTACGGCGATGTATGGTTAGAACTCTCTCCACTTGAAAAAGGTGCTGGATTTGAATTTGAAGATAAAGTAGTCGGTGGTGTTGTTCCTAGAAACTTTATCCCAGCTGTTGAAAAAGGTATTCTTGAAGCTGCTAAAAAAGGTGTGCTTGCAGGATATCCTATGATAGACTTTAAGGCAGCTATATACGATGGATCGTATCACTCTGTAGACTCATCAGAGATGGCATTTAAAATCGCTGCATCTATGGCTTATAAAAGTATAGCACTAAATGCTAAACCTGTTATACTTGAACCTATTATGAATATAGATGTTTACTGTCCTGAACAGTTTGTTGGAACAGTTATTGGCGATCTGAATGCAAGACGTGGAAAGATAGGTAATGTTGTTCCTCAAAATAATGGACAACAGATCAAAGCACTTGTACCGATGAATGAAATATTAAAATACGCTCCAGATTTACGTTCAATCACTGAAGGACATGGATTATTTTCAATGGATTTCTCGCATTACGAAGAGTTACCTAGTCACCTTGTAAGCAAACTAGTTGCTGAAAAAAGTGAGTAGTAATATAAATACATGTCTGTTAAATTAAGAGGTTGATAGATTGTTAATTGTTAATATATTGGTTAAAATATGAGTGGCTTGAATTTATTTGATACATATGATAAATCGCTTGCTGATGTAAATAGGGATTATATTGAAGATATCCTGCTCACTAACCGTGTCTATAGAAGGAAAATTGAGTCAAGTAAACCTATTACAATAGCTGTAAGTATCTTTCTCATGCTTCTATCATCAGTTGCAAGTATCTACTATCTTTGGAGTACAAGAGTTATTCCGTTAAAAGATTTTAAGAAAAGAATGGTTGACTCAACATCATTTGAAGAAGGTTTAGGTTATGTTCGTGTGCAACTATTTGAGTTTGCAGATAACGATACTATCTATGAAACAAAAACTGTTGAACCTAAACCTGTCGATAAAAAAAACTTAATCGCTGGTGCTCCTGAGGCAAAAAAAATAGCTGATATTCCTGATAAAACCTCTAAAAGAGACACCGTGTATAGAAATAGATTTGAACAGATAACCTCTTTAAAAGATGAAAATGTTGGTACTCCTCCTAGTAATCTTGATGACATATCTAAAGAGACATATACATCTAGTAGAGACTCAAAAATTAAAGATTACGATAAAGTGAACGAAGATAAACTTGTTAATGCTGCTATAGTTGCT
>CAMRDM010000131.1 GCA_947041225.1 uncultured Deferribacteraceae bacterium | reverse complement strand
GATAAAGTCTCTACCATATCATTTAAAACATTACGCAATCTTAAAAGTTGAGGGTTGTTTGTAGATGATACTATCTGACTCATAAATTTACCGACTTTAGCTTCCTCAACTATAACAAGTGCATCTTCTACAAGTTTTGCATCTTGTGTAAGTGATTCCTGAATTTGTCCTATATTCTCATTTATCGCCTTCGCCATAGAACCTATTTCATCGTTTGATCTAAATTTAATTAATTCAATATCTTGTTTTTTGTGATTTAAAAATTCAAAGAAATCTACCAATCCATTTTGTATAACTATTATACCCTTAGACATTGTTTTTGAAAAATAAAATATCGCTACAACAACAACTAAAAGAACTATTAACGATATGATAATTATTAAATTTCTAATAGAGTTCGAAGCTGCAAATACTACGCTAGTTGGAACAACCGTTCCAACAGACCATGCTCTAGGACTATTACCAAACCTTACAGGTGCAACAGCTACAAATACCGACTCACCATTTAATTTTGTTTCTGAAACATATGTTCTATCATTCACTATCGCATCTTTGATCTTAGCTGCATGTTCTAAATCTAAATCGGTAACAGATGATCCAACCATACTCGTGTTTGGATAAATAATTAATTGACCTGTTTGACTTACTAAGAAAGAAAACTCTCCCTCAGCAGCATTACTATTTTCTAATATTGCGTTCATTCGTGACACATCAAAATCTATATCTACAACACCACCGAACTTACTCTTATTAATAAGTACAGGTGTTGTAAATCTTGCAGTAGGTACAGCCTTACCGTTACGCTGAGTAATAAAAATATCACTTACAACATCCATTAATGTGCTTTTTGATATTTCATAGTTACCTACATTTACTCTCTCTGATTCTGGAATATCTTTAAACGAACCAGCATCTCGTTTTGTAAATATCTGAAGCTTGCCATCTTTACCGTAATAAAAATCTCCAGGCATACCTTCAAACGATCCTTTAACATAATATATATCTTCTAATTTATGACCGATACTATCAATGATATTATCAGCCGTTACAGCTTCATCCATTAATAATTTTGTAACAGGCATTCTCGATGGCTTACCGATTGAAATTGATCGTGATGTTAAATCCCTAACACCGTACGCTGATGAAATACTACTAGCAACAATCTCTGCTAAATCACCCGCTAGCCACTGCGTGTATACTTGAATATAATCCGAACGCTCGTCTACCGATACAGACTTAACTTTCTGAAGAGTTACAACTGCCACAACTAATAATGCTACTGTTACCAAAATAGATACCATAAGAGAGATTTTACCAGCAAAGCCTATTTTTACAAAAAAATTCATTTTTTTCTCCTAGAAATAAAATGTAAGTTAATTAATAACAATTACTACTTAATAAATATTAATACATTATTTTACAATATTTAGTAATCCTTATATACTTGATACCAATAGAGATTACTACTTATTTTACACTCTATTTATAAGAAAAGTATCTCGTTCAAACATAAAATTAATAAATCATATCTCTACTAGATATTATTTTATATCTTCACTCTACCCTTTACATATATTCGTTACGGTTAACTCCTAAAATTGAGCTAATCCTTAGCAATATTTAGGATATCATTAAATAGTTAATATCCAACTATATTAAATTAGCTCAATATATCACTAAACTATATAACTTTAATAAATATTAATTCATCTGTATTATATATTATCACTATAATCGTATTGTTTTTACTATTGTATAATCAACATTCATATCTAACAAACTAAATAATTTATACTAACAATAAACTTCATATTATATATAAGATATCGGATATTCATATAGTATAATTAGTTTATACACAAAAAGTTATAATAATTATATGAGTAAAATAATAATAACTGGTTTACGCATCTCTACTTACAACAAGTATCGCTATTTACACACATTGCAATAAGTATATACACAAAAAAAACTCATCCCCTAAATCAAAGTTTATCTATACGTAAACTTCAAAATAAAGAGACGAGTATTTTTATAATTTTTAACTTTTAATATTGTTACAAAACTAAATCAACCAATTCACTATAAGTCAATTATCAGCTTCTAAAAATATCTATACTAATAATTTATAATTTATCTTATAAAACTTTTGTCATAAGTTCTGCAGTTCTTGTTGAATATCCAGTTTCATTATCGTACCAAGCGATAATCTTAACCATTCTTTCATCCATAACTTTAGTTAACTTAGCATCAAATACTGACGAGTAGCTACAACCGTTATAATCTATCGAAACTAACTCCTCCTCAGTATAAAGAAGAACTCCTTTTAAATTACCTTGATCCGCAGCCGCTTTTATAGCGCCGTTGATATCTGCAACTGTAACGTTTTTACCTACTCTACAAACAAGATCAACTAATGAAACATTAGGTGTAGGAATTCTTACAGCAAACCCATCTAACTTCCCTTTAAGTTCTGGTAGAACAAGTCCAACAGCTTTTGCAGCTCCAGTTGATGTAGGGATAGCACTCATCGCAGCAGCGCGTGCTCTACGAATATCACTATGTGGTAAATCTAAAATATTTTGATCGTTTGTGTATGAGTGAACAGTTGTCATTAATCCATGCTCGATCACAAACTTATCGTTTAATATCTTAGCAACAGGTGCTAAACAGTTTGTCGTGCAAGATGCGTTAGAAATAATGTTATGTTTACTCTTATCATATTTATCAAAGTTTACACCTAAAACAACAGTGATATCTTCATCTGTAGCTGGAGCAGATATAATAACTTTTTTTGCACCTGCATTGATATGCTTCTCAGCATCAGCTCTCTTAGTGAATAAACCTGTTGACTCTAAAACAATCTCAGCTCCAACACTTTTCCATGGAAGGTTCGCTGGATCTCTCTCTGCAGTAATCTGAATTTTTTTACCATCAACTGATATATATCCTTCGCCTGCTGTAATGTCATTAGACAATGTTCCGTGTACTGAATCATACTTTAGCAGATGTGCTATCGTTTGTGGACTTGTTAAATCATTGATCGAAACAAAATCAATATCCAAATTTTTATCAGCTAATACCGCTCTAAAAACCGAACGTCCTATACGTCCAAAACCGTTAATTCCAACTTTGCAACTCATCCTCTTCCTCCATATTTGTAACTGATTTTATGTCATTTACTTCTCTAAATTAATTAATTACTTTATTAATCCTATAATAAATTATATACAATGGTCAAGTGAAATTTATTATAAATTTAATACCTTATCTACAACCTCTTTATACTCTCTGTAAAACTCTTCATAAGAATAAATCTTATCAACCTTTTTACAGTTCAAAATCTTCTTAAATAAATCTTGAGGATCATCATACTGATATATATTTGAGGCAGGAAATATATCTGGTAATACTCCGATATTACTGCTCATAATCCTTCTCTCTGTAGCTATAATTTCAAACGCTACTCGTGCAATCTTTTCGCTATTTATTGATGATACGACACCGATATCTATAGCGTTGATAATTGATGGGATATCATCACGTCTACCAGTTATTACAGTTATTTTCTCAACACCGTTCTCTCGTGCCATATCCATAATCTCATCATTAGAGATACTTTCAGGAAAACCAACAAGCAGAAGTTTAAGATTTTTATTAACCTTATATAACATATCCATAGCTTGAAAAAAAATAGAGTGTCCCTTAACTGGATCAAATCTGCCGATTACAGAAACGACACAATCATCATCTGTATAGCCAAACTCTTTACGAATAGTAGCTCTTTTATCGATGTCTTTATAAAATATCTCACGATTAACTCCACCGTGAATAACGACGACTTTATCTGAATTTAATTTTAGATTTTCTATGAAGTTTTTTCTGATAATTGAGGCTGTAACAATTATAATATTAGTTAATTTCTTATAAAAATATTTAGATATGAAATCTGATGTAGGAGGACGATCATCACCTCTAACTCTAATCAAGACATTATGTTTATTAACAAATAGTCGTCTTAAACAAAGATACCAAAAAAATTCGCCCCTATGAGCGATTATAATATCAACATCATTTCTTTTGATAAATCTCTCAAATAAAATTATCGTCTTAATGATCTTTATCGGATTACTACTATTAAAATCAAATGTATAATTAGCTATACCTCGTTTCTCTGCCTCGCACAAAATAGGTGCGTTAGGTATGGATAATATCGAATGGTTTTCACCGTTCTTATTTGATACATCTGCTAATGATAGTGCATACCAAGCCGTAGCATTGAACCATCTAACATTAATAATATGTAATACATTCATATAAAATTAATCAGCCTGTTTCCTTCTAACGTTAATAATAT
>CAMRDM010000130.1 GCA_947041225.1 uncultured Deferribacteraceae bacterium | reverse complement strand
AAATCTAATAGATTAACTAAGCATGTCTTAACATGAGTTAATAAATTCTAAGCATTAATTAAATATGTCTTAACATGAGTTAGCAAATCTAATAGATTAACTAAGCATGCCTTAACATGAGTTAGCAAATCGAATAGATTAACTAAGCATGTCTTAACATGAGTTAATAAGTCTAAGAATTAACTAAATATGTACTTAACATGAGTTAATAAATTCTAAGCATTAATTAAATATGTACTAACATGAATTAATAAGCCTAAGCATGCACTAAATATGCACTAACATGAGTTAATAAATTCTAAGCATGCACTAAATATGTCTTAGCAGAAGTTAGTAAATTCAAGCATTAACTAAATATGTCCTAACATGAGTTAATGATATTTCTAATGAGTTGATTATAAGGGCAATTAAAGAGTTGTTATATAAAAATATAGGATCGTTGGAGAAAGAATTGATAGAGTTAAAATGATTGTTGATATAGAAAATGATTATTATATTACAATATAGTTGAAATATAATGATAGTACGAAAAAGTTGTTGATAATATTAAAAGTGTATGTTGAAAAACGATTAAATAATAAAAAAATTAGATGCACTTAAAACATAGTTATTGTTAATAATGCTAAAATTTAAGTTAAATGATTATCTTGAACGTAGATTTATATACAGTAAATAGTGCGAAAAATAGGGTGGTACTATCGCACTACTTACTAAACTCTCAGCGAATATAATCCGTAAGAGAAACTAAATTAAACGGATATAAAAACAAAACTAGGAATAGTAACAAAACTACTCCCAATTATTAATTGTCAATAAATGTCAATTTAGTAAGTAGTTAAAACTGAAATATAAACTATAAAGTAAATATCAAAATTTTAATAACTTAGATTAAGAATCACCGAATGATTTTCTATCACGCTCGTGTGCTTCGTTAACTCTGATACTTCTACCACCAAACATGCTTTCATTAAGGTTTTCAATTGCTTCCTCAATACGATCGCCGTTCATCTCTACAAATCCGAACCCTCTGAACTTTCCTGTTTCACGATCGTGAATAAATTTAACAGAACTAACTTCACCAAATTGTGAAAATAGATCAGCAACTTCATTCTCTCTTGTGTTATAACTCAGGTTACCAATAAATATTCTTTTCATTACCTCAAACACCTCAAAAAATTAAATAAATATATAGAAGTTATCCGACTATATTTTACTAGATGAGAATAACACATATTTAATATAATGCAAGCAAAATCAATAAGTTTTTTGATAAAATATTATTATTTATATGGTTATCATGTAAGTAATAACTGACAACTGCACTTAAACTATTGATAATAAACAGTTATTCCTTGCAAAATACATTTTATTATTTTAGAACAATAATTATATGTTTTTGAAAGAATTTAAATATTATTAATTGAAAGTAGCAAATTACTGGTAAGTATTGTATTTTTTGTAAAAAACAGATACAATTCACGATATACTTTTTAGGAGATATTAAGATGGAGCAACATAGAGTAGATAAATTGTCTAAGATTAAGGAAATGGGGATATCTCCATACGTTAATACATACATCGCTGGCGATAAAATAGGTGTTATAGTAGAGCAGTTTAGCACGATAGACACAGAGTTGACTGATACGGTTTATAAAATAGCTGGTAGAGTTATATCTAAAAGAGAGTTCGGTAAATCGTCATTTATAACTGTACGGGATATGTCTGGAGAGATACAAGTTTATTTAAAAAAGGATCAACTTTCTGAAACAGATTTTGAAGTTTACAAGTTAACTGATGTTGGTGATTTTATAGCTATTGAGGGAGCGTTATTTAGAACGCAGAAAGATGAGTTAACTTTAAGGGTATCATCATACACATTGCTTACGAAGGCGTTAAAAGATCTGCCAGAGAAGTGGCATGGATTGAAGGATATTGAGCAGAGATATAGAAAGCGATATGTAGATTTAATTGTTAATCAAGAGTCTAGAGATATATTTGTTAAAAGAAGTAAAATCGTTAAGTCTATTCGAGATTTTTTTACTGATAGAGATTTCTTAGAGGTTGAAACTCCGATGATGCATCCGATCGTTGGTGGTGCAACAGCTAAACCGTTTGAAACTTTTCATAACGCATTAGATATGCCGTTATTTTTGCGTATTGCACCAGAATTATATCTTAAAAGATTAGTTGTTGGTGGAATGGAAAGAGTATTTGAGCTTAATAGAAATTTTAGAAACGAGGGTGTATCGACTAAACATAACCCTGAGTTTACTATGATAGAGTGGTATATGGCGTACGCTGATTACAATGTGCTTATGGATATGATTGAAGAGTTAGTTGTTACTATCGCTCAGCAATTCAATAACTCTAAGAGTTTAGAGTTTAACGAGTTGACGGTTGATCTATCTGCTCCGTGGAAGAGGATATCTATGGAGGAGTCGTTATACGAAATCGGAGGCGTACCTAGAGGTGCGATAGATGGATACGATAACGCAAAAAAATATGCAGAGTCGTTAAAGTTTGAGATCGCAAAAGATGCAGGTTGGGGTAAGATTATTGAGCTACTTTTTGAGGAGCTTGTTGAAGAGAAGTTAATTAACCCTACGTTTATTATAGATTATCCGAAAGAGATTTCTCCACTTGCTAAATCTAAAGAGTCTAATCCAGAACTAACAGATAGATTTGAGTTATTTATCGCAAAGATGGAGATAGCTAACGGATTTAATGAGTTGAATGATCCGATAGATCAGAGTGAACGTTTCTTAAAACAGATAGAGCTTGCAGACTCTGGTGATGAGGAAGCGATGAAGATGATGGACACTGATTTTATCACAGCATTAGAGTACGGTTTACCGCCAACAGCAGGAGCAGGGTTAGGAATAGATCGTCTTGTTATGTTGATTACTGGACAGAGTTCGATAAGAGATGTGTTACTATTTCCTCATATGAGACCGATTGTTTAGGAAGTAGTTATTAATGAGATAGCTTGAAAATTATTTTATCGTTAAATGTTTCATTGCGAGTGTCATTAAGATGTGTTTCTACTATATAAATTACTATACAGATTTTTTGTGTAGATATCGGTGAATGTGGTGGAGATGATCGTTAATTAATTATTTCTTTCAAATATTTTATACTCCTTTTAGGAGATTAAAAAGCACTTATCAATTTAGAGTTGGTAAGTGCTTATATTTTGCATAATCAGGTTTTGTTTTAGGGTGTTATGAATATGGTACTTGCATACAATGGTTGTTATCTAACTCCAGTATGTATTGATAATTAAAAGAATATCATCATGAGGATCATCATTATCAACTAAATAATCTATAAAGATTTGTTC
Organism: uncultured Deferribacteraceae bacterium; assembly: GCA_947041225.1. Lineage (GTDB taxonomy): Bacteria > Chrysiogenota > Deferribacteres > Deferribacterales > Mucispirillaceae > CAMQYB01. The sequence goes on along the minus strand of CAMRDM010000130.1, from coordinate 1,060 downwards.
TATCTCATCATCGTTTTTGATTTCTGATAGTACTTGGATTGCACGTTTTTTAAGACTTCCTCGTGGTGCTTTTGTCGCACAGATCATAGCTACACATCGCATTTTAGCTGTGTCAGTTCGTTGTAGAATGTTAATAATACCTCTCAAAGTTTGTTGGCATTCATCATTCAATGAGTCTAAACAACTCTTAATTAAATCATCGCTTATCGGTAAGTCGATGTCTTCCATAACTGAGACTGTTTCAGCGTATACGTAAACAGTTGGATAGCTTTTGGCTGAATCTAAATATTCTTTTTCCCATTGTCGATTATTGATAATTCCCGTCGTAGTTGTTATTTCAAAAGCTTCACTTCTAATTCGGGATAAGTCAGGAACATAACTTTTAGGAACGCTAGATATCGGAATTTCAATATCAGAAAAAAATTGTAAATTAGGGGTTTGTATTCCTTTTACATCTTGAGATGTAAAGCCAGAATACGGAATGATAGCAATGCAATTTAATGGTTTTTTCAGAATTGTAGCAGCAGATGCTTTATGGTGTCCATCTAACACACAACTAATAAACTCGCTAAAATTGTAAACTATGCTTCTTGGTAAATTGGTGCTATTATTTTTCATCAAATCTATATAGTAATTTACACGTTGTTCACTATAACAAGAGGTATCTTGTGTTGGGTATAAAAAAACTGGATGTCCTGATACATAATCATAATCATTTTCTGGAAATAAAATTCCAGCCGTAGCATCATTTTCAGTGGGTTTGTTTGGTGTGTTCCAGAAAAAATTTCCATTGCCATCAGTTGGGTAACATAGAGTATCAACAATTATATAAAGACCAGTACTTAATAATGAGAGTAACGGTGTGATAGATGTAATTGTATCTTCTATTGAAACAAATGAGGCATTTATTTTTTCCTGTATCTCATTTAGTTCAGCACAATTACTGTTTGCTATACCATGCCCAGTTGCTAAAATACTTTTACATGTTGGACATAGTGGAGAATTAATTTGAACCAACGGAATATCATTAAGAGTAAGATGAGAATTTAGATTTTCAGAA
>CAMRDM010000129.1 GCA_947041225.1 uncultured Deferribacteraceae bacterium | reverse complement strand
ATCAAGCCAAAACTAAAGGCTATAGTATTATGAAAGGTGCTAAAGCTGGATATAAAGCTTCCAAAGATGTAGATATTATAAGTAGATATCTGATCGGTGATGATGAAATGAAAAAAGATCTGATTGAGAAACATACGAGTGTAAAAAAGATAAAGAAGTTGAAAAGGTAATATTTTCACAAATAGTCAGCACTAACTTTTTTAATAAAAAAAGTAGAGGGTAATGAAATATTATTTTCTACTTAAATCTATTTAATTATAATTAAAATTTATTCGTACTTACTACAATACTTTTTAGGATCAGTTAAACATACCTTATTATATACATACTTAAAATTACTACATCCTAAATCGTTGCCACCATCACAAGATTTCTTAAATGCATCTAATGCTTTATCGTAATCAATAGCTACATCATGCCTACCAAAAGAGTAAGTTATTCCAATATGATTACAACTAATTGTATCTCCACCATTGCAAGCTTTAGCATAGTACTCATAAGCTTTTATAAAGTCTATTTTTACCACTAATCCATTGTTGTAAAATGTTCCAACATTATAACACGCGAACATCTTGCCACCGTTACATGCTTTAGTATAATATTCCATTGCTTTAACATAATCGGGTTTGATACCCATATTATCATATCTATCGCCAACATTATCATATCTATAACCACTGTAATAAATATCTCCAAGACGTGCACACTCATCAGCGTTACCATTATCACACTTTTCAATAGACTCGTTGAATAATGATTGATCGTCAGCATATAAAAAAGACGTGCTAGATGATAATAGTAGAAGAAAAACTATAATATGAATCCTCATAAATCTCCTCCAGTATTGAGTTATTAACGTTACTATAATCTATTCCAACTAAAAGTCTATAAGTTGAATATTTTCTTCCTTTATAATTGGAACGTCTGTTTTCATTTTGCTCTTACCTAAAATCATAATCAATCTTTAAATTTTTCAAGTCTGTTTTTTAGATAAGATTTTATATCTTCTGTATGTGATAAATTAGCAATAAAACTCCAATTCCAATCCACAAGTATAAATGAACCTAAATTATTTATTGATTTAAACATGTTAAGTGCAATCACAATATCATTTTCTTTTGCTATATCCAGTGTAAGCCATATGTATTCAACAATACCATCTTTAGTTTGACAGAACAACACAACATTTTCATCATTACCATAGGCAGTTATGGAATTGCATAACTCACGATAGGGACTATAACCTGTGTATACTTCATCATATTTGAATAGAACTTCACTTATACAACTTTCTAAAGCACTTATTGTGATACCCTTGTCATATGTATCAACGGTGTTTTTGCTACGCAGGAAAATCTCACTATATCCCTCGCCACTTCTATGCTCATCAGCAAATGAATTAATATCTTTTGCCTGATTGATGCAATGCGTTTCATTTTCTTGTGGTACTATTTCAATTTGCTGAAAATCATCCTCGTAAAAATAGATACTTCTCATAACAGACCTCCTTCCCAATAATATTCTTTTTATGGCATTGCACCGTACTCTTTGTTTTTCGTGATTAATAAAATAACCTGCACCATACATTATACAGAAATTTCACCGCAGGCATCAATAAAGCCGTCATTACAAGGTTTGGTTGATAGTTATATTGATTTGTTAGTATTTATATCTACTCCTACGGCAATCATATACATGCTACCTAAATCAGTATATCCTGTAGGGTTATTATTTTCACAAGCAATTTCAGCATACTTTAAAGTAACCATATCTTTTGCATATAGTGAAGTCGATAATAAAGATGTAAAAAATAAAAAGTATAAGTGTTTTTTCCATTTATTCATCCAGTATTGAGATAATTGATATTACTATAATATATTCAAAATATCAGTACTAACTTTTAAATAAAAAAGTAGAGAATAAATAATGGTTTATGTTGTTGATAAAGTTTTTATGAGTGAATTAAATTTGATTTTTTTGGTTGATTTTCTTAATGGTTATATAGGTAAAATGTATAGGTTGTCTAAACTCCCCGGGACGGGTTCGAACCGCCGACCCAGTGATTAACAGCCATGAGCTTCGCACTATTAGTCAATGGTATTAGGTTATTGTTATCATGATATCTACCTCTTTCACTGTGCTATATTATTTATAACACAGCTTTTCAATCTCTTCAACTCTTTTTTCTAAACTCACTGATAAATATACCTCTGTCATTTTTAGAGAACAGTGTCCCAGCTGATTTTGTATGATCGATGCAGGTGTTCCAGTCCCTGCTAAATGAGTTGCAAATGTACGTCTTAAATCATGAAACCTTATATGTTCTAAACCAGCATTCAGTCTAGCTTTATCAAACGGATTTTTAAAATGAGTAAACGTAAAAACTCGATCAGTATCGGTATGATTTGCATCCATAAACTTATTTAAAATATTCATAGCAAGAGTAGGTATAGCAACATCTCTTCCTTTCCTAGATTTAGTTTCATGAGCTGTAAGAGTATAATTATTCTTACCCAGTCGTGATTTCATCATAAAAACTATCTCTGAATATCTCATCCCAGTATATAAGGCAAGTGATACAACTGTATACAACTCTTTATTTGCACTCAGCATACAGCTTTGTAGTAAACGTTGTATCTCCTCGTTTGTTAATACTTCAGTTCTTGGAGTTTCTTTATGTTTTCTAATACCTCTAAGCGTGTTGACAGTTATAACCTCCTCATCGATAGCATTGTTCATTATCGCAACTAATGTTGATCTGTATCTATTCACTGTAGTGTAAGATACATCTCTATCTTTCTGAATTTTTAAAAGAAATTTCTCTCCATCGATCTTCTTGATTTTATCTAACTCCATATCTGATATAGGATAAGATTTAATAATATTTAATGTTCCTATATCATGTTTAAGATTTTGTGCTTTAGTACGCTTTAATGCTAAATACTCTTTATAAAATGTATCAATGTAATCCGATAATGTCATAGTGTTCTCCTAAGTATATAGATATAATATTTTATTATCTGTATATTAATATTATCGGTTTATTGTTTATTAACATTTAGTTATTTTTCAATTTCATTCTCATCTTTAGATTTAGTTAGAGTTTGTTTAGTGTTTTCAAGATCTTTATTTTGTTTAACCATTTCATCTTTTACAGCTTCTTTTCCTCTAGATTTTGCCATATCGTTGAAATCGGTTAAGCCTTTATCTTTCTCTTCTTGAGTGAAATTTGGTACAACAACTTTTCCTTGAACAAGATCAGCTGCTTTTTGTGCAAATGTTACTCCTGGATTATCTGTACGATTATGATCGTTATCTGCAGCTATAGTTATCTTCAGATCTTCACCGTATTTAGCACGAAGATTTTCAGCAACAGCTGGAAGATTACCTGCATCCATCGCTGCAACTGTAGGTATTTTAGTTGACTCATAGACGGTTGCTGCAGTTGAGTAACCTTCAGCTATAATTACTTGATTTTTTATATGATCGTTGAATGAGTAGAAGTTCCCTTTCTTTTCTCCACCAGATATAAAGCTTTTGTTACCTTCATTATCGATGCGTTGGAATGTACGAATTTTACCTTCAGAGTTGACTAGAGGAATAATTAATGCACCTTTGTCATCGACTTTAACTTTTTGATGAGCTCTAACATCTTTGTTCTGTAGATATGGATGATCGTTACCTGCAACTTTAAATCTAGATGATATTAAACCTTGTGCAGCTTTAGCTTTCTTGTCGTATAGCTCTTGTTGTTCGATTTTACGTTCTTGTTTATGAGTATCGATATCGGCTTTGAATGCTGTATATTTTTCTCCTGACATCTCACCGTAAGTTGCTTTTTCACCAGTTTTCCAATTTTGGATAAAACCTGCTTTACCGTTTGAATCATCGTAACAAACGTATGATCCATCTTTAGCGTTAGGTTTACCACCGACTACTGATACACGATGAAATGCACGATCAGCAACTAAGTTATCGATGATTAAACCTTTGTTGGTTGCAAACTCTTTGAAGGTAACTTTATCTGTATCGATTGCGAGTGATTTTTCTTTATCTTCAAACCATTTAGATGGATAATCTTTGATGTTGGAGAACGATGGTGCGTACCATTCTTTACGTTCGCCATCAAAATAAGCCCCAAGTTCTTTAGCTTGATTTTTCTCACTGAATGGAACGTTTAAGTAGGTTGAGTTCATGATTGTGATTTTATCTTCTTTCATAAAATCTTTGAAGTCGGATAGATTGCTACCTTTTGGAGCGTACCACGTTTTATGCTCTTTGTTCCATTTTACACCAAGTTTTGATGCTTGATTTTTCTGTTCATACTTTACGTCTAGTTTAGTATTTGCCATCACTTTAAATTCTGACATAATAAAACCTCTCATAATAATTATTAATTGCTTCTAATAATTACTACAAGAGGTGTAACAAATATGTTTAATCCAAAATAAAAAGGATAGAGGT
>CAMRDM010000128.1 GCA_947041225.1 uncultured Deferribacteraceae bacterium | reverse complement strand
CTGTTTTTATATATTTAATGTAACCAATTTTTTACTTTTTAGCACCTTTACTTTTCAAGTATTCTACTACTTCAAAATTCCTACTAGATACAGCCTCCATTAAAGCTGTTTCACCGTCTTTATTTTCAATAGTAATATCTGCTCCGTTCTCTACTAAATATTTTATTACTTCAAAATTCCTACTAGATACAGCATTCATTAAGGCTGTGCCACCATCTTTATTCTCAATATTAATATCTGCTCCGCTCTCTACTAAATATTTTACCATTTCTAAATTTCCATCATATGTAGCGATCCCTAAGACTGTATGAATATCTGCTCCGCTATCTATAAGATATTTTACTACATCTAAATGCTCGTGATCGGAAGCCTCCATTAATGCTGTCCAACCGTCTTCATTCTCAACAGTAATATCTGCACCCTTTGATACAAGATATTTTACTACTTCTAAATTGTTATATATTGAAGCATCCATTAATGCTGTCCAACCGTCTTTACGTTGAATATTAATATCTACACCCTTTGATACAAAATATTTTACCGTTTCTAAATTCCCACCTATTGAAGCCGGCATCAATACCGTATTACCACTTTCACTTTGCATGTTAACATCTGCACCCTTTGATACTAAATATTTTACTATTTCAAAATTGCTAGATGAAGCACTCCACAATGCCGTAAAACCACCTGAACTCTTCATATTAACATCCGCACCGTTCTCTACTAAATATTTAACTATCTCTAAATGTCCATGTTCTGAAGCATACGTTAAAGCTGCGGTACCATATTCATCTTTTTTATTCGTATCCGCACCATTTGATACTAAATATTTTACTCTTTCTAAATCTCCACTACTTGACGCTTTAAATATATCTTCTGTGTTTTCTATATTTTTTGTATTTTTTATGTTTTCTGTGTTTTCTGTGTTTGTTATGTTTTTTATACAGCTTATACTACTCATCAGTAGTAAAGTTGTTATAATGAATAGCCCTAGTTTTTTGATATTAAGCATTGTTTTTCCCCTCTTGTTATAGATATTAGTTACTCTGATTTTATATTATATCTTCTCATACCAATTACTACTATTTAGCACCTTTACTTTTTAAATATTTTACTACATCTGTATTTTCCTCATCTGAAGCAAATTTCAACGCTGTTAAACCCTTTCTATTCTTTAAATTAATACCTGCCTTATTTTCTACTAGATATTTTACAACATCTATATGTCCATGTTCTGAAGCTTGCATCAATGCTGTAGAACCCTTTCTATCTCGTGTATTAATATATGCACCAGCTTCTATTAGATATTTTACCACATCGAAATATCCTTTTCGTGAAACCATCATCAACACAGTCTCGCCATCATGATCCTCTACATCAATACCTGCACCTTTTGATACAAGGTATTTTACTACACCTAAATGTCTATTAAGTGAAGCCCATATCAATGAGGTATAACCAGCTTCATATCGAGCATGAACATCTGCTCCGTTCTCTACTAAATATTGTACAACTGTAAGATGTCCCTTTCCTGAGGCATATACCAATGCTGTATAACCGTCTTCACATTGAAGATTAATATCTGCACCAGCTTCTATTAGATATTTTACAATATTTAATTCTCCTTCCTCAGAAGCATACATCAACATTGTGTTACCGTTTTTATCTTGTACATTAACATCTTTATACTTTGAAATAAGATATTTTGCTATCTCATCAGAGCCACCATCTAAAGTATATTCCAATGCTTTCTTACCGTTATTATTCTCTAGTTGAATATCTGCACCATTCTCTACTAGATATTTTACAACTTCTAAATTTCCTTGCCATGTAGCAAATATTAACGCTGTAAGACCATTATTATCTTTGAGATTACTATCTGCTCCATTTTCCATTAAATATTTAACTATATCTAATTTTCCATAAACTGAAGCGTACCCAAGTGCTGTCCAACCATCTTCACTTTGTATGTTAACATCTGCACCTTTTTCAACTAAATATTTTACTAATGCTAGATTTCCATAGTAACTTGAGGCATTCATCAATAGTGTAAAGCCACGATCTAAATTAAAATTAATATCTGCACCATTTTCGATAAAATACTTAACTAAACTTAAACTTGCATTTTCGGAAGCAATCATCAATAAATAATTCATATAAGCAGGAGTTATATTTGTATCTTTTGATATAAGATATTTTACAACTTCTAACCGTCCATTAGCTGAAGCCTTTGCCAATGCTGTAACCCCACCATAAGTTTCTATGTTAATATCTGCTCCGTTCTCTACTAAATATTTTACAACATCTAAATTTCCTTGCCATGTAGCAAATATTAACGCTGTAAGACCATTATTATCTTTGAGATTACTATCTGCTCCATTTTCCATTAAATATTTAACTATATCTAATTTTCCATAAACTGAAGCGTACCCAAGTGCTGTCCAACCATCTTCACTTTGTATGTTAACATCTGCACCTTTTTCAACTAAATATTTTACTAATGCTAGATTTCCATAGTAACTTGAGACATTCATCAATGGTGTAAAACCACCACTAGCTTTAAAATTAACATCTGCTCCATTTTCGACAAAATATTTAACTGTCTCTAAATTTCTACTTTCTGAAGCAGTCATCAATAAATAATTCATATAAGCAGGACTCATATCTGTATCTTTTGATATAAGATATTTTACAACTTCTAAATGTCCATTAACTATAGCGTCCGTCAATGCTGTATTATCATAATTATTTACTATATTAATATCTGCTCCGTTCTCTACTAGATATTTTACGACATCTATATGTCCATGCTCTGAAGCTTGCATCAATGCAGTAGACTCTTCGGGGTATGACTCCTCATACTCTGAATCATCAGGGTAATTGATAGAATTGATACCTACCCCTTGCTCTACTAAATATTTTACTCTTTCTAAATTTCCACTACTTGACGCTTCAAATATATTCTCTGTGTTTTCTGTGTTTTCTGCATAACTTATACTACTAGTCAGTAATAAAGTTGTTATAATGAACAACCCTAGTTTTTTGATATTAAGCATTGTTTCCCCTCTTGATATAGTTATTAACTATTAGTTATTATGATCTATTATCTCATACCAATTTTTTAAGATTTTTTACTTTGATAACAAAAACAGTCCCTAGCTGAGACTGTTTTTATATATTTAATGTAACCAATTTTTTACTTTTTAGCACCTTTACTTTTTAAATATTTTATTACATCTGTATTTTCCTCATCTGAAGCAAATTTCAACGCTGTTAAACCCTTTCTATTCTTTAAATTAATACCTGCCTTATTTTCTACTAGATATTTTACAACATCTATATGTCCATGTTCTGAAGCTTGCATCAATGCTGTAGAACCCTTTCTATCTCGTGTATTAATATATGCACCAGCTTCTATTAGATATTTTACCACATCGAAATATCCTTTTCGTGAAACCATCATCAACACAGTCTCGCCATCATGATCCTCTACATCAATACCTGCACCTTTTGATACAAGGTATTTTACTACACCTAAATGTCTATTAAGTGAAGCCCATATCAATGAGGTATAACCAGCTTCATATCGAGCATGAACATCTGCTCCGTTCTCTACTAAATATTGTACAACTGTAAGATGTCCCTTTCCTGAGGCATATACCAATGCTGTATAACCGTCTTCACATTGAAGATTAATATCTGCACCAGCTTCTATTAGATATTTTACAATATTTAATTCTCCTTCCTCAGAAGCATACATCAACATTGTGTTACCGTTTTTATCTTGTACATTAACATCTTTATACTTTGAAATAAGATATTTTGCTATCTCATCAGAGCCACCATCTAAAGTATATTCCAATGCTTTCTTACCGTTATTATTCTCTAGTTGAATATCTGCACCATTCTCTACTAGATATTTTACAACTTCTAAATTTCCTTGCCATGTAGCAAATATTAACGCTGTAAGACCATTATTATCTTTGAGATTACTATCTGCTCCATTTTCCATTAAATATTTAACTATATCTAATTTTCCATAAACTGAAGCGTACCCAAGTGCTGTCCAACCATCTTCACTTTGTATGTTAACATCTGCACCTTTTTCAACTAAATATTTTACTAATGCTAGATTTCCATAGTAACTTGAGGCATTCATCAATAGTGTAAAGCCACGATCTAAATTAAAATTAATATCTGCACCATTTTCGATAAAATACTTAACTAAACTTAAACTTGCATTTTCGGAAGCAATCATCAATAAATAATTCATATAAGCAGGAGTTATATTTGTATCTTTTGATATAAGATATTTTACAACTTCTAACCGTCCATTAGCTGAAGCCTTTGCCAATGCTGTAACCCCACCATAAGTTTCTATGTTAATATCTGCTCCGTTCTCTACTAAATATTTTACAACATCTAAATTTCCTTGCCATGTAGCAAATATTAACGCTGTAAGACCATTATTATCTT
>CAMRDM010000127.1 GCA_947041225.1 uncultured Deferribacteraceae bacterium | reverse complement strand
GTTCAAATCTAATACCGTACAATCCCACCAGCAACAAAGAGTATCAAGGTGGTAATTTTATTGCATTAAGTGCAAGAGGTTTTGATGATCCTAGATGGTGTACATTTAATCAAGCCAAAACTAAAGGCTATAGTATTATGAAAGGTGCTAAAGCTGGATATGTTGAATACTGGCAATTTACCAAAGATGTCAAAGAGAAAAATAAAGACGGCGTTGAAGAGGTTGTATCGATGCGACTGAGATCTCCGATTGTTAAAGCTGCTTATGTATTTAATTTTGAACAGATTAACGGCGTTCCACCACTCCAAATAGATGAAAATAAAAAGAACTGGAATCCGATTGAAATAGCTGAGAAAATTATTACAAGTTCAGGTGCATCTATAATTCATAAAACTTCAAACAGTGCGTATTATGATCCTAGAAATGATAAAATCACTCTACCCATCAAAGAGCAGTTTAAAGATGCTAAAGGATATTATGGTACTGCGTTACACGAACTTGCTCACTGGACTGGACATAAAAGTAGACTCGATAGAAACACATTGCACGGTGGACATATAGATCAAGCATTGTATGCAAAGGAGGAGTTAAAAGCAGAGATCGCAAGTTATTTTCTAGCTATGAAAACTGGTATCCCTAATAATATTGAACAGAATGCTGCATATGTGAGTAGCTGGATTAAAGCCTTAGAGAACGACCCGAATGAGATCTATAAAGCTTCCAAAGATGCAGATATTATAAGTAGATATCTGATCGGAGATGATGAAATGAAAAAAGATCTGATAGAGAAACATACCAGTGTGAAAAAAGATAAAGAAGTTGAAAGGTAGGTTGTGTACAAATAGTCAGTAATAACTTTTTCAATAAAAAAAGTAGAGGGTAATGAAATGTTACTCTCTACTTAAATCTATTTAATTATAATTAAAACTTATTCGTACTTACTGCAATATTTTTTAGGATCGGTTAAGCATACTTTATTGTATGTCTGTTTAAAATTAGTATAGCCTAATTACAATCTTATTTAACAACTTTGTCATTGGAGTATAACCATCCAAGAGCGTAACAACCATCAACACCACCACCATCACAAGCTTTAGTATAAAATTCTTTTGCTTTTATATAGTCTTGTTTAACACTTTTGCCATCGGAGTATAACCATCCAAGACCGTAACAACCATCAATACCACCACCGTCACAAGCTTTAGTATAAAATTCTTTTGCTTTTATATAGTCTTGTTTAACACCTTTGCCATTAGAGTATAACCAGCCAAGACCGTAACAACCATCAGTACGACCACCATCACAAGCTTTAGTATAATATTCTTTTGCTTTACTATAATCTGTTTCAATATCTTTATCATCATAACGTGTATTATCAAGACGTGAACAACTAGCTATATCACCTTGATCGCACTTCTTCGTATACTCATTAAATAATGCTTTGTTATCGGCATATAAAAAAGATGTGCTAGATGAAAAAAGTAAAAGAAAAATAATAATATGAAACTTCATGGATTTCCTCCAGTATTGAGATAATTAATATTACTATAACATATCTAAACATACTATACTACCTATCTGAATGTCAATATTATCTATGTATATATGGTTAAATAGATGTAAAAAAGAAACTTGCGAAAGTAGGTAAATGAGAATATAACAGTAATGATAATTTATATAGTATTAATATATATGAGGTTTTAAGTTTAGTTCTAAAATAATAGATTAAAGTTTTGGAGATATAAACAATGAGTGTTTTACAACCTAATGATAAGGTAATGTTTTACGAGGCTTCTAAAGATAGATATTGTTTTACCGTCTTTATCAACAATAATGATAAAACAAATGAAGTTGAATATATGTATAAAAAACTCCAATATGTTTATGTAAAGTTTTTTAGTAACTCAAAGCCATATAAATATAATTCTAAAAATGTAACGATAGTAAAAAATAATAATATTTTAAGTGATTCAGAAAATATAAAGAAGATGGAGTATTTTGCTGAAGGGTCTGAAACTATAAAATTTAAAAAAGTAGACGAAGATAAAATAGAGGAAGATAAAGAAGAAGAAAATATAGAAGGAGAAAATATAGAAGGAGAAAAAAAACCAATTCTTAAAGGTTATTTCGATAAGATTAATGTAATCCCTGATTATTCTGTTCTTGGAACATATCTATCTAAACAACCTATTGCTAAGAAAACTTTTGATACAAATAGATTGATTTATCCTTTCGGTATTAATCTAAGTCAAAAAAAGGCTGTAGAGAATACTTTTCTATCACAGATAAGTATTATTGAAGGAGCACCTGGCACAGGTAAAACTCAAGTAATATTATCAATCATAGCTAACCTAATATTGAACAACTACTCTGTAGCTGTAGTTTCAAATAATAATGCTGCTATTAAAAACGTAGATGATAAACTTGCAAAATATAATTTTGATTTTCTAACAGCGTTCTTAGGCTCAAAAGAGAATAAAGAAAAATTTATATCTAATCAAGTTGAAAAATATCCTGATCTGTCAGCTTGGGAGCATCAAGATATTAGCGACTTAGAAGAAACTATATACAATAATATCACCAAAATAGAAACAGGGTTAGCGTATCAAAATGAGTTAGCAAAACTTATTCAATTAAAAGCAGAGTATGTTTTAGAAGATACATATTTTGATAAAGATTATGATGATACACATAGAGATATTGAGATAGAAAAAATCTTAAGCGATACGTCAACAGACAAGATATTTAAATTATGGTTTTATTGTACTAGTCAAAAAGATCGTAAAAAGAATTCACCTTCATTTCTCAATAAATTATTTTTCTTAATGAAGTTAAAATTCAAATATATATTTCTAAAAGAGAAAAATCTTCTTTTATATGTAGCCTCAATACAGAAAGCGTATTACAACTCTAAAATCAAAGAGTTGGAAGATAGTATCGATAAAATAAACTCATCACTAATCAACTTTAATATGGATGATATATTAAAAAATCTTAATACTGATTCTCTAAAAGTGTTACAACGAAAAATGTATGATAGATATCAAGGTAAAGAACATAAAAAAGTTTCAATCAAGGAGATGTCTTCAATTAGCACAAGTTTTATTGATGAGTATCCTATAATATTTAGCACACTATATTCGATTAAAAGCATGTGTAATGATGGTAGTTCTTTTGATTATATTATTGTTGATGAAGCCTCTCAAGCTGATCTTATAACTAGCGTGCTTGGAATGTCTTGTGCTAAAAATATGGTGATAGTTGGCGATCTAAAACAACTTCCAAATGTTATTACAAGAGATGTAATTGCAAAGGGTAAAATGATATGGAGTAAATATAATTATGATGATGCTTATAAATATTTTCAACATAGTTTGCTATCATCTATTGCAGAGTTATATCCTGAAATCCCATCGGTGTTGTTGAAAGAACATTATCGTTGTCATCCAAAAATAATTAATTTTTGTAGTAAAAAGTTTTACAATGATGACCTGATTATTATGACAGAAGATATTGAGAATAACAATACGTTAAGCTCCATAAAAGCTGTAGAGGGTAATCATGCAAGGGGTAGGTATAATCAAAGACATATAGATATTATCTTGCAAGAAATTATGCCCAATATTGATAGTAGTGCAAGCATCGGAATTATCGCTCCATATAGAGATCAAGTTACAGAGATGAAAAAATATTTTTCTGATAATATAGAGATAGATACTATTCATAAATTTCAGGGTAGAGAGAAAGATATAATAATTTTTTGTACGGTTGATGATAATATTACAGATTTTGTTGATAATGCGAATATGATTAATGTTGCAGTATCAAGAGCTGTAACAAACTTTTTCTTAGTGTACTCAAATGAGAAACCTAAAAGTAGCTCAAATATTTTAGACCTTGTTAATTATATTAAGTACAATAATTTTGATGTTATTTCAAGTAAAGTACGTTCAATTTTCGATCTACTATATAAACAGTATGCAGAAGAGAAGATGAGATTTTTAGCAAAGAATAAAGCTGTATCAGTTTATGATTCTGAAAATTTAGCATACGCTTGTATCAATGAAGTTTTACATGAGAATAATATTAGTTCGATTGATTTTGTTCATGCTATGCCTTTAAAAAACTTTATAAAAACAGATGAAGATTTTACTGAGGAAGAGCTTACATTTATTGAAAGAAATTCACATGTTGATTTTTTGTTCTATAATACAATGAATAAAATCCCTTACTTAGCAGTAGAGATTGATGGACATGAATTTCATAAAAATAATAGCGATCAACTGTATAGAGATTCTGTTAAAGACGGTATTTTAGAAAAAGCTGGTATTAAGTTATTGCGACTTCCTTCAACAGGTAGCAATGAAAAACAGAAACTCAAGATAGCTATTTTAGGGATAGGGTAGAGTGATTGATTATGTTGCTTACTGCTCTAAAAAGTCAGTACTAACTTATTAGATAAAAAAGAGGGTAACAAAATATTACCCTCTA
>CAMRDM010000126.1 GCA_947041225.1 uncultured Deferribacteraceae bacterium | reverse complement strand
GTTTGCAACTACACTTGATAACTTACGAACAATAACTATGCTTGTAAGTATTAAACCCTTACGCACTGCAAGTTAGTTTATGGTAGTTTGCAACTACACTGGATAACTTACGCATAACAACTATGCTTGCAAGTATTAAGCCCTTACGCACTGCAAGTTAGTTTATGGTAGTTTGCAACTACACTTGATAACTTACGAACAATAACTATGCTTGTAAGTATTAAAGCCTTACGCACTGCAAGTTAGTTTATGGTAGTTTGCAACTACACTTGATAACTTATGAACAATAACTATGCTTGCAAATATAAAGCCTTACGCACTGCACTGAGTTATAAACTTGCCCAAGCGTGCGAACTTGTGAGCTTGCGAAAAAATTATAGTTTTGTAAATATAATAACTGTAACAACTGCTCAATCGTGTCAACTTGCCCCAATCTTGCGAACTACCCCAATCGTGCGAACTGCCCCAATCGTACCAACTGTCCAAGCGTGCGAACTATCCAATCGTGCGAACTTGCTCCCACAAAACTTGCCCCAAACTGCCACTTGTACGTCAATTAATCGGAGTGAATAACATTTTATTAGCTATTACACTCATCTATCCAGTCGTTTATCTTTTTAATAAATTCACTATGTAACTTACTTCCTGAAGAATCTTTTACACCCTCAACATATAAATGTACATTAGGTGAATATTGATCTGGTAACATTAGAACCCAAGCATCATCATTTAGGATTTTGATACCGTCAATAAATGATACTTCACGATCTCTTGCTTCCTCACTCATCTTACGCATAAGGTATCCTTTAGCCTCGATAGGACAGTTTATAACCGAATGGAAAAATGAGTATTTAGGGATATCTTTTGCAATCTCTGATAAAGGTTTACCTATCTTTTTCAACATCTCAACAATCTTTAAACATGCAAAAATTGAATCAGGAAATGGCATATGATCGGTAAATCTAAGTAACGATCGAAGATCTGATGAGAAGTAGTAATCTTTCAGTACACT
Source organism: uncultured Deferribacteraceae bacterium (assembly GCA_947041225.1). GTDB lineage: Bacteria > Chrysiogenota > Deferribacteres > Deferribacterales > Mucispirillaceae > CAMQYB01. Next base: position 3,483 of record CAMRDM010000126.1, on the reverse strand, counting down.
ACTTTTAATCCCTGTATATTTGCCTCGTACGACTTGTATATTTTTAAGTTTACTATCTATTAATGTTGGTGCAAAAGCTGGTAAAAACACTTTTACTTTATGATCTACACTTCCATCAATAAGTAGAAGGATTAGCATAATAAGTTTATGTCCAGAATATATTTCACCTTTATCATCAACTAAACCTACTCTTTGACCTGATGGATGAATAATAAATCCTGCATCAGCATCAAGAGCTTTAACTATACGGGATACTTGATTAGATGTTTTCTCTAACTGATTTTCTGAACGTGATAACTTCATCTCATCGTGATTAGCGTTAAGGATAACTGCTTCTATTCCAGTAGCTTTTAACAGTTCTGGCAATATAGCGTTTGTAGTTCCGTTCAGCAGATCGACAACTATAGATGTATTATGTGATTGTAAAAAGAGCATATTTATAGTTTTAAGAACACTTTCACGATAATACTCTTTAACCATATGTTTCTCTGTGATATCACCGATATCTTTATGAGTTACTCTTCTAAAATTTTCTCTAAAGAATATTCTTTCAAGATTTTTCTCTATACCAGTATCTATATTATCTCCGTTTTCGTCGAAAAATAATATTTCAGTATGAGTAGGATCGGTAGGTGATTGTCTAAAATGTACACCACCAACTTCGCCAAAAGTCATCAATTTATATCTAAGTGTAGGCAGAGCCTCCATACGCAGATCTATAACACTTACACCAGCAGATAGTAATCCACCGAGGAAAGATCGTTTAAGCATTCTTGATGCTCTATGATAATCTCTTGCGATAAGAATTCTTGAACCCTCAGGAAGAAGAGATCCAAATGCAGCTCCTAATTTAGCAGCCATTTCAGATGATAGTTCAACGTTTGTTCTAGCAGATACTTTTCCGCCTTCAAATATAGTATTCTTCCATCTATCTCCCCATATTAGGTTAGATGAAATGATTGATCCTTCATCGATTAATTTATTAGGCCATACCATTATATCTCTTTCAAAAATAACGTTATTACCGATCTTTGTGTCTTGAGCGATAATAGAACCTTTAGCCATTTTAACTGATGAACCGATAAGAATATTATCACATAATACAGCGTTAGATATATCAGAATCAGTACCGATTTTAACGCCGTCCCATAAGATAGATCTATCAATAGATGTAGATTTCTCAACAGTACAATTACTACCTAAACAACAGTCGGTTAATACGACATTATCTTCGATAGTACAGTTATCACCTACGACAACAAGCCCTTTGATATCAACAGAGTCGGATATACTACTTTTTTGTCCGTGGTATAGTATACCAGATGGATAATCTTTTTTTGTACCAGCAAAATCTAATTTTATTTTTCCTTCAGCGATCTCAAGTAGAGATGTACGATAAGAGTCGGGATTACCTACATCACGCCAATATCCTTTAGCGTTGTAGCCAAAAATATCTACTCCTCTTGCCATCATGCTAGGGAAAAGATCTTGAGAGAAATCGAAATTTTTATTCTCAGGTATGAACGATAAAACTTCTGGTTCAAAAACATATATGCCAGTATTGATGGTATCAGAGAAAACTTCTCCCCATCCTGGTTTCTCAAGAAATCTTAATATTTTACCGTTTTCATCTGTTATAACAACACCGAACTGTAACGGATCGGGTACAGATGTTAATGTGATAGTCGCCTTAGATTGTTTCGCTTCGTGATAGCCGATTATTTCTGGTAGATTGAAATCAGTTAATAGATCTCCTGATACGACGATAAATCGTTCATTTAAGAATTCTTCAGCTTTTTTCACAGCACCAGCCGTACCGTAATCACTATCTGGAAGTACGTAATGGATATTTATACCAAATTTTGAGCCATCGCCAAAATAATCCTGAACTACCTCTGGTTTGAAGTATAACAGTATAGCGATATCTTTTATCCCTGCATCACGAAGAGATAAGATGATATATTTCATCATCGGTTCATTATAAACGGGAATCATAGGTTTAGGAACATTGGCAGTTAGTGGTTGGATACGTGTACCAAATCCACCTGCCATAACCACTGCTTTCATAAACATCACCTTCCAAAAAGATTTGATACTATGTGTTAAAGCTAGATTTATAGATGTTACAAATAGAGCCTTAAAATCATTGATACAACGACTACTTAAAACGACTACTTTAATTGATACTATTATGTTAAGGACTAGATTTATAGATGTTACAAATAGAGCCTTAAAATCATTGATACAACGAATATAAAACGACTACTTAAAACTATTACAATAATATTGAATGGTACTTATTATGGATATGCTTTATTTCTGCTAATATATGTACTGCAAAAATAAAGCAATTATGGTGTTACTTTTTACCTAAAACTTTTTTAATCTCATCTATTAACGGTTCAATATTTTGAGATTTAACCCAGCAACCATCTGCTGCCCAAGTTGAATGATCGTCTTGATACGATGCATACGCTGTTGCAACAATTGTTTTGATATTTTTATAATCTTTTGAAATACGTTGTAGGATATCAATTCCAGACTCGCCTTTCAATTTAATATCAAGAATACATAGATCAATACTTTCTTTTTCTAGTATTGCAAAACACTCTGCTGAGTTAGATGCTTCAAACGTTGTATAACCAGCGTCTTTTATTTCTGATGAGAATAAAAAGCGTATTTCTGCTTCGTCATCTACAATAAGGATTTTTTCATTCATTGCAGCACCTCGATTATTTATTTTACTACAATACAGTTAGGTATACTGTAACATAGTTAATATTAAAATAAAAGTATAAAAACTAAAGATATATATAAGTAGTGTCCTTTAAAAATTATATATTAAGTATATCTGCGATAAAGATAGAATTAGATTGTAATTAATGAAGCCTATTTTTTTCTAATTTTAACCTAATACGTTTTAAGTTTATCTATAGCAGTTTTATAATTTTCTGACTGAAAGATATAGTTGCCAGATACCAATGCAGTTGCGCCAGCAGAGATTAACTCTTTATATGTTTTATCGTTAACACCACCATCAACTTCAAGATATATATCTCTTCCAGTAGATTTAATCATATCTCTAACTTTTTCAACTTTACTATACGATGTAGGAACTATACTTTGTGCAGGAAAACCAGGATTAACCGTCATAACAAGCACAAGATCGACATAGTTAATAATCTCTTCTAAAACAGAGACAGGTGTAGATGGATTAAGCGATACTCCAGCTTTTACACCTTTAGATTGAATATAACTTAACGTACGATGAAGGTGTATATCAGCTTCATAATGCACAGTTATTATATCTGATCCAGCGTTTATAAAATCATCAACATACTGCGATGGGTTTGATATCATCAGATGTGTATCAAAGATTTTTTTTGTATGATTACGGATAGATTTTACAACTCCTGCTCCGTAAGTTATATTAGGTACAAAATGCCCATCCATAATATCAAGGTGAATCCAATAGATCGGAAG
>CAMRDM010000125.1 GCA_947041225.1 uncultured Deferribacteraceae bacterium | reverse complement strand
ACTATCTTCGATTTTAAGCACGAGTTAGGTTCTGTCATCGATACTAAACACCTACCCTCGTCAAAATAACTACCTTCGATTTTAAGCACGAGTTAGGTTCTGTCATCGATACTAAATGTCTACCCTCGTCAAAATAACTATCTTCGATTTTAAGCACGAGTTAGGTTCTGTCATCGATACTAAACACCTACGCTAGCCAAAATAACTATCTTCGATTTAAGTCGAGTTAGCATCTATGATCAATCTGAAAAACATAGACTATCAATTTTTATTTGTAACAATTTTCCTATTTTTTTTCAACGTATGAAATAGCACCATTATTAATATGAGAAAGGAATTAAACCTTTTCATCTTAAAAATGGAGCATATATAATGAAATTTAATTATTGTGAAAACAAATCAGTAAAAGTTAAAAGGAGTAAAAAAAATAGTGTTGAAGTAATATCACAGTTCAGTGCAAAGCTTGAAGTAAGTATAGAAGAAAGTCTATATAATGATATTTATAGGCTCATCTTTTTTATATTTATCAAAGCGATTATAGTTAGAGTTGAATTAATTCAATGTTTTTTCGAGTATGTAATTATTATTAATCATCAATCAATAGGTAATAATTATACATTTAGTATGCTTTTGCATATAGTAAATATTGTTTGTAAGATTCTTATGCAATAATTTTAATTTTTAGATTAATAAAATTCTTGACCTTTTTATAGATATCAATAAACTATAGAGTATGAATAAATTAATTATATTTGATCTTGATGGAACTTTTTTTGATACATTTGAGGATATTTATAATGCGCTTTCTGGAGTGATTGAAAGATATAACTATCCTATGCCTACGAAAGATGAAGCAAAATCTTTTATCGGAGATGGGTTAAGAGTTTTTTTAGCTAAATCTATAAAAATTAGTAACCCGAATGATGTCCCTGATAATATCTTAACTGAGTATATCGATAACTATGCAAAGAATGTTGTCGGTGCTACAAAACCTTATCCTGGAATGTTTGAGCTTATAAAGAAGATAGAAGCTAATGGCGATAAACTTGCTGTTATATCAAATAAATCTGAACATCTTGTTAAAGCGATTTATAAACATTTTGAGATTGATAATATGTTCTCGTTTTTAGCAGGTGGAAATACATTTGAGGAGTGTAAACCATCACCCTTACCTATTCTAAAAGTTGCAGAAATGTTAGGGTTTAAAGGTAATATGAAAAATGTTTATATGGTAGGCGATTCGGATAATGATGTTATCTCTGCAAATGTTGCAGGAGCAGTAACTATTTTTTGTACATTTGGATACGGTGAAAACCTTAAAACGCCTGCTGATTATCTTGTTGCAACAGCTGATGAAATTTATAACTCGATATATAATAAATGATAGTGAAGAAGAAAGCATACTACGCTGATTACATTTACTACAATAATAAAATTCATAAAAACTCATACCTTTTAACTGATAGAGATATTATTATCGGTATCGCTGATAATATTGATGATAGCTCTAATGAGTATGAAGTTACTAGATATGAAAACTCTGCTATTTTCCCAACCTTAATAAATACTCATACCCATTTAGGTATGAGTTTATTTCGTGGTTTTGCAGATGATTTAGAGTTAATGACTTGGCTTAAAGATTATATCTGGAAGGTTGAAAAGAAGTATATCTCTGAAGAGTTTGTACATCTTGCAACACTTCTTTCAATAATAGAGATGATAAAAAGTGGAACGTCAACAGCTAATGAAATGTATTTTTATCCGAATGCAACATCTAAAGCATTTACAGAGTCTAAACTGCGTGTTATTATCGGATTTGGTGCTTTAAAGTCGGTTGACAATGCGATAGAAAGTATTGAGGCGTTTCAAACTACAGATAAAATCAGATCAGCCCTCTGTCCACACGCACTATACACTGTTGGAAAAGATGGTGTAAAACAACTTATAGATTATGCTAAGCCTAGAGATATTTTAATACATACTCATCTTGCAGAAACGACATCTGAAGTTGAAATTATTAAAGAGAAGTATGGATCAACTCCAGCACTCATTATGGATGAGATCGGTGGGTTTGATTGTAAAGGTGTATTTGCTCATACAGTTCATTTAACAGATGAAGAGATCGCTCTTATGGGATCAAAAAACGTAAATGTATCACACTGTATAGATAGCAACCTTAAACTAGCATCAGGTATAGCTCCTATCGTTGCACTTGATAATGCTGGAGCTAATATTACTATTGGTACAGACGGAGCTGCATCAAATAACGATCAATCTATGCTTAGTGAAATGGGAACAGTTGTAAAAATACATAAAGCTATATCATGTGATGCATCAGCTTTACCTGCTGAAAAAGTTCTAAACTTTTCAACAACAAATGCAGCGAACGCTTTAGGGTTTACAGATACTGGTATTTTGGCTAAAGGTAAACAAGTTGATTTTTTTGTTGTATCATTTGACTCTGCACATATGACTCCTGTTTACAATCCTATCTCTCACCTTCTCTACTCTGCTAATAATAATGATATTACAGATATGATTGTAGGTGGAGAAGTTATTATGAAGAGTAGAGTTATCTTAACGATCGATGAAGAGTTTATAAAATCAGAAGCACGCAAGATTGCAAAAACTATTAAAATATAGATAAAGTATATTTAATAAATAAATTATAAAAGTAAATGTATAAATTTAAAAAAAGTGATGGTAGTAATTATTATGGATGAGAACAAAAAATTTAAAACCCCGTTTGAAGAACGTTATGCGTCAAAAGAGATGTTATATCTTTTTTCGCCTGATAAAAAGTTTAGAACGTGGCGTAAATTATGGATAGCGTTAGCAGAATCAGAGATGAAGTTAGGTTTAAAAACAGTTAATAAAGATCAAGTAGATCAGATGAAGAAGCACGCTGATAATATTGATTTTGAGTATGCAACTATAATGGAGAAAAAATTTCGTCATGATGTTATGGCTCATGTACATGCATATGGAAAAGTTGCTCCACTTGCGATGCCTATAATACATCTAGGTGCAACATCAGCGTTTGTAGGCGACAACACAGATATAATTGTTATGAAAGAAGCTTTAGCACTTGTTCGATCTAAGGTTTTAACTGTTATGAATAACTTAAAACTATTTGCTAAAAAATATAAAAACCAACCTACTCTAGGTTTTACTCATTACCAACCTGCACAACTTACAACTGTTGGTAAAAGAGCGACATTATGGTTGATGGATTTTCTTTTAGATTTCGAGAATTTAATGAGCACATATGATAACATTCGGTTTAGAGGTGTGAAAGGTACAACTGGAACTCAAGCATCGTTTTTAAATCTGTTTAATGGTGATCATAAAAAAGTTAATAAGCTTGATAAAATGGTATCTAACTCTATGGGGTTTAGTAAGGTTTTTCCTGTTACGGGACAAACATACTCTCGTAAACAAGACTCAAGAATATTACAAGTTTTAGCAGGCATAGCAGAATCATCACATAAATTCGCAACAGATATCAGATTGCTTGCAAACCTTAAAGAGGTTGAAGAACCTTTTGAAAAAGACCAAATCGGATCATCAGCAATGGCTTATAAACGTAATCCTATGCGTTGTGAAAGGATTTGTTCTTTATCAAGATATATTATATCGCTTTCATCAAATCCGTATTATACACACTCTACCCAATGGTTTGAAAGAACCTTAGATGATTCTGCTAACAGAAGATTATCTATCGCTGAATCGTTTTTAGCTGCAGACTCAGTTTTAGATCTATTAATTAACGTAACCTCTAACCTTGTTGTGTATAAAAAAATGATCGAACATAGAGTTGATAGTGAACTTCCATTTATGGCGACTGAGAATATTATTATGCAAGCTGTAAAACTTGGTGCAGATAGACAAGAGATGCATGAACTTATACGTCAACACTCTATGGAAGCTGGTAAGCAGGTTAAGATTGAGGCGAAGCCTAACGATCTTATAGAGAGGATTATTAACGATGATAGAATTCCACTTAATAATAAAGATATATCTCAACTGCTTAATCATAAAGATTTTATAGGTAGAGCACCTGAACAAGTTGATGAATTTTTAGTAGATGAGATTAACCCTATTTTAACAAAATATAAGAAAGAGTTAAGTAAAGGTTCTGATATAAAAGTGTAGATATGAGTGGTTCAATTTAGACTCTATCTACTGTAAATCTGTTATACGTATCGCTTTAAGATTTAGAGTCTAAAACACTTATAACTTACTTTTTTTTTGATATAAGTGAGCTGAATTACTTTGTTAGGAAAAATAATCTATTACATATAACTCGATCAAACTAATATGATCTATTATTGTGCATATGTATTTAGTGTCGATTGACGTTAAAGTCCATTCTAAAAGATAATCTATCATATATAACTCTATCAAACTAACATGATCTATTATTGTATAAATTGTTGTTAATTGACGTTAAAGTGCATTAGAAAAAATAATCTACTACATATAACTCGATCAAACTAACATGATCTATTATTGTATAAATTACTGTTAATGGACGTTAAAGTGTATTAGAAAAGATAATCTATTACATATAACTCGATCAAACTAATACGATCTATTATTATGCATATAGATTA
>CAMRDM010000124.1 GCA_947041225.1 uncultured Deferribacteraceae bacterium | reverse complement strand
TTGCTACTCGCCTAAACTTGCTACTCGCCTAAACTTGCTACTCGCCTAAACTTGCCACTCGCCTAAACTTGCTACTCGCCTAAACTTGCTACTCGCCTAAACTTGCTACTCGCCTAAACTTACTACTCGCCTAAACTCGCCACTCGCCTAAACTTACTACTCGCTATCAATGATTAACTAAATGATTTTGGATCAATTTTTAATCCAGGCCCCATTGTTGTTGAAATATTGATACTTTTTAAGTAAACACCTTTACTACTTGACGGTTTAGCCTTGATAAGTGCATCAAGAAGTGCGTTCATATTCTCAATCAACTTAGAGGCATCAAAACCTTTTCTACCGATTGATGTATGAATAATACCTGATTTATCAACTTTAAACTCGATCATACCAGCTTTTAATTCAGCGACAACTTTTCCAACGTTATTCGTTACCGTACCCACTTTAGGGTTAGGCATTAAACCACGTGGTCCTAATACTTTACCAAGTTTACCCACCTTAGCCATCATATCTGGAGTTGCTACCACTTTATCAAAATCCATAAAACCACTTACTACTTTTGCGATTAACTCATCGCCACCTACATGATCTGCACCAGCTAACTCAGCCTCTTTGACCTTCTCGCCTTGCGCAAAAACAAGTACTCGTACCTTTCTACCTGTACCGTTTGGTAAAACCACTGCTCCACGGATCATCTGATCAGCATAACGAGGATCTACACCTAAACGAACGGCAGCATCGACACTTTCATCGAACTTTGCAAATGCAATCTTCTGCGCTAAAGTTATTGCTTCTGATAGATCATACAACTTAATGCGATCTACCTCTTCAAAACTTGACGCATACTTTTTTCCTGTTCCAGACATCTTCATGCTCCTGTATTACTCGTAATTTATATTTAATAAAAGTTTAAAATTAATTCTCTTAATTAATAAACACAAAAAACTACAGCTATTTTTACTGCTCTAATTCGTAACCCATACTTTTTGCTGAACCTGCAACAATTTTTATCGCTTGCTCAATATCAGTAGTGTTAAAATCTGGCATCTTAATCTCAGCCACTTTACGTAACTGCTCTTTAGTTATTGTTCCTAACTTTAGATTTCCTGGATTTTGTGAACCTTTCTCTATACCCATCTCTTTTCTTATTAGAGACGATGCTGGAGGCATCTTAGTTATAAATGAAAAACTCTTATCCTCATAAACTGTAATGATAACTGGAATTGATGAACCACTCATGTTCTGAGTAGCTGCATTAAATGCTTTACAAAAATCCATTATGTTAACACCACGCTGACCTAATGCTGGACCAACTGGAGGAGATGGATTAGCTTTTCCCGCCTCTATAACCAACTTGATCGATCCTAATATCTTCTTTGCCATTTCTTCACCTTTATGAATCTATAAAATATCTATCTAAAAAATTTATCTACTTCTACTTACCTATATCTACTTATCTGAACGCTTAATCTGTAAATAATCTAACTCTACAGGTGTTTGTCTACCAAATATAGATACGATTACCTTAACTTTCTCTTTCTCTGGATTAACCTCTTCTATATGTCCTGCAAAACCTAAGAATGGTCCATCTATTACTTCAACGATATCACCCTTCATATATTTAGCTGTCATACGTGGAGTGTCTGATTTTGCTAATTCAATCATTGAATTAACGTCCGACTCTGGGATAGGAACTGGAGATACTCCACCTACAAAACCAGTAACCTTTGGCAACGATTTAACAACATGCCAATTAGATGTACTCATCTCCATATTAACTAATATATAGCCCGGAAAAGTCTTCTTCTTACTTACTTTCTTCTGTCCGTTTTTAAGCTCTACTACATCTTCAGTAGGTATTAAAACCTCGCCGATCTCTTCCTCTAGCTTTAAGTTCTTAACTTTATCATTAAGAAGCAATGTAACTTGTTTCTCATAACCAGAATAAGTATGAACCACATACCATTGTTTTGCCATTCTCACTACCCCATTATGATTGATGCTAAACGAGAAACTACCAAGTCTACAACACCTAGGTATACTGCGATCATACCAACCACGACTAACACTACTAATGATGTCGAAATGGTAGCAGCTCGTGTAGGCCAATTAACCTTGCTTAGTTCTTCTTTTACTTCTGAATAAAAATCTCTAATATTAAATTTTTTCATTGTCCCTAACCATTCCACCTTTAAATATGAAAGCAAAACATTCAACTAAATTAATAAACAAATATGGTAAAGTAAGTACAGACCAAGAGGGAATCGAACCCCCAACACCCGGTTTTGGAGACCGGTACTCTACCAATTGAGCTATTGGTCTCTATAAAATCAACCTAATTATCAATATTACTAGATCACCAATATTAATTGATTAACAATACTAACGTATAACTAAACCGATAATCTAAAAAGATTATAACTATTTTGTTTCTTTATGAAGTGTATGCTTTCTGTCAAACTTACAATACTTTTTAAGCTCTAGCTTAGTAGTCATTGTTTTCTTGTTTTTTGTAGTTGTATAGTTGCGACGCTTGCACTCTGAACAAGCTAATGTGATAATATCTCTCATGTGATATATTCCTTCCTTTTGAAATCGCTCATTGAAAAGCTCCCGCTAACAGATAATACTTCAAATCCTTTGCGGTACATGCTCCTAAATTCATAGTAGAAAATTAGGAGTTTGAATAATATACTATTTTTACATGTATGTCTACATATATTTTGAAAAATAATATATCTAACATTTTTTAACACCTATTTGGGTTATAAAGCCCGAACTCGGAATCGAACCGAGGACCTCATCCTTACCATGGATGTGCGCTACCTACTGTGCCATTCGGGCAAAATAATAATATACTATATTAAACTAAATAGATGTACATATACCTACTATCCAACTCTAATACACATATATACCCATACGCTCAAAATCAGACAATAGCTGATAATAAATACTTAACTTAACTATGGAGTATGTAATCATTATCTTACGCTCATCCATCATTAAGGAGTACCAACCAGCAATTAACAAACTACCAATTAATTAATAAATATATCAACTCAATGATAAGCGTGAATATATCTATGTAAGTTGCTATAAGTTTGTTGAGTTAATTATTGATAGAGAAACAGAGGCTCTCAACAAACTCTAATATAAATCTTGTTGAACTATAAAATATGGTAATAACGATGTTTAAGAATATATACTGGTTAGCATATAAATATAAAAAAGGGAATGGGGAGAAGAGGATTCGAACCTCTGAAGACGATGTCAACAGGTTTACAGCCTGTCCCCTTTGGCCAAACTCGGGTATCTCCCCATCATAGTAAAATGAAAATGAAATAGTAAATAAAGCGGGCAACGGGACTCGAACCCGCGACCCTCAGCTTGGAAGGCTGACGCTCTAGCCAACTGAGCTACACCCGCCTATGAAAAAAAAAGAAGCTGGCGACCCCCAACCTGCTGATTACAAATCAGCTGCTCTACCAATTGAGCTACACCAGCTAATACACTCGATCAGTCTCAAAATTGCTTCTCAACCAATCAGCTATGAACTTTAATATAAATAACTTATAATGTCAATATATTTTTTTTAAAAAAAATTATATGAAAAATAAATCGTAATATTTCGTATTTTTAAACAAATATAATCTATCAACTTACATACCAGATAGATCAACTTACATACACACTGTTTTATTTTTATTGACATTAAATACAACTCTGTTATAATTTAATTAGTACTAGGTGAGGTGTATGACTATGGGAGACAGTATTGGAACAGTCAAGTGGTTTAATAATACCAAAGGCTATGGTTTTCTTACGGACGAAGCAGGGACAGATATTTTTGTGCATTTTTCTGCAATTACAATGGAAGGGTATAAAACCTTGAAACAAGGTGATCAAGTATCTTTTGATGTTATTGACGGAGATAAAGGGTTACAAGCTGTAAATGTTAATAGGGCTGATGCTTAATCAGCTTTCATTCTTAAGAAAAACAATCAGAAAAATGAGTATCTATTAATAGATACTCATTTTTTTGTGCATTTTCAATCAATACTATCTAACAGAAATATTCCTTTATCTCACGTTTTAATGCGATAATCGTAGAAATAGAAATCACTAGCAAACTATATTAAATAACACTAATCAGGTATTTAAACTAATATACTAATGTTATATTATGTTTAAATAATCTTGCAATATATTAAAATAATATTATATCTTATTAATGAAATATATCTAAAAGTGCTCTATATTACAGGTTTTAATGAATAAGAAAGTCTTATAGTTTTTAAATTTTGTAACACTGTATCATGTATTGATGAAAATAATACCTTTAGAAATATGAAACAATTATCATGAATCTCACATACACCTTTTAGCATTAATTGCATATTAATAGTTATAAAAACAACAACAAGAAAAATGAGATTAAATAAAAAAAAAATGAAACATCTAAACCAATAAATATTACTACTCCTATTAGTCCATATCAACTAATTATTAAAAAATATCTGAACTTATAAAAACAATCAAATAAAATAATTTAATATAAAGTACATTAAAATTAGAGTTGTCTAAATCATTATTAATCGTTGTATAGAGTGAATTTAGCACAATAAAATATCTATGTTCACGAAAATTAATCGATAA
>CAMRDM010000123.1 GCA_947041225.1 uncultured Deferribacteraceae bacterium | reverse complement strand
CAATACATACTCATATAAAATTAATCAGCCTGTTTCCTTCTAACGTTAATAATATACAATACATACTCATATAAAATTAATCAGCTTGTTTCCTTAAATAAGTTGGAACAGTGAATAAATCTTCATTATCGTTTACATCATCAAGTGAATTTATGCGTGCATCTTCTTTGCTAAAATCTCTTGTACGACTAAGAATTTCTTCAACGTCAATCTGTTTTTCAACAAGTTTACTTCTATCAAGTTTGATAACTTTTTGAGCGTTTATTCCTGTTGCAACAAGTGTAACAGATATTGATCCATCAGTTCTATCATCATATTTAATACCATCAAATATTAACGCATCATCGCCTGCTTGCTCGTATGCTAAGTTCTGTATCTCAACAACTTCATCGTTCATTAAGTCGTTCATATTAGCTGTGATATTTAACATAACTGCGTACGCACCTTTGATAGATGTGTCTAACAACAATGGTGATTTTAAAGTGTTTTCAAACGCTTGCTTAGCTCTATTTTCACCACTTGCCGTACCTATGCCCATAACAGATTTACCTTTCTCACCAAGCGCTGTTCTGACATCTGCAAAATCTATATTGATATGTCCCGGATTACTAACCATATCTGAAATACCTTGCACACTCTGTCTTAAAACATCATCAGCTATTCTTAAAGCTTCATGATGTGTAAGTTTATGTCCAACATCTTGCATGCCTTCATTTGATACAACTATATATGAGTCAACATATTTAATAAGATCATCAAGTCCTGCTTTTGCAAGTTCGCTCTTTCTTCTTGCTAAAAACGCTGGAGGAGTGTATACGATCGCAACAGTTAATGCACCAGCTGATTTTGCTTCAGCTGCAATAACTGGAGATGCTCCTGTACCTGTGCCACCACCTAGTCCGCATGTTATAAATATTAAATCAGAATCTTTCAATATTGAACGTATCTCATCAATAGAGTCTAACGCATAATTTCTAGCAACCTCAGGATTACCACCAGCACCTAGACCTGATTTACCTAGAAGAACTTTTGTCTTAGCCTTACTCATATCTAATGCTTGAATATCCGTGTTGACAACTATAAAATCAACGTTAGGTATATTTGCATCAATCATATTCGCAACAGCGTTTCCACCTGCACCACCTACTCCTACAACTTTGATTGCTGCGCCCTTTTTATATGTAATAGTTTCATCAATAAATTTAAAATCGTCCATAATCTAACCCTCCGACATACCGCTTCTACTTTGTCCTGTAACTTCCAAATCAATAATATTACTTTACCTAGTACTTTAGAAAAATTCTTTTAACCAATCTCTCATCTTACCGTAAATATTACCAAATACGCCCTCTTCACTACCTTGTGATATCATATTTTTCGAGTGTCCATATTTAGAATGTAGTTTCGCTAAACCAACAGCTGTAGAATATATAGGATCTTCAACTTGATCGACTAATCCTGCAATGTTTAACGGCTTACCTATACGAACATTTATTCCAAATATCTTTGTTGCTAGCTCTTCAATACCTTCAAAATTTGCCATGCCACCTGTAATAACTATCCCAGCTCCCAAAGTTTTTAACAACTTTTTCTTCTGCAATTCCCCTAAAAACAGTTCAAATATTTCTTCACAACGCATCTGTAAAATCTGAGATATAACTGCCTTGCTAACAGATCTTGGAGGTCTTCCCCCGACTGACGGAACTGAAATCGTTTCTGATGGATCAACTATATCCATCATCACACAACCACTTATCAGTTTTAACTTCTCCGCTTCTATCTCTGATGTAGCTAATCCTGCTGTTAAATCTCTCGTAAAATTATTGCCTCCTATTTGTAAAGCAGCTGTATGGCAAACTTCACCTTTATTAAATACAGCCATATCAGTAGTGCCACCACCACCATCTATTAAGCAAACACCTATCTCTCTTTCATCATCTGTCAACACAGCCTCACTTGAGGCTATCTGCTCTAAATAAATATGTTCAACTCCAATACCAGCCTTTGAGCATGATTTAGTTATATTTGTTGCCGATGTGATAGCTCCTGTAACTATATGAACATCAACTTCTAATCTAACACCACTCATACCCATCGGATCTTTTATCTCCGATTGTCCATCTAATGTAAACTGTTGAGGTATTACATCTAACACATCGTAGCCTACTGGAATATTCACAGCCGATGCTGATTCTAAAACTCTCGCAATATCTTGTTTACCAACTTCTCCGTTCTTGACTGCAACTACACCACGTGAATTAAAACTCTCTATATGTCCACCTGATATACCAGCACAAACCGATTTAATCGCTACACCACTCATGCGTTCTGCCATAGCGATCGCCTCATTAATCGATGCTACTGTTGAATCTATATTAACCACTACGCCTTTACGAATACCAAGACTACGTGATGATCCTAGACCTATTATATCAAGAGTGTTTTCCATGTTCTCTCTTGCCACAACTGTACAGATCTTAGTCGTTCCGATATCTAGTCCGACAAAAATATTATCCTTTGGTTGAGACATTCTTTACTCCCTTAACATATATCTTGTTATCAACAGATAAATTCACAGACTCAACTGATCTGTAACGTTTCTTTATTGTCGACTCATAAAGTTTATAATTATTACTAAAAACCAACTCATTATATGAACCTACAAAAACATGATTTTTCTCATAAATCTTGAATTGAAAATCATCCATAACTATCTCTTTTGAGTCTAACCATCTGTTCTTACTCAAAATATTATAGAACTTATTTCCTCTATCTTCATCAATCAAAATATTAGATTTAATAGCTACACTTTTATCGCATATAAACGGAACTGATTTACCGTTTGCTGTGTATGAGTAACAACTTTTCGATACTTTATATCTAAAAAGTTCTTTCTCTTCAAATACAGTTATTACAACTTTGTTAGGAAGAAGTCTTGATGCAACGATCTTCTGTATCCAAGCATCATCTGTTACTAACATTGATGAAAGGTTCTCATCAAATATACTTCTACCTACAAGTGTACTACCTAAATGTCCTAATTTATCTTTATCAGAATTTAAAATCCCTACAATCTCTACATGCTTAACTTTAAAAAAATCAACCTTCTTAAACGAATTAGACAAACTATAAACCGATAGAGATAATATCCCTATCCCTGTTGTGATAAGCAATGTCGCAAAAAGTTTTTTCATGAACGCTCCTGCTACTTATTATCAAGTGATGCGTTGTCCGCAATCTTAAAACATAACTCTTCAAAACCTATACCTGACTTTGCAACAGATTTAGGTACTAAACTTGTTGATGTCATACCCGGTAAAGTGTTTACCTCTATACAATATATCTCGCTCGCTCTTACAATAAAATCTATTCTTGCCATAGATCTACAACCGATCACTTTATATATATTTAAAACAATTAAATCTAACTCATCTAAAATATTCTGCGACAATGCAGTATCTAAAAGATACTCCGTCATTCCTTCTAAATATTTATTATCGTAATCGTAAAAACCTTTCTTAGGCTTTATCAAAATAGGTGGGAAAACCTCTTCACCCATTATAGGGATAGTGATCTCATCTCCAACGATAAATTCTTCTATTAAAACATTATTATCATATTTAAAAGCATCTTTCAACGCCTCTATAAAGCCGATACTATCTTCTACAATATGCACTCCAACACTCGATCCTTGACGTGATGGTTTTACAACACAAGGATAGAACGGAGCTTCAACCATATCTTGCTCTGCTAAAACAAATTTAGGGGTATTGATACCCGATCCGATTAGCAACATCTTCGTTAATAATTTATCAAAACATATTGCAGAGGCTGCAACACCCGATCCCGTATACGGTATCTTGAGTGTCTCTAATAATCCTTGCAATGTACCGTCTTCACCGTACGTACCATGCAGTGCGATAACGCATATATCTGGCTTGATCTCAAGTAAGTCATCTATTAAAGAGTTACTTACATCTACTAATCGTATAAAACTGTAATATAATGATAGTGAATCTGCAATATTTTTTCCACTCCTCAAAGAAACTTCTCTCTCTGTCGACAATCCACCATATAAAATAACAACTTTTTTATCTATTAGCTTATTTTCTGCCATTAATTAATTCCTCTATAAATCATTTAAATGATCCTAATTTCTTGCTTAACTCTACCGAAAACTTCGTTATCACACCTGCACCAAACGTTACAATCGTCGTATGCTTATCTTTATCTCTTTTTAGAGATTTATAAAAATCACCAACTTTCTCTAAATATGAGATATCTTTAAATCCATATTTTTTGATCTCTTTAATTAATCTATGAGCATCTATCCCTTCAATCGGTTTCTCTGATGCTGCATAAATATCTGTTACATAAAGAACATCTGCATCCATAAAACATTTACCAAAATCACTTAACAACGATTCTGTTCTACTATATCTATGTGGTTCAAAAATTATAACAATTCTTGATTCTGGTACTGCCTCTCTAATAGCTTTAAGTGTTGTTGATATCTCTGTTGGATGATGTCCATAATCATCTATAACTGTAAAATCTGCATCCTCATATCTGATAGTCATTCTACGCTGAACACCTTCAAATTTTGCTAATGATTTTTTGATAACTTTAAAATCAATACCCATCTCTAAAGCTGTCGCTATTACTGCTAAAGAATTTAAAACTATATGATCGCCCGGTAACTTTAATTTAAT
>CAMRDM010000122.1 GCA_947041225.1 uncultured Deferribacteraceae bacterium | reverse complement strand
AACCCAACTTTACTTGCGATTTTCTGCATTTTAGCTGATTTTAAAAGTGAAGGTAGAGATACTGGCACGTTATCTAATATAGAGTTAGACTCTTTCTCTTTACCTTTCTTCTCGATCTTTTTAATTTCGTCCCATCGCTTAATCACATCTTCAGTTTTACTAATATCCTCATCGCCGAATACATGAGGGTGACGGCGAACCATTTTATCGCTAATTCTGTTCAGTACATCTTTCATCGTAAACAGGTTCTCTTCTTCTGCAATAAGTGAGTGCATAACGATATGTAGTGTTAGATCGCCTAACTCTTCATGGATATTATCTATATCTTTATTATCGATTGCATCAAGAAGTTCATACGCTTCTTCGATCATTTTATCTTTTAGAGAGTAGAGAGTTTGATCTCTATCCCACGGACACCCATCAGGTGCACGCAAAGTTGTTACAATTTCTATTAATCTATCAAACTCTTTCATTGTTGTTTAATTAAACCTCTATTTTTTAATCTGAAAATATATAATTAAAGTATAGTATAATTATTAGAATTAGGGTATTATTTTTTATCGTTGATAGTTGTAAGGGTAGATTAACAAGCATACAAGTTACAAATAGTCAGTAGTTTATAGACAGTGGCTAATAATCTGTAGTTAATCGTTGATATAGATAGTTGGTAGTTGATATTTATAGATTAGTTGTTAAATATTATCTGTTAATGGTTGAAATTGCTAGTTAATTGATTGATAGTAAATATCTAAAGTTAACGGTTAGTAGTTAGTGATAAATAGTTGGAACAAATTGGTATATGATGTGTTTGATAATTGTAAGATTTAGCCCATCCAGCCCCTTTTCAGGAAACTGGACAGACAAATCAATTTACTAGGAGGGTTTGTTCAGGGATTGTCGCCCACTATTGGGGATATAATAGGCGTCCCATCTATAAAATAAAAGTTGTGAGAGGTTTCTCTACTTATGCTACTATAGACTATTTTTGTTGTGTTTAGTTCAAAATATTTTTTTATTTATTTTTATAAGGTGTAAACTATTGGACGGATTGACTTTTTTTAAAATATCACAAATTCTATCGAAGGATTTATGTGGTGGAAATATAAATAATTTCGGTGTAAAAGACGATTTTATTTTCATATCTATATATAAAGATGGCAAAATAAATGGCTTAGAGTATAGAGCATCACCTCAACCTCCAGCGTTATTAATCTGTGATGAGTCGGTTTCAAACTCACCCGGTGCATTATCAAATATAGTCGGCACAAGGATCGTTGATATAGGTACTTACGGATATGAACGTATAGCGTATTTTAATCTTGAGAAAAGAAAACCTAGCGGTAAGCTTCTACAATTTAAGATGATCTTTGAGCCTCTTGGCAATTACGCTAATTTTTTTCTATTAAACGATAAAGATGTGATACTTTATTCATTATCATCAAGAACTATTGATGCAGATCGTAATATCGGAGTAGGTTCAGCGTATCAACTACCTAAAGCTAACAAAATAAATTCACTTGATAATTATATAGGTGCAGAGTCTTTTAATGATCTAGTAGGATTTTATAATGTAACTGCAAGACACGCTGATCTATATTTTGATAGATGTGAGAGTAAAGCTGAAGCATTTGAAAAGGTTAAATCATTGATTACAGTTGATGATAACTTTTATATAGATGATAAAGGTAAGGTTATACCATTTATAATAGATACTCCAGTTGAGATCGTAACAATAGATGATTTACGAAGATTTTATACACCTAAAGGAAATACGATTAGCGATGTAACACGTGATAAGAACGAGATACTTTCTATATATAAAAAACCGTTAAATAAGTATATTAAAATACAAGATAAGTTGAAGAAAGAGCTTCTTGAGGCATCAAGCAGTAGTAAATATTCAACAGAGGCAGAGTTGTTACGCAATAACCTTCATAAGATTGATGGAGAGGGCGACTATATCTTAGAGGATTACTCTAGTGGCGAGATCAAAGAAGTACCGTATAAGATCGGCTACGGTGAGTTGGTTAAGGTAAAGATAGATAAGTTATTTAAAAGAGCCTCACGACTTAAGCGATCTATACCTATTATTGAGGCGAGGATTGAGGAGTTCAATCAGTTGATATTTTCAGCAGAGGAGCAGATATATTTTATAGAGGGTATAGATGATGTTCATGAGATTAAGAAGTTAAAATCAGAGATTAAAGCTGATGAAAAGATTAAGAAAAGTAAAGCAGACTCAGATATAAAAGAGTTTCATATATATAAAGGTGATGGATTTTCTATATATGTTGGAAGAAATTCAAGATCTAATCATAAGCTTATAACAAATTTCGCTATCGACTCAGATATATGGTTTCATGCACGACTAATTCCATCTGCTCATCTTATATTAAGGATTGAGAGAGAGGGAGTTTTAAATGATGAACTAATTTTATATGTTGCCTCGATCGTTTCGGCTTTCTCTAAGAGTAAAAATGAGTTAAAAGTTGATGTTGATTATACGAGACGTAAATATTTAACTAAACCTAAGAAAACGCCAATAGGGTTTGTAACGTATAAAAACTTTAATAGTGTTACTGTTACGCCGATGAGTAGGATAGAGATAGAAAAGATATTTAAGATATGATATAATAAATAGATGAACTTTATTACGTTTAATAAAGTTATAATGTATAGGGGTAATAATGAGGATTTTAATAACAAATGATGATGGGTATCAAGCAGAAGGTATATTAGCGTTAGCTAAGGCGTTGAAAGATATAGCTGATATAGTTGTGGTTGCTCCTATGAGTGAAATGAGTGGAACATCTTCATCTATTACAATCTATAATCCATTACGGTTTAAAGTGATCGATAACGATCTAGGGATAGATATATTTGCAGTAAACGGAACACCAGTTGATTCTGTTAAGTTAGGATTATCGAAACTTATTCAAGGTAAGATTGATCTAGTTATTTCAGGTATAAATAACGGTCCTAATGTAGCGATGAATACATGTTACTCTGGAACGGTTGGTGCTGCTATTGAGGGAGCTATTTGGGGTATCCCTTCGATCGCTGTATCTATTGGAGGCTATAGAGATTTAGATTATGAAACGCCTGCAATGTTTATGAGAGATTATGTACAGAAGTTAGATTTATCAATAATTGATAAAGGCTCTCTACTCAATATAAACGTGCCTAACATCCCTTATAAGGATATTAAAGGGTATAAATATACATCTATCTCAACACACTCATATTTAAATAATTATGAAGAGCGTGCAGATACATTTAGAGATAATTATTACTGGTTATCGGATTACGAGAAAGAGGGAACACATGAAGATAATTCTGATGTTGTTGCATTAGATTTAGGATATGTATCAATATCACCGATGAAGGCAAGTTTAGTAG
Source organism: uncultured Deferribacteraceae bacterium (assembly GCA_947041225.1). GTDB lineage: Bacteria > Chrysiogenota > Deferribacteres > Deferribacterales > Mucispirillaceae > CAMQYB01. The sequence continues at coordinate 1,615 of CAMRDM010000122.1, read as the reverse complement.
ATGATAGACTGCTTTTAAAATTAAAAAATCAAAATTAAAAAACATAGAGGAGTGATATGAGTAAATATAAATCACTTATAATTTCATTACTATTTTTCACATTATTGCTATCAACAGATATCTATTCAAATACGAGTAAAAAGATCGATATAAATAAAGGTTCTGGTCTAGGTTTAAATCTACATAAGGGTAGTGTTGTAATTCCAGATCAATCATTTAAGGGTGAAGAGTTAAAAGGTTTTACAATTAAACCGTCATTTTCATCTATAGATTATAATATAGATGTTCCAAATATGATGGATACATATATTAGAAAAAGTAAGATAGAGTTTAATGTTGGAACAAATACAGATTATAATTCAGATGAACCGGGTTTTATGTATTCAGGAGCGTTTAAAACATCTGTATCATCGTTATTTGTTGGCGAGCTTGCTTTTAGAAATAATATTGTAAAATCATATCTTAATAAAAATTATATAGAAGTTACAAACTCTTACGAAAAATATAAAGAGAAGTTAGATAAATCTGTATATTCAGATGAGAGTAAACTTCTATACGGTTTAAGTTTATACAATATATCATCACATAGTAAAGCGTTTAAGATTTTATCAGAACTCTCTATTAAAGGTGGATTGTTTAAAGATACTGCTATGGATAGTTTCTTTCAGATAGCAGATAACTCTAATAAACTATCTATCATAGAGCCTACAGGTAGAAAGATAGATAAATTTACACCTTACTCTTTATCGAAATGGCTAAAATATTTAAGTTCTAAGGGTGAGCATAGTGAGATGTCTACCTCAATAGATACGCATAAAGATTATGCTACGAAATACCCTAAATTTAACGAGATGAAGGCACATGCTTTATATAATCAGAAGCGCTACACAGATGTTATTCAGATGGGAAGTTTGTTACAATCTACAAACTCATATATATTAATTGTTGATTCGCAAATAATGACAGGAGATATCCCATCAGCGAAGAGATATATAGGTAGAGTTACCGACGTTAATTCAAAGAATTTTTTAGAGATAAAAATTTTAATAGCAGAAAATAAGTACGATGAAGTATTAAAAAGAATTGGCGAGATTAAAACAGATGATGAAAAATTATCTCTATTATCGTATCTTGTTTCAAACAATTTTGAAGCTGTACCTATAGAGCTTATAAAGTCGTTTAGGTTTAAAAATAAACGATTTAACGATTATGCACATTTTTTTACAGGTATTAAGTATCTGATGGATAATAATAATTATGAGGCGATAAAATCGTTTTCATTATTAACGTTTGATAAAGAGTTGTTACAAGAGAGTTATTTTTATCAAGGAATAGCGACGGCAACGCTTGATCCTAATCGTGCAAAATTTATCCTTAATAAGTATATCACAGCGAGTAAAGATCAAGAGAAGATAGGGATATCAAAATATATTTTAGCACAAATTGAGTTCTTAAATGGCAACAGTGATGGAGCGTTAAAATTGATTACAGGTTGTGATACTGGGTACTGCAAAGTTTTACGAGGAGATATATATCTTTCAGCACAAGATTATCATCAAGCGATCAAGATCGGAAGAGCGTCGTGTAGGGAAAGAGTGTACGTCCTGGTGTAGAT
>CAMRDM010000121.1 GCA_947041225.1 uncultured Deferribacteraceae bacterium | reverse complement strand
AATTTGTTGATAGAAAAAAAAAGGAAATTAAACAAGGGGAGTAAAAAAACCCAAAAAAATAACCCCCCCCCCCCCGCTCCCCCTCTGCCAACCTAAAACCTTGGTAGACTTTACTTTAAAAAAAACATATAATCAAACCTCAACACTATATCCTAAATTTTTGTACTTTTTTGGGGGATCTTATGATAAAAATAGTAAGTCAAATAGTTAAAATTGCACCCCTACTCGTGGCACTATTTTCGGTATTCATTACAGTATTTACTTTCTTCATTATTAGAAGTGGAATCAAAAATAGAAAAGTTAGCAAAACTCTAAAACTCCTTAGCGAACTAAAATATGAACAAAAACAACTCCTGAAAATTCTACGACAAAGCAAAGATACTAAACATAAAAAAATCTCATTCTATAACTATCTTGACGATCAAGAAAATATCCTTAACCTTATGGATGATGGAAAAATTGATCCGTCACTCTTTAACGATCTTATCAAACCTCAAATAATAGAATTTATCAATACCGATATCATCACGCCTTATATATCCGAAATCAAAGATCATATAAGTAACAATAAACTTACTAAAAATAATTATAAATTTCTAATGAAACTTATTTATCAACACAATAAAAATAGAATAATTATTACTGGATGATAACTCAAACAAGATATATAAATTTCTATATATATCTATTAACAACTAATAGACACTAGACTTAATATAGAAAACAATGTAAACTACAATGTTAAGTAAGGAATGAACCTTATTTTATATCGGAGAGTGTTATGATACAATTTATTATTCAAATGGTTAGTATTGCACCTATGCTTGTTGCTCTATTTACTATTTTTATAACTACGTTCACTTTTATTATTATACGAAGTGCAATAAAAAATAAAAGAACTAAGAGAACTTTAAAACTTTTCAGAGATTTAAAACATGAACAATTACACCTTATGCATGTACTAAAAAGTAACAAAGACTTATCTTATAAAAAAATCGCTTGCTACAGTTATCTTAATGAACAAGAGATTGTATTAGCTCAAATGGTGAATGGTAAACTAGATAATGCTCTTTATAATAGTTTAATCAAGCCGATGATAATGGAGTCTATTGCTATGAATGAAATGAGTCAACCTATAGCCGAAATTGAAGAACTTAATAGAGATAAAACAGTAGAAAATAATTATGAAAATCTATTAAGACTTATTAATGAACATAACAATAGTAACATCATCGGTGTCATAAAATAAATCGTCATTATTAACTCAGATAGCAACAATAATTTTAAAAGATGCAAATACATTATGAGACATGAAGTATAAATTAATATATAATATGATCTAAAGCAAAGTTTTACGCTTAATCGATATTGGAGAACCGTATGGTACAATCGTTTATTGAGGTAGTAAAAATGGATACTCTTCGTGTAATTACGATATCTGCACTTCTAATAATATTCACATTCATAGCTGTTCGTAGCGAAGTGAAAAATTGGCGAATTGGAAAAACTTTAAAACTCTTTAGAGATTTAAAACATGAACAACAACAACTCCTACATGTTTTACGTAGTAACAAAGATAATCAATATAAACAGATCGCTTGCTCTAACTATCTTGACGAACAAGAAAAGATTTTAACTTTAAGAGCAAAAGGAAAACTACAACACTCTATATTTAACGATCTAATAAAACCACTAGTTATTGAGTCTATCAACTTCAACGTAATGAACTCGTTTGTAGATGCAATCCAAAAACATAATCTCAAAACTAATCCTACAGAAGCAATGTATCCTTATCTATGCCAACTGATAATAGATCATAATTATGATAGAGTTGTATAGATAAAGTATAAAAAAATAATATAACTTTACTAAACACCTCTAATTCACCTGATACAAAAAATAGTAAAATTGGTAATAAAAAAGTTCAACCGTAAACTTAGTTGAACTAAATATTATTATTAAAATTTCGATTTTTACAATTCAAAATTGTAAAACAAACCTATACTATCACTACGTAATCAGCTTCAACTTAAACACAAAACAACATAAAATTTATTAACAGTATTTACCACCGTCTGCTTCGCATTCAAATTTATCTACTGCGTCATCAAACTTATCTACTGCGTCGTTATGCTCTTCCACTACATCATCAATCTTATCGGTTAAACAATTTTCATATCTTTCAACATCAGCACTATATCTATCCATATCCGACTCACATCGATCAAGATCGTACTCATCATCAAACGTATCGCCAAATGATAGTTTTACACAACTTGGTACTGTAGGCTCACTACAATATCTTAAAGCGTAACCGTTCTGATAAAACAAAAACATAAACATTATTAATATATATCTTATCATATAACTGTACACTCCTTATATCACAACCTATCGCAATAAATACGTAATTTTCAAACTTCTATAACTTTTAAACTCTAGTATGTTCAAATTTTATAATTTCAAAAAATCATCCATATTATAAAAACCTGCTGGTTTATCTACTATCCACTTTGCAACTTTAACTGCACCGTTTGCAAACGCATCTCGTGAGTGTGCTCTATGTGTGATCTCTACCCTTTCATTATTACCAAAAAAATAAACAGTGTGATCACCAACAACATCGCCACCTCTAAGTGTTTGTATGCCGATTTCATTCTCACGACGCTCACCTACCATGCCTTCTCTACAATACACAGCATTCGATGCTAAATCTAGCCCTGCACCATCTGCTGCTGCTTGTGCCATCGCTAATGCTGTTCCACTTGGTGAATCTTTCTTTAATCTGTGATGGATCTCTGATAACTCTATATCGTAACTATCAAGCATAGACGCTGCAAGATTGATTAATTTTAAACATACATTTAAACCTAATGAAAAGTTAGGCGCTAAAAATATCGGATAGGTTTTTGATGCCTCATATATAGCCTCTTTTTCTTCGTTTGAAAATCCTGTTGATCCGATAATTAACGGTTTCTTTAACTCGTTAAAATATTTCATATTTGATGTTGTTATTCTTGCACCTGTGAAATCTATTATCACATCTGATTTTGCACAATCGGCTAATATATCATCAGACAATTTTGCACCACCTTTTCCAACTCCTGAAATTTCATATATCGGCTCGCCGTAAAATGGAGAAGTTTTTGTATCTATAGCTGCAACAATCTCACTATCTTTATCTAAATAAACTATACTTGATATCGCCTTACCCATTCTGCCTGCTGCACCAATCATCGATATACCGACCATTACTAAACTCCTTACAACCTCTTAATATCTTCTAACATCAATAATATATTGATTGAACGATTTATATATTAACATACTACTAATTTAATTATTAACTAACTCTAACCCTATCTCAAGCATAGCTGATTTTAATATTTCTGTTCCTTCTTTACTCATACTAATTAACGGTAATCTTATCGTATCTTCTATCATACCCATTAAATATAACGCTTTTTTTACTGGGATAGGATTGGTTTCACAAAATAATAGTTTAAACAGTTTTGATAATTTAAAATGTATCTCTCTTGCATCAAGATAATTTCCATCAAGTACACAGCTACACATTTTAGCCATCAACATTGGAACGATATTATTTGTTACAGATATAACCCCTTTAGCACCTAACGTCATAAGTGGATAAGTTAGTGAATCCTCTCCTGATAGAAGTGAGAAATTTTCTGTGTATTTCATAATCTCAACAGCTTGATCTATACTTCCTGATGCCTCTTTAATACCTATAATATTATCTATCTTCGATAACCTAATAACCGTTTCAGGCAACATATTAAGAGCTGTTCTTCCGGGTACGTTATATAGAATAATAGGTATATCAACAGACCCTGCTATCTCTTTATAATGTTGATACAACCCCTCTTGAGTTGGTTTATTATAGTACGGAGTAATTAAAAGTGCAGCATCAGCTCCTGCATCTTTAGCATGTTTAGTTAATAATTTTGTCTCAAGTGTAGAGTTCGATCCTGCACCTGCAATAACTGGAACTCGTCCTGCAACTTGATCTATAACGATCTCTACAACATCAAAATGTTCATCATGTGATAACGTCGCCGACTCACCAGTTGTACCACATGGGACGATACCGTTTGTACCGTTTGATATATGAAACTCTACGAGATTTCGTAAAACTTTCTGATCTACATTTCCTGCTTTATCAAACGGTGTAATGATAGCCGTAATACTACCTTTTATATCTAACATAATTAACCTCTCACATAAAAAATATCAATATTTATACGACTCTGCATTAAGTTCTCCGTCATAAATATGTCTTGTTGTACCTTGAAGATAAACTTTATCACCCTCTTTTGAAACAGTTAGATATCCGTTATCGGCTGTTTTCAATACAGTTGGTGAAGTTGTAAAACCTTTCTCAATTGATATAAGTGTCGCAGCCGTTGCACCTGTTCCACATGCTAATGTTTCATCTTCAACGCCACGTTCATAAGTTCTAATATTCAACTCGCTATCGCTCACTACTTTAATAAAATTAACGTTCGTACCTTTTGGTGCAAAGTTTTCATGATATCTAATTTTTGAACCTAACACTTTAATATCTACATTACTGATATCATCTAAAAATATCACAACGTGAGGCACACCTGTATTTAAAAATGAGTAGTTATATTTTATGCCATCAATTACTATCGTTTTATCAAGCTCTAATCCGTGAGGAGTAGTTAATTGAACTTTCACATCAAGATCATTAATAATAGTTGCCTCGATAATACCAGCACCTGTTTCAAACTTCATAGAACTTTTTGCGATACCATTTTTATAAGCGTATTTTGCAACACACCTAGAACCGTTACCACACATATCTGCTTCGCTACCATCTGAGTTGAAAAATCTCCACGCAAAATCTACCTTATCAGATTTGCACAGAAAAAATACTCCATCTGCTCCAACTGATAACGCTCGCCTTGATATTTGTACTACAAACTCAGCGTTAATATACTCATCTAATGAGCCATCCATATTGTTAAAAACGATAAAATCATTA
>CAMRDM010000120.1 GCA_947041225.1 uncultured Deferribacteraceae bacterium | reverse complement strand
TCCATCTATTACTCCTTGAAGTTAATATAGGTTATATTATTATACTTTTTGCAAATATCCAACGACTCTTTTGCATATGATGTAACATAGTTTTGTATACCCTCAATATAATTATCTTTACAGTTCTTTATCGTGTTCGTCAAAATTTTCGACAACCTAATACTCTGATCTTTACTCATACTTTTATCTGCATACAATATACAACTGTTTCTAAACTCTTTTATCAATGATATACAATTGTAACTCTCTAACGTATCTGCATACATATCCCAACCTGTGCCATCTGAAAACCTTAGTAAAAGATCTGCTTTTACATAAGTTCCTATCTGTATAACTATACTATTCTTTGATTTTTGGATAATAGTAGTTATAACATCTATTAGTGCGATTTTTTGTGAAACAGTAATCGTATCGCCGTAACGAGAGTAATATCTTGAAAACCACTCCATAACATTTATATTATTTCGCTTTACTAATACTTTTGAATATATATCCCAACCTGTATTATCTTCTAAAGATAGTAAAATGTTTGCTGTCTCAAATAACACGTCTGTCGACGCTTTATCAATCAAACTATGTGCAAAATCTAACAACATTTTTATATACGCTTTATTGACAATCTGCTCTTCTTTACTCCAATTCCAATAATTATCCTGTTTTATATATCGATCATAAAAAAAATAAAGCGTTCTAACTAAATCTGCTTTTGTTTTCTCATCTGACTCTTCAATAATTCGATCGAACAACTCCTCCATTATTCCATCTTGTAGAAACCATACCCGAACAGAGTAAAATGTCTCCCTACGAGAATTCCAACTAAGCCTCTTTGCTGATTTCTTACGCATAGTAAGATCAGAAGATTTTAAATTTACAAAAGCTGTATCTAAATCTTCAAAAATCTCAGTTTCCAATTCCTTGTAAATATTACTCTTTAAGTTCTCTTCCCTTCGCTTATCGATTGTCATTTGTTATGTCCTTATTATACTATTTTTTAAGTGTTGATAAATATTCAACAATATCTGTATTCTCTTCACCTATTGCAATACTTAAAAGATTCTCTAAACTTTCCATTTATGATATCGTAGTTAGCTCCATTCTCTATTAAATATTTAACTATCTCTAAGTTTCCATATCTACAAGCATTTGTCAATACAGAAGAACCGAACACTCTTATATAATTTATATCTACACCGTTCTTAATACTCTCTTGAAAGCCTGTTAAATTACCCGTTTCTGCAAATACTATAAGATCGTTACTACTCTTCATTATGCTTCTCTAAGTTTTTTATTACTTGATACTCTCTAAATATTTAACGACTTCTGTATGTCCTTTTTCTCTAGCAATATCTAGCGCCGTTTGATCCTCATCTTTAGCAGTAATATCAGCACCTTGCTCAACTAAATATTTAACTACTTCTAGATGTTCTTTTTCCGAAGCCCATATTAATGCTGTTGCACCCCACTGATCACTTGCATTAACATCAGCACCATTTTCTACTAGATATTTGACTACTTCTAAATGTCCATTTCTTGAAGCATACATCAAAATGGTACGATACTTATCATTTTTAGTATTAACATCAGCACCTTTTTTTACACATTCTTTTACTTTTTTTAGATCTCCTGCTATAGCCCATTCTTTAATTGTCATTACATCCGTATCAGCACCTTTTTTAATAAGATATTCAACGACTTCTAAAGAAGCCCACATTAATGCTGTTTCACCTTCATCATCTTTCGCATTAATATCAGCACCGTTTTCTACCAGATATTTTACAATTTCTAAATGTCCAACTACTGATGCATACATCAATGCTGTGCGATCAAAAGAAAATTTAGCATTAACATCGGCACCATTCTTTACACTCTCTTCTACTTTTTCTAGCCAACCTGAACTAGCCCATTCTCTAAGGTTCATTTTACTTGTATCAGCACCTTCTTCGACTAGATATTTAACAATTTCTAAATGTGAATTTCTTGAAGCAGTCATCAATGGTGTAGTATTAAACCTAGAGTTTATGTGATCGATATCAGCACCTTGTTCAACTAAGTATTTAACCATTTCTAAATGTCCATTTTCTATTGCTCTCTTTAAAGCTGTTTCATCATCGTTGTTTTTAATATCAAGATCAGCACCTTTTTCTACTAAATATTGTGTGAATTCTAAATTTCCTCTTTCTGATGACCACATTAATGCTGTTTTAGTATAATCACTTACAATATTAATATCAGCACCACTTTCTACTAAATATCGTGCAAGATCTAAATTGCTTTGATTTAAAGCAGTCATCAATGCTGTATTACCGTAACTATCTTTAGCATTAATATCAGCTCCTTTCTTTACACTCTCTTTTACTTTTTCTAGCCAACCAGATCTTACCCAATCACTAATAGTCATATTACTAGTATCAACACCTTTTGATACTAAATATTTAGTAACTTCTATTGATCCACCATAAGTAGCCATCTCCAAAGCTGTTTGACCGTAAGCACTTTTAGTATTAACATCAGCTCCTTTATCTATAAGAAATTTTACTATCTCTAAATGTCCTTTTCCAGAAGCACTGCCTAAAGCTGTCCAACTATCTTTATTTTGAGCATTAATATCAGTAACTTTATCTGCAAGATATTTTACGACTTCTAAATGTCCATTAGATGAAGCTGTTCCTAAAACAGTTCCTTCAACGTAATTTTCTTCATTAACATCAGCACCATTTTCTACTAATAGTTTAACAGTTTCTAAATGTCCATTCATCGATGCAAGTATTAAAGAAGTATACCACTGTTCAAATTCATGATCACTAGCATGAACATCAGCACCTTTCTCTATAAGATACTTTACTACTTCAGCATGTCCATTCATTGATGCAAGTATTAAAGGGGTATTACCTGTATAGTTGGACTCATCTACACCAGCACCTTTAGAGATTAAATATTTAACTGTTTTTATATCTCCATCTTTAGCAGCAGTCATCAACGCCGTATAACTAATAATATCTTTAGCTCCAGCTTTTAAAAGTAATTCAGCTATTTCAGGATATTCATACTGAACAGCTAATAAAAGAGGTGCTATAGCATTTCCTGCAGTAACATCTGAGTACCTACCAGCTACATCAAGATCAGCACCTGCATCAATTAAAATACGAACACCCTCAATATTACCACTGCGAACTGAATGTCCTAATGCACTAGCACCGTAAGGATTTACAGCACTAACATCTGCACCTGAATCTATAAGTACTTTTATTATTTCATTATGCCCTTCCTCTGAAGCTACCATCAAAGCTCTGTCACCTTCATTACTCTTATGATTAACATCAACGCCTTTCTTAACTAGATATTTGACTGTTTTTAGATCTCCATTTCCTGAAGCATATATCAACAATGAATAGCCTCTCCAATCCATAACATTAATATCTGCACCTTGCTTTACAAGTTCTTTTACTTTTTTAAAATCACCTTTGTCTTTTACTAATTCTAATAACTCTTTATCAAGTTCTGGGTTTAAATTTTTACCTCCTTTTGATAAAAGATATTTTGCTATATCTGTGTGTCCTTTTTCTTTAGCTTCCAATAAAGCAGTATCTCCGTCTTTATTCATAGCATCAATATCAGCTCCATTTTCTACTAGATATTTTACTATTTTTAAATGTCCATAAATTGAAGCATAGATCAAAACTGTTGTGCCATATTTATTCTTAGCATTAACATCTGCACCTTTATCTACTAAGTATTTAGCTATTTCAAAATGTCCATCATACGAAGCATTCATCAAAGGTGTAACACCATTTTTACTTTTATGATTTACATCTGCACCTTTATCTATTAACAATTTCACAATTTCTAGATGTCCATCATACGAAGCATTCATCAAGGCTGTGATATTATCTATATTTCCAACATTGACATCTGCACCTTTATCTATTAAGTGTTTAACTATTTCAAAATGTCCATAATACGAAGCATTCATCAAGGCTGTGACATTATCTTTATTTCTAGCGTTAACATCAGCACCACTTGCAATTAAAGCTTTTACAACTTTTAAATTTCCTTTTTCAGAATACTCTATTAAATCCCCGTTTTTTCTAGCAAGCGATAGGTTTTTATAAGGTGTTGTATCTATGACTTCTGTTGCGACAACTTCAACTTGCTCAACAGTACCTTTCGTTTTACAACTAACAACGCTTAGTGAGATTAATACAATTAATAATATTCCAACCTGTTTCTTCATCATAACTCCCCTGTATGTTATCTATATGTTATATGCGACTATTTAATACTCTCTAAATAGTTTACAACTGCTGTATGTCCTCTATCTGATGCCAATATCAATACTGTTTTGTCCATATTATTTTTATGATTAATATCCGCCCCTTGCTCTACTAAATACTTCACAATTTCAAAATGTCCACTATATGAAGCCAATATCAATGCTGTATTACCTTGATTATCTGCAACATTAATATCAACATCCTGTTTAACTAAATATTTTACTATATCTGGTTGATTACCACAACTTGCACTCATTAAAGCTGTCCACCCAAAATCACTTTTATGATCTATATTAGAACCTTGTTCCACTAGATATTTAATTATATTCACATCTCTTTTCTTTGATGTGCGATACTCTTCAATTTCATCTTTTTCTGAAGCGTTTATGAGAACCGTTTTTCCATTATCATCTTGAGCATTAACATCTGCTCCCTCTGATATTAAATATTTAATTATATCTAAATTACTATCTGACACTATTAATGCCGTTCTGCCAAATCTATCCCTAACATTAATATCTGCACCTTCTTTTATCAGATATTTTATTATATCTAAAGACTTCACAATCGAAGCACTTATTAAAGCCTTTGCAATAGGAGTATTAATATCTGCCCTATTTTCTACTAAATATTTAACAACCTTAAAATGTTTCTCAAATGACGCTATCGTTAAAGCTGTGCTACCCTCTTTATTGCTAGCGTTTATATCTACCCCTACACTAAGTAGTTGCTTAATAATCTCTATACTACCTTTATGGGAAGCCCACATCAATGCTGTGAAATCATGCTTATCTGATAAAGTTAAATCTGCTTTACA
>CAMRDM010000119.1 GCA_947041225.1 uncultured Deferribacteraceae bacterium | reverse complement strand
ATATTGACGAGGTTTAATATATAATGAGTTTATTAGAAGCAGTCCTACTTGGAGTCTTGCAAGGCGTAACAGAATTTTTACCGATTAGTTCATCTGGACATCTAGCTATCGCATCACACTTAATCGATCTCCAAAAAGAGGATATACTATACGAAACATTACTACATTTTGCAACGATGCTTGCTATCATAATATATTTTAGACGTAGAATAACTCTTATAATAAAAGCGTTCTTAGGTATATTCTTTAAACGATATAGTATGATATATTTTGAAAATAAACGATACCTATGGGGGATAATCTTAGCATCAATACCAACTGGTATAATCGGACTTTCTCTACAAAATACAGTTATCGGTGTGTTCCAAAGCACAACTATAATCGGATACGCTTTAATATTAACATCTGTTATATTATACATATCAGATAAATTTAACCCATCAGGAAAGTTGACAACAAAATCAGCGATCGTTATAGGTATCATTCAAGGATTAGCAGTTTTCCCAGGGATATCAAGATCAGGATCAACTATCGCAACTGCCGTTATGTTAAACGTAAATAGAAAAGAAGCAGCAGAGTTCTCAATGTTAATATCGTTACCTGCAATATTAGGTGCTACAATATTACAATTAAAAGATATCGATCCATCATCGTTAATAGATCTTAACTTCTATCTACTAGGTATGGGTGCAGCATTTATTACTGCACTGTTCGCTATATCTTTTATGCTATACGTTGTGAGAACTGCTAAATTAACTTATTTCGCAGTCTACTGTTTACTAGCAGGTATCGCTACAATCATATTTTTATAATAATTAAGAAGGCTTTATGACAAAAAATAGTAAATCAAGATATAAACAAACTAATGATAACGACTCTAACTTAGCAACCGATATATTTCTAACTATATCTATACTGCTTGCTATTTTTACATTTCTATCGCTTATGTCTCATTCATACAACGATCCATCTTTCTCAAATATAATTTTCTCAACTTACGAAGATAAGTTGAATAATTATTTTGGTAAAATCGGTGCTTATGTATCTGATCTGCTTGGAACACTTTTTGGTAGTGCTGCACTCCTTATTCCGTTCCTACTACTATATCTATCATTCCTTTTGTACTCACTTAGATTAAATAGAGTTACAATTCTTTCTCCTATCTTAGTATTTGTATACTCATTACTGCTTATACTTGTATCATCATCATTCCTAGGGCTTGTAACAGATATGGATATCTATTTTGATGCACAAAAAGCTGGTGGATTGTTCGGTGTTATAGCATCAGAATTTATCGTATCAACTATCGGTAGAGTCGGTGGTGTGATAACTTTCTTTCTGCTTGTTATGATATCTATTATGCTTCTGTTCTCTCTATCATTTGCTGATATGAGTAAATCATTCATAATAACTTATAACTTTCTTAAACCTAAAATCGAGAAACTTATAGTTCTAATCAAATTAAAAACAGCTTTAATTATAGATACGATAAAAGGTAAAGTTAGAGCTATAAAAGATAAAAATGTTGATATTGATACAGATATCGACAACCATAATATACCTAAAAGTAGTGAGCCTCAAGGGTATCCATTAATAAGTGAAGGTAATGTTTCTACCGATGATTTAGAAGATTTAACCGTTAAAGCGTGTGCTATTGATGTTAAAGATTGTCCTATTGAAAATGATAATGAAATTCTATTTATAGATGAAATGGCTAATAATCCTGATGATAAAAAGGTAACTGTTGATGCTATCAAACCTGTTGATATCTCAAAATACTCACCGTACGCTAAATACTCTATACCTGTTGATATTTTAGATAAACACGATAACGTTATCAAAGGAGATAGTAAAGAAGAGTTAGATGCTAACGGAAATCTACTCTTAGAGAAATTATCTGATTTTGGCGTACAAGGAAAAGTTAGAGCTATCTATCCGGGTCCTGTTGTAACGATGTATGAGTTTGAACCAGCACCAGGAACAAGAATATCTAAAATAGCTACACTTGAAAACGATCTAGCATTAAATATGTCTGCATTATCTATAAGAATAATCGCACCAATTCCTGGTAAAAATGCTGTGGGTATAGAAGTACCTAATAAAAATAGAGCATCAGTATTTATTAGAGATCTTCTTCAATCTGTTGAGTTTGCAAATGAAACATCTCCTCTTACTGTAGCACTTGGAAAATCTGCTGGTGGTAAACCGTTCTTCTCTGATATAGCTAAAATGCCACATCTATTAGTTGCTGGAACAACTGGTTCTGGAAAATCTGTAGGACTTAATACGATTATTGTTTCTATACTTTATAAATCTTCTCCTGATAATGTTAAATTTATTATGATCGATCCGAAAATGGTCGAACTATCAATATATAACGATATCCCTCATCTATGGGCTCCTGTTGTAACCGATCCGAAACTTGCATCATCTGTACTTAAAAATGTTGCAACGGAAATGGATAGTAGATACGAAGTCTTAGCAGAGAAAAAAGTTAGAAATATTGAAGGCTATAATCAGATGATTGCAAACGATCCTGAACTTAAAAAAATGCACTATCTAGTTGTTGTTGTAGATGAGTTCGCTGATCTTATGATGATCGCTGGAAAAGATGTTGAATTCTCTATCACTCGTATCGCTCAAAAAGCAAGAGCTGTTGGGATACACCTTATTATAGCTACTCAACGTCCAACTGCAAATGTTATCACAGGATTAATTAAATCTAATATGCCTGCACGGATCGCTTTTAAAGTATCGCAAAAAAATGACTCAAGAGTTATCTTAGATCAAAACGGAGCAGATATGTTACTTGGTAAAGGTGATAGTCTATTCATGCCTCCAGGGACTTCTGATTTAATCCGTATACACGGTGCGTTTGTGTCTGATGAAGAGGTTAGAAATATAGTTGAACATCTCTCTAAATTCGGTAAACCTGAATATAATATGGATATGGTTAAAGAAGTTAAAGACCCTGCTGAAGAGAGAAAATCAAGAAACGATCAAGATGATTACGATGATAAATATCAAGACGCATTAGATGTTATATATGAGAAAGGACACGCATCTATATCTCTTATCCAACGACACCTAAAAATCGGCTACAACAGAGCTGCAAGAATTGTTGAAATGATGGAGAAAGAAGGGGTGATCGGTGCAAGCGATGGTACTGCTAAACCGAGAGAAGTTATAAGAAGATAAAAATATAAATTTTTACAGTTGTAAGAGATATTTTAAACACATTAAAATTTTAACGAACACACTCAAGTTTGTAAATATTCAAACACTTAAATACTCTCAAATAATCTAAAAATTTAGTGTAATAATAATGTGAAAACTTCTAATAATCGTAAGAATAAATATACCTATATAAGAAAGGTCAATGCTCAATTTAAATATTTTAATATTTAAGTCAACCATCACAAAAATAATATAGATAAAATTATTATTTCAATATGTTCTAATAAATATAGATATGTATATTTATACCTATATTATTTTGTTGACATCTATAGCATATAATCTTAATATAATAGAGGTTATATTCACTTATTTGTATTGAATAAGAATAATAAAATATAAATAAATCGGAGAAATTATGTTCCCAGAACTAAAAATAGGCGACTTAGTCGCTAAAACCCCTATAGTCCAAGGCGGAATGGGTGTAGGGATATCATTATCTGGTCTTGCAGCAGCTGTAGCTGAACAAGGCGGTATAGGAATTATTGCGTCAGTAATGGTTGGTATGAACGAACCTGATATATCTAAAAAGCCAATAGAAGCAAATCTACGTGCTTTACGTAATGAAATAGCTAAAGCTCGTGAAAAAACTAAAGGCATTATTGGTGTAAATATAATGGTTGCCTTGACAACATTTAAAGAAATGGCTAGTACGGCTATAAAAAGTCGTGCAGATATAATATTCTCTGGTGCTGGATTACCACTAGACTTACCTCGTATCTTACTCGATACTTGTGAAGAGAAGAAAGAACAGTTTAAAACTAAACTTGTTCCGATAGTTTCATCTGCTCGTGCAGCTGGTGTAATCGCTAAAAGATGGATGACTCGTTACAACTATGCTCCAGATGCTCTTGTACTTGAAGGTCCTAACGCTGGTGGACATCTTGGGTTTAAAGCTGAAGAACTATACGATCCAAACTTTAGTCTTGAAAATTTACTTCCACTTGTACTTGATGAAGCTAAAAAAATCGAAGATCAATCTGGTAAACAAGTTCCCGTTATTGTTGGTGGTGGTGTATATACAGGTGAAGATATAGCTAAATTCTTAGATCTTGGTGCAAGTGGTGTTCAGATGGGTACACGCTTTGTAGCAACTGAAGAGTGCGATGCTGATATTAAATTTAAAGAAGCGTTTATTAGTGCTACATCTGATGATATTGCTATTATTAAAAGCCCTGTTGGTATGCCCGGTCGTGCACTAAAAAGTCAGTTCATTCATGATATGGAAGATGGCAAAACGAAACCATTCAAATGTAGCTTCCACTGTATACATACATGCGATCCAAAAACAACACCTTACTGTATAGCTTTAGCTCTTATATCTTCTGTGGAAGGTGAGCTTGATAAAGGATTTGCTTTTTGTGGTGCAAATGTTGGTAAAGTAGATAAAATAATATCTGTTAAGGAACTTATGGAAACTCTACAAGCTGAGTACAATGTTGCTAGACAACAGATGATTAAATAATTTTTAACTATAATTAACTTTATTATTAAATAAATGGGTTGGCGTATGTCAGCCCATTTTTTTATGTAGTAGAATATCACTAATATTAGAAATTATTGATACGCTAGTGAGCAGTTATATTATTACTTCTTAAACACTAAATTTAAATATATTGACATGAATAAACTTGTAAATTACTATAAAATTATAACTTACTATTTAATTATAATTTTATGGAGATTGCACAAAACAATGAAAAAACTTTTAACTCTCATAATAATACTGTTTGCAACAAATCTTTTTGCAAGTATAAATCCTACAATAAAATCGAGTGATGAAACGCTATATATATTATCTGGAAATATAGATAATCAGCACCTAATCACAATGTATCTAACTATAGATAATGACACTAACATGATTTCAGGAAGTTATTATTATAATAAACATCGTAAAATAATTTACTTACAAGCTGGAGAATTAGAT
>CAMRDM010000118.1 GCA_947041225.1 uncultured Deferribacteraceae bacterium | reverse complement strand
AAGTTTAAGATATAGTAATCGTTCAAGTGTTATTAGAGAAGATATATAGCTATGACGAAAAGTTTACTATCTAGTAGTTGTTCAAGTGTTATTATTAGAGAAGATATATAACTATGATGAAAAAGTTTAAGATATAGTAATCGTTCAAGTGTTGTTATTAGAGAAGATATAGCTATGATGAAAAAGTTTAAGATATAGTAATCGTTCAAGTGTTATTATTAGAGAAGATATATAGCTATGATGAAAAGTTTACTACCTAGTAGTTGTTCAAGTGTTATTAGAGAAGATATATAACTATGATGAAAAGTTTAAGATTTAACGATCTGTTATTATCATCTTTAGATAGCATACTATTTAAAGGTGCAAAGGTTGTTGTTGCGTTTTCAGGTGGTAAAGATTCACTATCTTTACTAGATTACTTAATGCGTAATAGATCATCTTTAGATATTGAGATTTACGCTATCCATATCAATCATAATTTGAGAGATGATAGCATAAATGATGAGAATTTCTGTATAGATTATTGCGATAAGAACTCTATTAATTTAATTATCAAGAGTGTTACTATTGATAAATTAATAATCTCTAAGATAGGTATAGAGGGTGCAGCAAGAGAGGCAAGATACACGTTATTTGATGAGTATTTATCTTTGATAGATGGCGATTTTATCTTTACAGCACATACGTTAGACGATCAGTTAGAGAGTTTCTTTATAGATGTAATGACAGGGGTTTCAATCTATACATTAGGTGGTATATGGGAGAGGAAAGATAAGGTTTTTAGACCGATGTTATCTATCACTTCCGATGAAGTTAATGAGTATTTAATAAATAGTGGTTTAGAGCCGATATTTGATAGTAGTAATAACGATAAAAGATTTATAAGAAATAGAGTAAGATCAGAGATTATTTCGTTGATAAAAAAGGATAAAAGTAATATAATAAATTCTATTCTTAATATTCAGCGAGAATCGAGAGAATTAAATAGTATAAAATATAGCATATTAAAGCATGCTATATTGATAAAAAGTAATGAGTATATAGAATTAGATAGAGAAATTTTCATAAATTTCGATTACGATGATCAGGTATTTTTGTTAGGTAAAATTTTCTCTCAATTGTTTCGTTTTGGCAGAAACAATATAGAAGAGTCGTTGAAAATATTACGATATAGCACATCACGACGCATAAATCTTCCTGATAGCTATGTTTTTGAAAGCTCATATAGTAAAATATACATATATATGTCTAAACTGATAGAGTTGCCTATTTTAGTTAAAGAAGCTGGTATTTCAGAGGTGTTATATTTAGATAAGCGTATCTATTTTGATGATATTTTAAAAGGTAGTAAGCTTATAATTTCTGGAAGAGAGAGAGGCGATAAGATAGGTTCTAAGAAGCTGAAGGATATATTGATTGATAAGCGTATCCCTTTGATAGATAGGGATAGATTGATTATTGTTCGAGAGTTTATTAATAAGAAGATTATATTTGTAGAGAATATTTTAGCGAATAAAATGATAAAGGTAGTAGATAACAGTTTATGAGTAATGATAAGTTAGAGTTATGTATTTCATCAGCAGATATAGAGTTAAAAGTTGATGAGTTAGCAGGAAAAATCAGATCTGATTATGCGACAAAAAACTTATTAGTTATAGGTGTATTAAAGGGTTCGGTTATATTTGTATCAGATTTAATCAGAAAAATAGATCTGCCACAAGAACTATCATTTATTGCGATATCGAGCTATGGCAAGGGACAGGTATCAACAGGAGATGTCAGATTAAGGTTTGATATCGATTTATCGTGTGTAGATAAAGATGTTTTAATTGTAGAGGATATTGTAGATACAGGATACACGTTACAATTTCTAAAAACGCATTTAAAAAATAAAGGTTCACGTTCGGTAAAGGTATGTTCTTTACTTGATAAACCATCGAAAAGAGTAGTAGATGTAGATGTTGATTATATAGGCTTTGAAGTAGACGACAGATTTTTAGTTGGCTACGGATTAGATTACGATAATAGGTATAGAAATTTACCATCAATTCATGCAGTAAAAATTTAAGGAGAAGATTTAAAAAGAATGAGGAAAAACATGCTAAAGAGTCTTTCATTGTGGTTGGCTATAGGTTTAATAATGGTATTAGTGTTTAATTACTTTAATACTAGTAACGAGATAAGAAAAGAGATTGCATATTCAGATTTTATAGAGGATGTAAAAGCTGGTGAGATAAAAACAGTTGTTATAAAAGATAATAATATCACAGGTGAGTTAAAGAAGGATGATGAGCAGTTTGAAACATACGCTCCAAGTGATCCAGAGTTAGTTCCACTGTTACAGTCGAATGGCGTTGAGATCCATGCGAAACCAGCTGATAGATCACCGTGGTATATGACGGTATTAATTTCATGGTTTCCGTTGATTTTATTGGTAGGAATATGGTTATTTTTCATGCGTCAGATGACAGGCGGCGGTGGAGGCGGTAAAGCATTTTCATTCGGTAAATCGAAGGCTAAGCTATTAACACCAGATAGTATGAAGGTAACATTTAAAGATGTTGCAGGTATAGAAGAGGCTAAAGAGGAGTTAACAGAGATAGTTGATTTCTTAAAAGATCCAACGAAGTATCAGCGCTTAGGTGGTAGAATTCCTAAAGGTGTTTTATTAGTAGGCTCACCTGGAACAGGTAAAACCTTATTAGCAAAAGCTGTTGCAGGCGAAGCAGGTGTTCCGTTCTTCTCAATTTCTGGATCAGATTTTGTAGAGATGTTTGTAGGAGTTGGTGCGGCAAGGATAAGAGATTTATTTGAGCAAGGTAAGAAAGCTGCTCCATGTATAATATTCATGGATGAGATAGATGCAGTAGGACGTCATCGTGGTGCAGGACTAGGTGGTGGACATGATGAGCGTGAACAAACTCTTAATGCGTTACTAGTAGAGATGGATGGATTTGATTCAAATGAAGGTGTTATATTGGTAGCAGCAACGAACCGTCCAGATGTTTTAGATCCAGCGTTATTAAGACCGGGTAGATTTGATCGTCAAATTGTAGTCCCACGTCCAGATTTAAACGGTAGAATACAGATATTAAAGGTACATGCTGAGCGAGTTAAGATGGAAGACACTGTAGATTTTGAAGTGATAGCGAAAGGAACTCCAGGATTTGCTGGTGCAGAGTTAGCTAATTTAGTAAATGAGTCGGCTTTACTTGCTGCTCGCAAAAATCAAGATAGCGTTACTATGGATGATGTTGAAGAGGCTAAAGATAAAGTTATGATGGGTGCAGAGCGACGTAGTATGGTTATCCCAGAGAAAGAGAGACTTATTACGGCATATCATGAAGCAGGTCATGCGATTGTAGCTATTATGATTAAAGATTCTGATCCAGTACATAAGGTAACTATTATCCCACGTGGAATGGCGTTAGGACTTACAATGCAACTTCCAGATGAAGAGACTCATATGTATAATAAATCATACATTTTAAGTAAGATCACAGTTTTACTAGGTGGAAGGATAGCTGAAGAGGTAAAATTCAAATCTATGTCAACAGGTGCTAGTAACGATATAGAGAGATTATCATCACTTGCAAGAAAGATGGTAATGAGTTGGGGTATGACTAAATCATTAGGTACGATATCATTTGGTAAGAGAGATGAAGCGATTTTCTTAGGTAAAGAGATTTCATCACAGAAAGATTACAGTGAAAAAACTGCAGAACATATAGACTCAGAAGTAGAGAAGATAGTGAACTTATGTTACACAAGTGCAAGAAAAGTTTTAGAAACAAATATGAAGCTTTTAGATGCAGCAGCTAATATGTTAATGGAGAAAGAAACTATTAACAGACAAGATCTTGATGAGTTAGTGAAAAAATATGCAGTTGGCAAGATGAATAGTTTTTCAGAGATGCTTGATGAGATTAAACCTGCATCGATCATAGCTAAGAGTAAAGAGAAGAATGCGTTAGCAGTTAGTAAATCAGTTAAATCAGAGGTGGTTGCAAAAAGCAGTAAAACTGTTAAGGCAGGCAAAACTCTAAAATCTACTAAGCCGACTAAAGGTATTAAGAAGTAGTTTTTACGGGTAGGATTTATAGATAGTATGATTGTATAGTTTATTAATTTTAGAAGGTAGAATTTGAAATTTTATAAAATATCATCTGATAGGGATCGTGTTTATACGGAGTTGCTTCGTATAGGTGTTGATCCCTATGCTATGCAAATGGCAGATAAAGGTGAACAGCTCAATATTGTTGTAACGGATGTAAAACATTCACAAGCTAACCTTATTAAACAGGAGTGTTTAGCATCAGGAATGGATACAGCTGTTAAGCGAGGGGTTATAACAGCCTCGGTTGATTTATCAGATATAATGATAATGGGTGATTTGAATGATTACACTAGATTGCTCAAGCGTTTGAAGTTACAGAAACCTATTTTGAAAGATCTTCCAGCGATGTTGGAGAAGTTTATCAATATAGAGCGTATGAATTATTTTGTAACAAGGGGTGAGAAGGTGTCTCTTGATACTCCGTTATTAATGGGTATTATGAATTGTACACCAGACTCATTTTCAGATAGGGACAGATTTTTAACAGAAGAAGAGCAGAGTGTAAGAATTAAAACGATGGTAGAAGAGGGTGCAGATATTGTAGATATCGGTGGTGCATCGTCCCGTCCTCACGCAGATGAGATTACGTCAGATGAGGAGATATCACGAATATCAACAGCGGTGAAGATATCCTCAGAGAGTAATTTATTTATGTCGATAGATACGAATAATTATTTAACGGCAAAATATGCTATCACTCATGGTGCTAAGATAATTAATGATATAAATGGTTTAGAAGATGATAATATGGCGAGACTAGTAGCTGATAGTAAAGTTGCAGTTGTTATAATGCATAAACGAGGTAACAGTAAAGAGATGGTAGATATGACAAACTACCAAAATCTTATTCATGATATAAAGGTATATTTTTCAGAAAGGATAGAGAAGGCGTTGAAGTTTGGCGTTGATATGAAGAGTATTATTTTAGATGTAGGTTTCGGATTTAGTAAAACATACGAGCAGAATTTACAACTGTTACGATATTTACGAGAGTTTAGATCATTTGGTTTGCCTATCTTATCGGGTTTGTCTAATAAAGCGACGATCGGGGTTGCAACGGGTAGAGATATAAATCAGAGATCGTACGGTAGTGTATCAGCGGATACGATTGCGTTATTA
>CAMRDM010000117.1 GCA_947041225.1 uncultured Deferribacteraceae bacterium | reverse complement strand
GTCCTCGTAAGTATACGCTTGAAGATGTTAAAAAATCTATGGAATACATTCGTGACGCTAACAGATATTTACAGTTAAATCTTCTTACTTGTCCTGGACTCAACGATAGAAACTCTGAGGCTGATGAACTTATTAATGTTGTAAAAGAGTATAAAGTTGATCTTATTCAAACAAGAAATTTAAATATCGATACTAATTTATTATTCAGCAAATTAGCTGTTAAATCTGATGAAATATACGGTATAAAAAATATGTTAAAAAGAATAAAGAAAGAATCTCCTACGACATTATTTGGATATTTTAACAGAATGGCAAAAGATTTTCATAAAGATAGAATGTTTCCAGATTTAAGGACGAAGAGATATGTCTCAGAAGACCCTCGCAAAAATATATAAAGATAAAAAAATCATCAGAACTAGTGATGGTTCTTTTACGTTATATTCATCAACATACAATGAAAGTTATAAGACAAAATCAACTGGTGCATTTACTGAAAGTTATCATAAATTTATCAAACAATCTAATATAGCAGAGAGATTAAAAGATAAAGATATACGTATTTTAGATATCTGTTTCGGACTTGGACAAAATATCGCAACGACTATCCACGAAGTTGAAAAGTACGATCTAAGTAATAGACTGCATATCGTATCCGTCGAACTTGATCCTCATTTGATAGAAATTGTTAAATCATTATACATTTTATCACCCGTAAAATCATACTCTATAGTAAGGGAATTACTTACTAATGGATCACATAAAAATTACTCACTTGAACTATACATAAGCGACCTACGAGATATTTTGTATAATCTAAGTGGTAAGTTTGATATCATCTACTTCGATCCATTCTCAAAAAAACATAACCCAGAACTATGGGAAATAAAGGTTTTTGAACGACTTTACGACCTTTTAGATGATGATGGATGTATGATGACATACGCCTCATAAAAAATAATTACCGAAGATTTTAAATCGATAAATTTTAAAGTTGAAAAAATAAACTCTATCGGTAGCAGAAGACATCCAAGTATCAGATTATATAAAAATATCGATCAATAAAAATTAATATTGTGTTTTTCTCATAAATATCGGATAATTAAACATAAGTTATGGGAAGTATAAAAATATATAATTTTACTTGGAGGAACTAGTATGTATGATACGTGGAAAGCAGAGTACGATAAGACCTTAGCAAAATCACCAGAGAGGAAAACTCCTTTTAAAACTACCTCTGGATATGTAGTAAAACCTTTTTATTCTCCAGCAGATCTACCTAATTTTGATTATGAAAAAAATGTGGGTTACCCTGGTCAGTATCCTATGACTCGTGGTGTACAGCCATCGATGTATAGGGGAAGATTTTGGACAATGCGTCAATATGCAGGATTTGCAACAGCTGCAGAGTCTAATAAGAGATATAGATTTTTATTAGATCAAGGAACAACTGGTTTATCATGTGCGTTTGATTTACCAACTCAGATCGGTTTCGACTCAGATGATCCCATGGCTTCAGGAGAAGTTGGAAAAGTTGGAGTTGCTATCGACTCATTAGAAGATGTAGAGATGCTACTGGATCAAATTCCATTAGATAAAGTTTCAACTTCTATGACGATCAACTAAACTGCAACATTTCTTTTAGCATCTTATTTAGCTGTTGGAGAGAAACAAGGTGTACCATCAGCAAAATTACAAGGAACAATTCAAAACGATATCTTAAAAGAGTATATGGCAAGAGGAACTTATCGTTTCCCACCTGTACCATCAATGAGATTAATTACTGATATATTCTCATTCTGTAAAGATAATATCCCTTTATGGAACTCTATATCAATTTCAGGCTACCATATCCGTGAAGCAGGATCAGATGCAGTTCAAGAAGTTGCATTTACTTTAGCTGATGGTATAGCTTACGTTGATGCTGCTATTAAAGCAGGATTAGATGTTGATGCGTTCGCTGGTAGATTATCATTCTTCTTTAACTGTCATAACAACTTCTTAGAAGAAGTAGCAAAATTTAGAGCAGCTCGTAGATTATGGGCTAAAATCATGACTGAACGTTTTAAAGTTAAAAACCCTCGTAATGCTACAATGCGTTTTCATACTCAAACGGCTGGTTGTACATTAACTGCTCAACAACCTATGAATAACGTTGTGCGTGTTGCATTGCAAACATTAGCAGCTTGTATGGGTGGAACTCAATCACTACATACAAACTCATACGATGAAGCATTAGCGTTACCATCTGAGGATTCAGTACGTATCGCACTTAGAACTCAGCAGATCGTTGCTAATGAGTCTGGTGCTGCTGATACTATCGATCCATTAGGTGGAGCTTATATTATTGAGCATATGACTGATGATATCGAAAAAAGAGCTGAAGAGTATATCACTAAAATAGATGATATCGGTGGAATGTTACGTGCCTTAGAGCAAGGATATCCACAGAAAGAAATTCAGAATTCTGCTTATCAGTATCAAGTTGCAATCGATAGCAAGGATCTGATTATTGTTGGAGTGAACTCTAACATTATGGAAGAGCCACCTCTTAAAGGCTTATTAAAAGTTGATATCGCTGTTGAGAAAGCACAAGTTGAAAGACTTAAAAAATTAAGAGAGAGAAGAGATAACGATGCTGTTAAACGTGCTCTTGTTGAACTTAAAGCTGCAGCTGCAGGAACTGACAATATTATGCCTAAAATGGTTGAAGCTGTTAAAGTTTACGCTACATTAGGTGAAACAATGAAAGAACTTGTTAGCGTTTACGGTGAATTTAAAGAAAACGTAGTACTGTAAGGATCTCCTTATAGAAGATATAAGTAAAAGATATTTTTAATAAATATTTTAAATAGTAATTTAAGTGGTGGGGTAGATTTTATAATCTGCTCCACTTTTTTTATGTAAATTTATACGTTGTGCTATCTAAATATTTTAATCGTATAAAATGGTAAATGGTAAACGGTAGTAATTTTATATCTATTTATCCACCCTCATCTCTTTAAATTTCAACTATCTACACATCTGTATATTTTTAATTATAAAAATAAATAATGAAGAATATACAAAGCTGTGATAAGGTACGATGATTAGATAGGAGTTAAGAATGGATAACATTATAAAAATAAATGAAGAGGCAAAAAATTGCCAAACGAAAGAAGTGAAAAGTAGTTCAATACAAATGATAAAGATAGGTAGTGGCAATAACAATAGTAATATTAAAAGTAACGTGTTTAATTATAATAAAGTATTAGATATTTTATCATCTATACAGACACTCTCTGATAGTGATGAGTTTGCGACAGATTTTAGTAGTAATACTGAAGCTGTTAAATCTGTTATTACTGATACGATTGCGATGGCGAAAAGAAAAGATACTCCGACTAATATAAAAACAAGTTTAGAGAAAATAAAAGTTTTTGCAGAGAGCGTAACTGAAAGCTCGATTGCAACAGATATTAACAGATTAATCTCAAAGGCGATTAATTAAGTTTTATGCTGTAATCGTAAAATCACTTAATTAAGTATTGATGTTTTTTAGTAGCGTATAAAGTTATCATAATAGGTATTATTCGGAGGACAAAATGTCTATAGTTTTAGAGTTACAAAAAGAAGCAATGAAAAGTGATAAAGATATCGTAACCATATTAAGAATGGCGTTGATGCTAGAAAAAAATGGCGTACTCGGTGATGATTTAACATTCACTAAAGAAGAGATATAAATTGCAAAAACTTCTCCACAAATAATTAATTATGTTAATGCTACTATTATTAATGGAAATGTTAAGAGTAACTAAGCACAACTTGAAAGTTATAAATCAACTCATGCGAAAATCAGCCAACTTTAAAACTAGAAAATACCCAGTAACTTAAAATAAATTTTGATGATGTTTGAGTACTTTTATATTATATCTTCTCATACAAATTTTCTCAATATTTATGACTACAAAAAAATAGTCCCTAATAGAGACTGTTTTTATATAGATAATATAATTAATTTATTACTATGTAACACCTTTGCGATGTAACACCTTTACTATTTAGCACCTTTACTTTTTAAATATTTTACTACATCTGTATTTTTCTCATCTAAAGCATACATCAACGCAGTATAACCTTTTCTATTCATTAAATTCATATCTGCCTTATTTTCTACTAGATATTTTACAACTGTAAGATGTCCATTCTCTGAAGCTCGTATCAATGCTGTAACACCGTACCTATCTTGTGTATTTATATTCGCACTGTTCTCTACTAGATATTTTACAACTTCTATATGTCCACCAAATGATGCCTCGATTAACGCTGTCAAACCGTTTCCATCTTGTGTATTTATATTCGCACCGCTCTCTACTAGATATTTTACTACATCTAAATATCCTTTAAGTGAGGCTGTCATCAATACACTCTCTCCACTATTATCTTCTACATTAACATCTGCTCCGTTTGATACAAGATATTTTACTACACCTAAATGTCCATAACGTGAAGCCCGTATCAATGAGGTATCACCAGCTTCATATCGAGCATGAACATCTGCTCCGTTCTCTACTAAATATTTTACTATCTCTAAGAACCCATCACCTGATGCGTATATCAATGCAGAAAAACCGTCTCCACTTTGCATATTTAAATCTATTCCGTTATCAACAAGATATTTTACTACTTCTAAATTTCTATTAAATACTGGATGTATCAACGCTGTAGAACCGTAATTATTCTTTAAATTAATATCTGCTTTATTTTCTACTAAGATTTTTACCACTTCTATATGTCCACGTGCTGAAGCAAATATCAATGGTGTCCACCCATCATAATTTTTAACATTAAGATCTGCTCCTTTCTCTATTAAATATTTTGCCACATCTATATGTCCATTACGTGAAGCTAACAACAACGCTGTAGAACTATACCCAGTCTGAATGTTTATATCTGCTCCCTTCTCAACTAAATATTTTACTATATTTAATTTCCCATCAGCTGATGCAACTGTCAATGCTGTAGCACCGTTCTTATTCTGTATATTAACATCTGCTTTGCGATCTATTATAGATTTTATTAGTTCTAAATCCCCGTTATAAGAAGCAAGTATCAATACTGTATCACCGTTTTTATCTTGAAGATTAATATCGGTATTCTTTGATATAAGATATTTGACGATCTCATCATATCCTCCGTCTAGTGCATATCCCAATGCTTTCGTACCGTTGTTATTTTCATGATTAATATCTGCACCATTCTCTACTAGATATTTTACAACTTCTAAATTTCCTTGCCAT
>CAMRDM010000116.1 GCA_947041225.1 uncultured Deferribacteraceae bacterium | reverse complement strand
ACGAGATCGAGTAATGTGACTGGAGTTCAGACGTGTGCTCTTCCGATCTGGAGTGGAGAAGAGTATCCGGGTGAGATTAAAAAATATTTAAATAGTCGTATAAAAGTTATGTCTAAGGTTGATATAAAACTTGATGATAAAGACCTTAGAAAGAGTGTTAATAGAGGAGAGGTAAAACGAGGGGAACATATCCCACTTCTTTTACAACTGTTTGAAAGTCAACTTTCAAAACATAATCTACATATTGTAATTATAAATTTAGATGTTAACGATGAATATGTAATTACTGTAATTGATGATAAAAACATAAAATTATTTGATGGTGTGAATAGTGATAATATTACATTTGAACTTCCAACTTTATATAAATTATATTTAGATAAAGTAGATAGCGAGAAACGAGTTATGATGATGCACTATTTAAGAGGTAAGTTAGGTATGGATATGAAAGAGGTAAAAGTTTTAATAGATACTCTACCTACAGAAATCTGTTGTGGAACAAAATCAGTTGTAGAGAGCGTACAAAAACTTTTAGAAGATAATGGAGCTATCAAGATAACTGTAGTTAAATAAGACAAATAATTTATGGGGTAAATTATAATGGCTAAAAAAAGAATAACTTTAGTTAAAGATTTTAGAGAGATTGTTGAGCGTGGCGATTTTGAAGAGTTAAAATCTGTGTTTGATAAATGTGATATAAACGCAATTGATGGCAAATATGGACCTAACGCTTTCGGTTTTAATCCGTTATCACGAGAGTTTGCAATCTGGTTAAAAGAGCAAGGTTGCGATATCAATTTAAAAGATTATTACGGAGACACTCCTGTGTTTCATCAAATATCAAGATATAAAGGTTGTTTGCATTTGATGTTAGAGTTAGGTGCAGATGTTAAAGAATTTAATCGAAGTGGCTATACATTAATGCATAGAGTAGCAAGTCATGGGACAGTTGATGATATTAAACTTCTGCTTGAAAGAGGGTTAGATATAAATGCTAAACAGAAACATAGTGCTATATATACGAAGATGTACACACCTCTTGAAGTTGCATTTAATAATGGTAATAGAACTCCATCAGGGTTACTTGAAATATCTAAAATATTAATAGAAAATCGTGCTGTAGTAACAGATAGAGTGAAGAAGTCGCTTACTGATTTAGGAGATAAGTTTGAGTTTCATAGAAGTGGGTACAATAAAGAAACTGTTGTTACAGAGAGTAATGCAATGGATGAGTTGTATAAACTTATAGGTGTAACTCCAGCTGTAAGAGTTGATAAGCATGACGGAGTTTCTCCGATTATTATAAATGTTGATACGATCCCTAAACAGTATAATCAAATGTGGGAGTATCTTGTTCCATCAAGTGGAGTTGCAGCAACAGGACAAGGCGAGGCTATTAGAATTGCAGGAAAAGTAGCTCGTGAAATTATGGATAACGGTGGAATGAACTGGGATAGTGATTTCAAAAAGATGTTAGATATTTTCCCTAAATATTTTGAACTAGGTAACAAACTTCCAGATGAGGATATTTTAGATATTAAAAGAATTGTTAAAATTATCTATAACGGAAATGGAGATGATGAGCCTGAAACTTTAATGAATTATGCAGTTAAATGGATCATGTTAAATCAGACAGTGATCGCTGTAATTCCTCCTACATATTCTTACAGATAGGTTACAAATAGATGTTAATTTAAGGAGTTTGTAATGTATAAGTTAGAGATTGAAAAACGTGTAACTTTGCCAGAAATTTTTAGTAGTGATATGGTTTATAGAAGAATGGAGATATAGCAATGTATAAGTTTAATATAACAGATAAGATAGACAAGTTTCCACCAGTTGTTGTTTCAGTTTTAAATAGTGATTACGATGATATTTTAAATCGTATTGAGAAACGCAGATTAAATATTAATAAACGGTATGAGTTAGGAGTGCACGGTTTAGTCTCAACACTTTTACAAGTTGCAGTAGCTGATAATAATGAAGAGATGATCTTGTGGTTGATAGGTAAAGGTGCCGACATATCAGATAAGTATGAACCTATAATTTATACAGCTATACGGTATAGCGACGAAAAGATCATACAAAAAATAATTGATTTAGGTGGACTTAAAAATTTAAGTATTGAGCGAGAGAGAGAGCTGGTTCGAACAATAGGATACAGTGAAAATTATTCTATGTTAGATATGTTTGAGAGGAACGGAAAATTTATTTCAAGATACGGTGATAAGCTTTTATCTAAAGCTATCTGTCCAACTTATCCTGACAAGAAAGAGAGTTTGAAACTTGTTGATAAATTGATAGAGATGGGTGTGAATATTAATTATAGAAACGAGTTTAATTCTACTTCTCTTATCTCTGCGATATTTTTTAAAAACGTAAAAATTGTTAAAAAATTATTAGACGCTGGTGCTGATGTTTCAATCGTTACTACATATGGTGCAAGGGCGTACACGGTAGCTATTGAGAAAGGTCTAGATAGCATCGCTAAACGGATTAAACTGTTAGAGCCGAAAGAGTTGCATGATATAGATTTACATACAGAAAAGTTTTTAAAAATTGGTTGTCCTTTAGAGATGGTTGATTTCTTGAAAGGTAAAAAGTTAAGTTTAACTTTCTCTAAAAAGTGTCCTATTAAGGAGATAATGTTTTTCTCACTTAACGATGTTATTGTTAGAAAATGGAAGGGTAGAAAGATTATACAACTTTCAGCTAATATCAAGCATTGTCCTGATCTAATTATAGCGTATATGGTAACGGATAAAAATATCTATGCGATAGATGAAGATCACGATGTTTTATACTTACTCTCTGATTGGAATAACTTCATAGCAAGCGTAGAGAGTTTAATTATTGAGAAGATTTTTGCAAACTAAAGGTGTTGATGAAATTTAAAAGTTGTGGTAATGTAGGATACAAATAATTTAAGAGAAGGGAAAATTATGTTAGACAAAATTAAAAGTAGAGTAAAAGTTTTAGGTGGTAAAGGTGATGAGAGTGCTGTTTCGGTGATGGGTTTTTTGCAGTCATTAGTTTTTGATAAAATAAAATTAATAGATTTAGAGGAGACCCCGTTTACTGAATTTTTTGTAGATGAGTTCTATGATGAGTTTTTAGAGATGGATACTATCCCTAATTATGAGGATATGGAAACAAGTACCAGAGTAGAGATATCACCTAAAAAGTTTGCACCGTTCACAGAGGGTAGTGATGATTATGAGGAGTGGGGAAGTGAACTTGATATGAAAGAGGCTATTGAAACATATTTCGGTTCAGGTGATTTAGAGTTCTTAAAATTAGCATATTCATACGGATATCCAGATTGTTTATTTGTTAAATTAAATGATGAAAGTGATGATCCTATGGTTTACGGAACAGATCATGAAGAGTATTTTGTCGAGATAGATGAAGTGTGTACGGTAAGTAAATTATTTGATTGTATCTTAACTAATGACGAGTATATATCTGAGATGGAAAAACTTAAAAAAGAGTTGAAAGAAGATAAAGAGAACGAGAGCAATAGTTAATAGATAAGTATGGTATGTAAAGTGAGAAAAATAGGATTGCTGTTATAATGTTAATAGTTGCAAACCGTAGCTATGCAGATATATTTGACGCTGTGAATAATGGCGATTTAGACGGTGTACGAGAGTATGTTGTTACGGATATAGACATCAATTCTAAAAACTCTTACGGATTAACAGTTTTAACTGCGGCGTCAATATTAGGAGAAATTGATATTGTAAAATATTTACTTGGTAAAGACGCTGATATAAATATAGAGAATAAAGATGGCTTTACAGCATTGATGTTGGCATCAAAATCAGGACAGTTAGAAGTTGTTAAATATTTAGTTGATAAAGGAGCTGATGTAGAGGCTAAAAACAATGAAGGTATGACAGCCTTAGATATAGCTAAAGAACGTGGACGAAGTAAAGAAGTTATAGAATATTTAGAGAGAGTTCAATAGGTAAATATATAGAGGGATTTGTAATGCAAGGTGATAACGATAAACTTATTGATAGTGCAAGGGACGGCGATCTTGAAAGTGTAAAATCGTTTATAGAGAACGGTACAGATATTAATTCACAAGATCGTAATGATGAAACGGCATTGATTAGGGCTTCTTTTATGGGACGATTTGAAGTTGTGAATTATCTTATTGATAAAGGTGCAGATGTTAATATTGTAGATAGCAATAACAGAACGGCATTGATGCGTGTTTCAGGATGGAGTGATGGTTTAGATATTGTAAAACGTCTAGTTGAAAACGGTGCTGACTTAAATATAAAAGATGAGTGGGGTGTTACAGCTTTACATTTTGCATCAAGTAATGGGAATTTAGAGACGGTTGAGTATCTAGTTGAGAAGGGTGCAGATATTCATATTATAGATAATTATAATGAAACATTGTTGATAAAAGCATCGGGTAATAAGAATTTAGATATAGTAAAGTTTTTTGTGAAACATGGTATCGGTATTAATACTCAAGGTAACAGAGATGAGACAGCATTATTTAAAGCATCTCACTGGGGACGGCTAGATATTGTAAAATATTTATGTGAAAACGGAGCTGATATTAATGTTAAAAATTGTTTTAATGAAACAGCCCTAGATGTTGCAAAGAAACAGGAACGTAAACGAGTTATAAAATATTTAGAAAGTTTTGAGGTATGATAACCGTAAATGTTGCAATGAAACAGGGACGTAAACGAGTTATAAAATATTTAGAGGGTTTATAGGTATGATAACCGTAAATGTTGCAAAGAAACAGGAACGTAAACGAGTTATAAAATATTTAGAGGGTTTATAGGTATGATAACCGTAAAATATTTAAAGAGTTTTATGTTAAAAATATATTTAAAATAGGTTTTAGGCAAGCTCAAAAATTCTTGCCGTTAAACTATATTCTTTACACTCATTTTGTAAATATATCAAGATTGCCTTAATGGAAAAATATCAAAACTTTTCATTAAATATTACAAGGTTTTACTCTTTAGATTTTAACTCTTTTTTACCTATCTGATAGATCTCTTCAAGTTCATCAAGTGTACACTCTTCAAAACTTTTACCAATCGACTGTAAATGTTTTTCTATATAATTAAATCGTTTATAAAATTTATTATTAGTTTGTCTAAGTGCGTTATCTGGAGATATTTTAAGATGATTAGATATATTTATAGTTGTAAAAAGTATATCACCTATCTCTTCTTCTATATTCTCTTTATCGTTATTTTTGATAGCAGATTTAAGTTCAGCGATCTCTTCCTCAAGTT
>CAMRDM010000115.1 GCA_947041225.1 uncultured Deferribacteraceae bacterium | reverse complement strand
AAATATCTATGTTCACGAAAATTAATCGATAAAAATAAAGTAATTTAATTGAAAGCATATAAGAAATTAGAGTTGTCTAAATCATTATTGATCGTTATATAGAGTGAATTTAGCACAATAAAATATCTATGTTCACGAAAATTAATCGATAAAAATAAAGTAATTTAATTGAAAGTATATAAGAAATTAGAGTTGTATAAATCATTATTGATCGTTGTATAGAGTGAATTCAGAACAATAAAATATCTATGTTCACGAAAATTAATCGATAAAAATAAAATAATTTAATTGAAAGTATATAAGAAATTTAGATCGATAAAAGCTACTAATTAACACTATTTTAGAAGTAATATTTTACTTCTAATGATGGTTTACGCTCCTCAATTGAATCTGAGTATTTTACATGAAATACTAGGTTTTTAATTAATGCCATCTCAACTTTAAGTTCAGAATTAATATA
This sequence comes from uncultured Deferribacteraceae bacterium, assembly GCA_947041225.1. Taxonomy (GTDB): domain Bacteria; phylum Chrysiogenota; class Deferribacteres; order Deferribacterales; family Mucispirillaceae; genus CAMQYB01. The sequence goes on along the minus strand of CAMRDM010000115.1, from coordinate 4,852 downwards.
TTGTGTATCTAGTCCGTTCAATCCGAGCTTTAAATTCATCCAATAAACAGGTTTAACAGCTAAATCAACACCCAGTCCATCATCAGAGTTTAATGATAATAAAACCTTATCCCCTAAAACTTTCTTTACTGCTGAACCTAATAAAAAGTTTGATATTGCAAGACCGAAACTAACCTCTGTGTCATCTCCAAAATATGTAGATGAGTAACGTTTATATGGATCATTAGAATCACTTGGAGCTAACTTTTTTTCATAATCATCAGGTGTAAATGTAGTTAAAAGCATGATGCTTGGAGTAAATGTATCTCTCAAACTATTTAAACCAATTGTAGCACCACTGTACTCTTCCAAAATCATATTATTACTAAGTTTGCTCACATCATAACTACTACGAAATACAGGGATATTAACAGTATCCGCCGCATAAGAAAATGAAGCAAGTGTCGAAATACATACAAAAAAGATTAGGAAGAATATCTTATTTATCATACTTATAAATATGTGCTTATCTCCTTATAAAGTCAAGACTTAATTATAATTAATAACGTTTTATAGATCATCTCGAATACTATACGTTCTCTCTAAAATATTAAACAAAATAATATAAGGTTTAACTTTTCTATTATACACCTCTTCCAATATTGATGAATAAGCCTCTAACTGCTTCTTAAATCTATCTATTTTTGGAAAAGAGTTCTTGCTACTTTTATAATCTATCAGGACAATCTCATCATCAAACACAGAGTAGAAATCTATTCTAACAAGTTTATCGTTAGCAACAAACTTGCTCTCTTTGAAAACTTTACCTTCATAAAACGATCTGTATCGATTATCTTTTGCCAACGCCTTAACTATATCTGTTATGCAATCTATATACTCATCTGAAATATCTATAAACACACTGTTCATCGCTGAACTAAGAGCGTACTCGATAACGTTATCTATATCGTCTAAATCATCTATAAAATATAGTACAGCGTGTAAAAACTCTCCTAACTGTGATGAGACATAATCTATATTCACCTCTTCAAACGGTTGAACAATTTTCTCTCCCATCTCTGGATAACATAACGATTTTGTAACTGATTTCTCTACTACAACCTCTTTTGATAAGATAGGAGCAAGCTCACCTGATTGATAGTTACCTAACGAAACCTCAGGCAATAGATATTTAACATTATTAATATCCCCCACTCTACTCTTCTGAACTAATGAGAACAGTATCAACACTTCTTCTGCTCTAGTCATACCAACATATAGTTTGTTAAGTGAATCGATTATAATCCGTTTACGCTCTTCTTCAACAAATAAATTAAACTCATCGTTTACAACTCGTAATTTTTCACCGTGATTGAATATCAATTTAGATTCTCCAACCGTACCGGTATGGCACATGAAAAACTCTTGACGTGATTTAAATACCGAAAAGGATAACTCTAATTTAGGTAGCATAACAACTTTAAATTGTAACCCTTTAGATTTATTTATAGTCATCAATAAAACGCCTAATGATACGCTGTTTGCAGATATATTTATACCTGATGCTAACCTCTCTAACTCATTTAAAAATCTACTCGGATTAGACTCGTTCGCTAAATATATAGATATCACATCTAATAAAGTAAAGAAATTCATATCATTTTTAAAGTTACTATACAGATTTTTTTTATCAACAATTTTAAGTATAACTTCAAAAACCGTAACATCAGTTGATATTAAAAACTCCTCTCTAAGTGAGTTTATTATCGCATAAACTTTATCTAAACTGCTATACTTATTCATGTCTGTTGAGATATCAAATATCGACACATAATTTAAAAATGATAACACATCTTTAAAGTAAATAGCTTTAATTAAGTTAGATAACATAAGGTACGTTCTATCATTATTAAGCTTCAATGACGTCTCTACAACTGTTGGAATATTTTTGAGTTTGAGTACAGAGTTCAATGATGAAATATTATCATTTGTTGGAAGCAAAATCGCAATATCAGAGTAGCTGTATCCTTTAGATATCAGAAACTCTATCTGACTTATAACCTCATTTTCGTAATCACTCTCTTCTATCACAACCGATTTAACGAAACCTAACGGAGCAGTATCGGTTACTTTTTGATCTATACGGAACACATCTAGCTGTTCGATAGTTGGAAAATAATCTGCTAATTTATTCGATACAAGATTTACAAAATCTACAACCGACTGTGATGATCTAAAATTTCTCTCTAAACTTTCTCTATCGATCCTGTCGCTATACTTATTATACACCGATAAAAATAGATCAGAGTTACTACCTCTAAATCTATATAAATTCTGTTTTGGATCGCCTACATAGAAAAACGATCCACTTCTATCTTTCTGTCCTATACCACTCATAGCCTCTAATATTAACGGCTCTAAAATCTCCCACTGCATATGAGATGTATCTTGAAACTCATCGATCAATATATGTGATATTTTAGAATCAAGACGAAAATATAGATAATCTCTATCGATATTTTTATCACCTAAATGAAGTATACGATATGCAAGATACGTTATATCATTGTACGTTAGAGCGTTCTCTCTTGATTTTGCTCGCTGTAAATTATCTATAAAATATGAGCCTAAAAGTAGTGATAAATTAATCGCTACTCTTTCTTTCATAGATATATATAATCTGATTTTATCTAGCACATCTCTATGTTTATCAATCTGCGAACTTTTAAAATCATACTTTTTAAACCACGCATGATTATTAATTAAATCGTAATCAGCAAAAAGTTTTAATATAAATAGATCCTCAGGAGATCTAGAATTTATTAATCCATCAATCTGTTTTCTCTTTCTATCGTCCTCTAAAATATCATCAAAGAGAGAACCTAATTCTTTAAAATCATCTAAAATTTCTAATCTGAAAGTTAAAACTTTTCCAAGTTCTAAATCTAACTCTTTAATCGTCATATCAATATTTTTGATCGACTTAGATAGATTGAAACTATTCTCATTCACAAATAAAACGTAATCTTTAACTAAGTTTAATATATTTCTGTTACTGCTTCTAAGTACCGTTATAGATTTACGAAGAATATCTTTCCACGTTTCATTATGTAAAATATCATCAATTGTATACTCGAAAACTTCATTCTCAAGTCGCTCGTTATCGCCTGTATTTAATGTATCGTAATCAGGTCTAATCGATGCTTCAAACGGAAACAGTTTTAATATTAACGATGAATATGAGTCGATCGTTTTTATATTTAACGATGAGAACTCTCGAAGTAATCTATCTAGGGCTTTGTTCGCAAGTTCAACAACCAGTTTATCGCTGAACTCAATCTTATTTCTTAAAGCGTAACCTTTCACAACTTCACTCAACATCTTATACTCAGTTGATGTTATATCAGGCGTTGTGGCAAGTTTAGTTAATTGACTTACAACCCTCTCCTGCATCTCTCCAGTTGCTTTTTTTGTAAAAGTTAATGCTAGAATATTTGATGGACTGATGCCTTGAATAAGCATAGATATTATACGAAGCGATAACTGAAAAGTTTTACCAGTTCCAGCTGACGCTTCTAATGAGATATTACTTCTTATATCTAGGTTTTTATTCTCTAGGTTTTTATTCTCAAAGTTTTTACTTTCTAAGTTTTTACTCTCTAAGTTCTTGTTATCTGTATTAATATCCATCATTAAACCCTGCCTTCACAGATAAGTGCATACTCGCAATATGTACAGATTTTTTTATTCTCTGTTCTTTCAAACGGGATATTTATATTTTGTAGTTCATTCAGTTTCGATCTAATCCATACCTCAGCTTCGCCACTTAAATCTGTATCAAAAACTTTTACATATTGGTACGACTCGCTAAGTGATACTTGATATAGTGAAGTCGGTTCAACGTTTTTATTTTTACTGTATAAAAAATAGTAGAACGGAAGTTGAAGATCATCGTACTTATCTAATGTAGGTTTCATAACAGTTGATAATTTATCCGCTGATTTAAATTTATAATCTATAATATCTATCTCACGGCTTTCATGATTAAAATCGATCCTATCAATCTTACCGTGCAGAGTTAATCCCTCTGCTTTATACTCGTAATTTTTTTCAACTTCTATCGTTTCATATCCATCTTTTTTACGCTCTAACTCTACATTTAATATATCTTTAAAAATAGTAATAATCTCATCTTGAATAAATCTTGATGGTCTTGATGTTGTGAAAACATCGTATCCCGATATGATCTCCTCATGTATAGATCTAACGCTATTAAGATAATGCGTATCCACTACCGATATCTTTCTTTCATGTAGCACTTCTAAAATTTTATGTAAAATATTTCCTATCATCATAGGCGATACAACCGTTGCCATCTCTACTGTTTCATAAACTTTCATAATTCTTTTATAGAAATATTTTAGTGAACAATTTATGTAATCATTAAACGCTGATGCAGATAATTTATTAGATTTGATTTTTTCAACGATTTTATCTGTCTTAAAAATCGTACCATCATTAATAACAACTTTCTTTTTATCAGAGAATTTATCGTAATTTTTCACATCAAATAAATTATACTCTTTATTAAAGTAATGCTTAGATTTTAGGTTATATTTAAAAATAAGTTCATTAACGAAACTACTGCTATTACGAGTATCATCACTTTTAGTAAAAGATAGAATACTTTTTTTAGATCTAGATATGATCTGTAGCAGATAATTTTTTATCAAACTCTCTCTATCAAGGTATGTTGGAAGTTTTAGATCTAACCTCATCTCTGTATTTAAAAATAGATCTTTCCTGCTTGTTGGAGGAAAAATATCATCGTTAAGTTCAGGTACAAAAATCACATCGTAATCTAACGCTCTTG
>CAMRDM010000114.1 GCA_947041225.1 uncultured Deferribacteraceae bacterium | reverse complement strand
GCTTCATCAGCTATATCAGAGTCAGTTGGACAGAATTTAGGTGAGACCATGTCGCAAATGGTTAGGAAAAACTTAAATATTGCTCCAGAGTTAATAATACGTACAGGATATTTGTTTAACATTATGGTAGTGAAGGATATCACACTACCAACATATAAATAAGAGGTGCTACTATGAAAATTAAAAGAAATTTATTTACGTTCTGTGTTTTTTTCTTTGTTCTGTGCAGTGTAAAAAATGCTTATTCGGTACTTCCAGTTGTTGATCCTATGAATTTGCCTCAGAATATAATGACGGCGATATCTACATATGAGCAATTAGCTACGGCTATGGAACAGTTAAAGGAGTTGAAAACTGATGTTGAGCATACTGTTAAAAATACTTTAGCTCCAGCTTTTTGGATATGGGACAAAGCCAGTGATTTTAATACTAACATGCAAGATCTTAAAGGGAAGTTTGACTCATTTGTAGAGGATGGTGTAGACAAGTATTTAAGTGAATATCATGGGGTTGATTTCTATGCAAAATGTTTTAAAACAGGTGGTTGTTTAGCTAAACAACTGGAGAAATTAAAGGAGTATAAAAGAGAGCGTTTAGAAGCTATGCGTAAGAGCTCGATTGATATTGCAAAGGGGATAGCGAAGTACTTAGAGACCACTAAGACAAAATTGAAAGAAATTGAGTTACTAGAGTTAAATACTAAAAATGCAGATGGACATATGAAGGCGATCCAGTTTAATAATCAATGGCTATCAATGCAGACAAAGTTATTAGTGGATCTTAATACTAACTCACAGGCGTTACAAAATCATATAAGAGTGATAATGGATGAGACATACGTTAGGAGTGCAATGGAAGAGGCTAGTGTTGATAATATAGACTCTAAAACTTTAAGCACCAAGATCAGATCGTTACCTAGTCGCTTTGATTTTTTAAGACTGAGATAGCAAGATGTATAAAAAAATATTTCTGATCATAATTATTCTATCTATCTCAACGGCATTATTTGCACAACAATCTGTTGTTGATGGTAGTGATGATATCTTGTCAAGTTTACAAACTGAGTTTTTAAATCAGTTGAGTAAGTGGGTTGAGATTGTTCAGAAATATGCTTTAAATTTATTTATGCTTTTAGCTTCACTTAATCTTATTGTGCGAATGATATTCTTACTGATTGAGGGTGCAGATTTTCAAAAGACTATTTCATATTTGACAAAATATGTATTTATTACAGGCTTGTTTTTTTATTTTTTACAGAGTGGAATTATTTTAGGACAGGCAATAGTTAATAGCTTCCTGAAAATTGGATATGAGGGTGCAAGAGTGTCTTCAAACTCTGTAAGTGTTGAAAACATTCTAGGAGTAGGTTGGGATATAGTAGAGAAATCACTTAAAGACATAAGTTTATTAAAAATACCAAGTGCACTTGTCAAAATCATATTGGGATTAGCAACCTATTTTGTATTACTTCTTATTGTTGCAAATTATATTATTGAGATGTTATCGGTATGGATCTTAGTTTATTTAGGTTATTTTTTGCTTGCATTTGGTGGTTCAGAGTGGACACGAGAAGTTGCGATATCATATGTTCGAGCGTTAATAAGTGGTGGCATGCGGCTAATGGTAATTATTTTTATGATAGGGCTAGCTATTCAGATTATTGACGATGTAGTTTCTGGTATAGACCCTGCAACTAGTTCCAGTATGGTATATGCATTTACGATATCTATGTTGCTCTACATGTTAATGACTAAGTTACCTGATGCAATATCAAGCATGATAACAGGAGCATGGGGACAGATGGGAAGTATCAATATGGCATCGGGTACGGTTGCAGGAATGACAGCAATTAAGATGGGTGGTTCAATTATTAATCAATCTGTATCATCTGCGAAATCATTTAAGGCAGGAGTGACAGATCACTTATCGCACAACCAGAATACAAGTAGCATGAAGACTCAAAATAGAGGATCAGGAGCGTCTTATGTTGCAGGCAAAGGTATAGCAAATCTTAGTAACAAAGTTTTTGGAAAAGCGGTTTCATCAGATAGTCCGTTTAACGAGTCAAAAAGTATGACTAAAAAAAATGATGATAATGGGAGGTGAGAATAGATGAAATATTTGTTTATGCTACTTATGTTGTTTCTCTTAACAAATACTGTAGGAGCGATGAGTTTAGAAAAACGTATCGAGTGTGGTCTCGAGAGTGCCATTAAATATGATATCCCTGCAGATATTTTATTAGCGATATCAACAATTGAAAATGGTAGATATGACGTAGGGTATAGAAATAGTAATGGCAGTATTGATTATGGAGTTATGCAGATTAACACTATTTATATTAAGGAGTTAAAGGATAGGTATGACATGGTTGTATCGCCAGAAGATCTCTTAACTACATCATGTTATTCATTTCAGATAGCAGCATTAAAGGTATCCGATCACCTAAGAAATGATAGTGGCAGTTTCTTACAACGTGTTGCGAATTATCATAGTAAGACACCTGATTTGAATAGGTATTATCAGACACTATTAATTAAGCATTCATCAGATTGGAGAAAGGTATTCCAAAGTCGTGAGTATCTCACATACATTTGGAGTTTTAATAAATAACGGAGGAGTTATTATGAAGAAAAGAAGTTTATTATTATTTACTTGTTTATTGTTTATAACATTAAACGCGTGTAGTTCATCAGAATTACCAACAATGGATTTTCAATATGTAGTAGAAAAAAGCAATCCATTAGAGGTTCATTTTTCGACAGTAATGCCAGATTCAGAGGATTATGGAGATCTGACATTAGAATGGGATATGGGCGACGGCACTATATCAAGAGATGTGGAAGTGGTTCATACTTATAAAGAACCTGGAGATTATAAGGTGAAACTATCTTTATCATCAAGTAAAAGTTTTTATAGTGCATCTGAAACAGTTAAGACAATCCCTGTACAGATTAATATTAAAAACCTCGATTATCGTTTTGAAAGAAATCCGTTATCTCCACTTGAAATAACATTTGAAGCGTTAGGTAGTATTGATAATGGTTATTTAGAGTACGAGTGGGATTTTGGATTTTCAACAGCATCTGGTAAATCAGCAACAGTAACTTTCCCAGAGCCATCGAAATATGAAGTAACATTAACGGCTAAGGTTAAAGATACTAATTACAGTGCATCATTTAAAAAAGAGATTGATTTAGGACTACAGATTAACGCTTTAGATTTTACTTATAATCCTGATCCGTTTAATCCTTTAACAGTAGAGTTCGTAGCGTCAAGTGATACTCCAGTTGGAGAAGTTGAATACGAATGGGATTTTGGATTTGGAGTAGTAAGAAAAGGAAAATCTGTAGTTAACACATTTGTAAATGTAGGATTTTTCGATGTTAAATTAACAGCAAGAATACTTGACTCAAATATAGTAGAAGAAGTTAAACTTCCGATAAGCACATCGATGTCGATTACAAATGCTAAATTTGAATATGGTAACAGTAACACAATGCCGTTATTAATTATTTTCACGGGATCAGCAGATACTCCAAATGATGATGCAGATTATGAGTGGGATTTTGGAAACGGTGCTAAAATACGCGCACAAAACACTCAGCACTTATTCACAGAGTATGGAGATCATCTAGTAACGTTAAAAATATCAATTCCTGGAACTAAAGTTGCTCAATTGATAACTAAAACAATAACTGTTCTGCCACCAGTAATAGAAGAGCTAGATTTTACGATTACTCAATCGAAAAAGAATGCATTACAATTTTTGGTTGAAGCAACAAGTAAATCTAGTTTCGGTAAAACAACTTATGAGTGGAAATATGGTTTTGGTAAAAAAGCAACAGGTAAGAGTAATATAATTGAATTTGATGATTACGGTCCCCAGGATATTATATTGGATGTTTTAATTGATGGCGTATTAACAGACAATACTTTAGTCAAAGCAATAGATATCCCTGGACCTATAGTAGATGATATAACATTTGTTGAGACAGCAAGTAAAGTGAATCCACGTATAAGATATTTTAAATCTCTAGCAACAGTTACTGCTAGAAATATTGACAATGATACTAGTTATAAGCATGAACTTGAATATGAGTGGAATTTTGGTCGTGGACAAACAGGAGAAGGAAAAGAAGTATCAAATGAATTTCCTACTACTGGTACTTTTGAAGATATAGAGATGATAGTAAGAGTAAAAGGCACAAACATAGTAAAAAGTTATTATGATGATGTAATAATTAGTAATGACTCACTAGCTTCTTTTATGTGTGTTAACTCATCAAATTACAATATTGATAACTTAACTTATACTTGTTCAGCAAAAGTTAAAGCAGGGTTCAACAATCCTGAATTTAACTGGGAAATAACGGACACATCTCAAGGTGTTTATGAAGTTGCTAGTGGTAAAACTGTTGAGGTAGTCTTACCTACTTTAAGTAAGTATGATGTTGCACTTACTATTACTGACGATACTCTTCCAGATGGAGAGATGGTTCTTAGGAAAGGACTAGTAGTATTGACAGATCCAATACATCGTTTTCAAAGCGTTCTAGATAAGAGGAACTTGAATGGTTTCTGGTGGATACATAAAGTTTCTGCATATTTACATAAAACATGGTATAAGGTTAATCCAGCTAAAGTAGATGTTACTGTCGATATAAGAAGTTCTCAAGTAGGATCGGGTTCTTTTCTTAATAATCCTGCTAATAGATATACTTTACAAAACGGTAGATGGTGTACAGATGGTAATGCGACAGTACGTATTAGATACAGTATTAAAGGTACAAATGTCTATAAAGAATTAAGTAAATACTGGGGATGGGACGGAGGACCGAAAAGATGTTATTAGTAGTTTGTTTCTAAAGCAATATAAAAGGCACTTTAAAAAGTGCCTTTTATTAATTGTCTATTTTGCTATTTTGCCTTGTGTAATAGTCACTTATTTAATAGTGTAAGGTAGCACCACAGTAAGTTTATCTTTATTTTTATCTTCCATATAAAGCACATAAGGCGATCCCTCATCTGTAACAATGATATTTAAGCTAAATGTGTATATACAGCTTGCCCCAGGATCTTGAGTAACATAAAGCATTACTGGACTATTTGGTTCTCTAACAATACTGCAAGTTCCGTAATCAATAGTCTCCGCTAGCTCAGCACTTTGGACGTTTACAGTATATAGTTCCATCGGTTCTGTTTCACTTTTATTCGTAACAGTGAACTTAAACTGATGTGTTGATCCAATCGCTACGTCACCTAAATTTTTAACGGGTACTTCAAGTCTTACTAATGATGTTTCTAAGTTTTCTACAATACCACCTGCACCACCACCACTACTATCATCACTGCACGCTGTAAAAACAAACATTCCTAACGCTAATACTAACAACTTTTTCATTCTGTATTCTCCTTTAATTTATTACTTATTACTTTTATTGTTAATTAAATATTTTAAGGTATTGAACATACTGCAGGTTGTTTTTATCAAAAAATAATCTGAAAAAATAAATAATATTTTCCCAGTAT
>CAMRDM010000113.1 GCA_947041225.1 uncultured Deferribacteraceae bacterium | reverse complement strand
ATCTACACCAGGACGTACACTCTTTCCCTACACGACGCTCTTCCGATCTCAAAATTGGAAAACTGGTGAAAAAGCAACTTATTCCATTTATATAATAAAAATATTAGCACTAACTTTTTGTATATGTTATAGTAAGATTAATAACTTACTTCTATAGGTGATAAAGATGAAATTTGTAATCATAAGTTTAACATTCATATTATTTATATCCAATGCAAGCACCGTATCGGCAACGAGTAAATTTAATAATAATTTCAAAAGACTTGAAGTAAAATGTATGAAGAATGACACTCAATCATGTGCTGATTTAGGCAGACTTTATGCAACAGAAACAAAAAATTATAAGAATGCTTTAAAATATGTTAACTTAGCTTGTGAAGGAGGTAATCCTCAAGGATGTGGAGATTTAGGTGGTATGTATCTATACGGAGTTGGAGTTGAAAAAGATATTAACGCAGGGTTAAAGCTGTTAAATAAATCTTGTGATATGAACTATCTGACTGCATGTTCTAATCTTGGTATTTTATATAGGAATGGTCAAGGTGTCAAAAAAGATCCTACCAAAGCGATCAAATTTTACACTAAATCTTGTAACGGTGGTGATGGTACTGGCTGTAATAATTTAGCTCTTATGTATGAGCAAGGCGAAGATATAAGTGCTGATTATAAGAAAGCTGTAACACTTTATACAAAAGCTTGCGATGGAGGATATATTACTAGTTGTTATAATCTTGGTGCGATGTACACATTAGGCAATAGGATTAAACAAGATTACGCTAAAGCGAATATGTATTACACAAAAACTTGTGATGCTCGTTATGCGAACGGTTGTAACAACCTTGCAGTTATGTATAGTGAAGGACAAGGCGTAACTATTGATTACGATAAAGCACTCGGTTTATATAAGCAAACGTGTGATCTTGGAAAAGATATAGGATGTAAGAATTTTAAAATTCTTTACGATAAATTATGTATAACTGATCCTAAAAAATATTGTTCAAAGTACGAATAAGTTTTAATTATAATTAAATAGGTTTAAGTAGAGGAGTGACCTTTTATTCTCTACTATTTAATCAAAAAGAATATATCAAACGAGGTAGTTATGAATAAAAATAAGATATTTGTTGAACTAACTAACTGTACCGATGTTGAAATAACAGGTAATGCAACCGATAGTACTCAAGTAGAAATTGATGCAAATAATGCAAAACATTTTCATAACTTACAAGAGCATAAAGAGTTTGTACAGTATATAAAAAGCATTGATCGTACTGACACTACTACTAACTATGATAATACTCATTACCCTTATAAATTAACTGAGCTTATATTCTATACAGTTAAAAAGAGAGTTAAGCAGACAGATATCGTTAATTTTTTTATTTGGAATGATAACTTCACTTTCTCAAACAGTTTACTTATATCAAAAAAAGTCTTAGATATTTTTAATCAATTTACATTACCTGAACACTCAATAACCCGCTGTAGAATAATTTCTATTAAAGATAATTCAGAGTGGGGAGAGTATTATTTACTCAAATTAAACAGAATTTCAGATTCGTTAATCAACTACAGTAAGAGTGCATTTTGGGGATTTATGAGTGGTGATCAATATCCACAAATTAAAAACCGTGAAGAGTATTATGCTATATGTTTATTTCACGCATGGAGTACAGTTTGTCTATCTAAAACTCTCACCTACGATATAATATCTTTACAAGTAAGTATATTTATTAATGAAAAGTTATATAATGCGTTAAAGGTAGCAAACATAATCGGTTTATCTGCTAGTAAAAGCGAACTGTTTTTTGAAGAAAATGAAGATACTAAATTTAATTTTACCTATCCTTCTATATTCTCGATTGATGATTATAAAGAAGCTAATACCGTTCAAGTATCGCTCGGTGTTGGATATAATAATAGTAGTAAAAAATTTTCGTTCGGTGAACAATCTCGATTTTCTGATGACAGGGGTAAATTTGAATTTTATGACACAGGGATATGTATAGATCGTATCGGTTATATAAATAATAAATTAGCGTATATAGATATTTTTGAGTCTGCTGATTATAAAACTATACTCTTAAAATTTGATATGGAACTGTTTGCTGATAGCACATTTTTATATCTACAAGATAATTATAAATTTGTTCAAACAAAAAATAAAGTACATATATATTTTCCTGAACTCTGCATAATATTTAGTTGTTTTTTAAAAGCAAAAGATAGTCGTAGAAAAAGAGTTACTATATTTGATAAGAGTGTTAAAACTTTCATAGAAAGTACAAAGTTAAAATTAATTTAAACCGTAAATAAATAGCTATAATTAAATGGCGTACAGAAATGATAGTTGAAGCGATTAAAAAATCGTTACAGAGAAAAGCTACAACTTTCAAAACAGGTGGCTATGCTACATATTGCAAAAGTGGAATTACTATCCTAGATGCAGGATATAAGTTTGTTATGCAGATATCATCAGATGATAAAGCTAAATTTAATATTATAGATAGTGGACTTTTCTTCTTCTACTATAATAAGGATAAAAACGATTGGAAAGTATATTGTGATTTCTATTGATCGCAGTGATTACTATTTCACATATACCCTTACTTTATTTAATATATAAATAAAGCGTACATGATTGACCCGTTATCTGTTGTATGTTAAAATATATATCTCATTTAGATAATATGGAGATCCTCATGGAGATAGATCAGTTGAGGATCTGTATATAGTAATTGGTATGATCCATGTGAATAGGATTATCTGTAGATGTAAAAAATGAGTTATAGCGATATTAGAGAAGCTATGACAAATGGTGCTAGAACGATTGATAATATAAAAGAGGTTACGAACGCAGGTACTGGATGTGGTCGTTGTATTAAAGATATAGAGGAGATATTAATTATGATTTGTACATGTAAAGGAGTATCAAAGGATACAGTATCGGAAGCTATTAAAAATGGTGCAGATACAGTTGAAAAAGTTTCAGAAGCGACAGAGGCTGGCACTGGATGTGGAAAATGTAAAGTAGAGATTCAAACTCTTATCGATACAAAAGAATAGTATTAATATAGTTAGAGGGTTTTAAATCAAACGAATTCAAATACCAACACTTAAAGCTCTCTAATTAGTTTATATCTATCATTTTCATTAATGTTTTTAACAACAAAGAGAAACAAATCAAGTAATATATATAACTCTTATCAAACTATAAAATAAATCATATCAATTATATTGTTCAAGGAGCAATGCTATATGAAACCATTCAATATTATTTCATTACTTACAATTATTTTTTCAACATTCATTATTTCATGTGCAGATAAATCAAGTTCAATTTATATCTATAAACAAGAGTGCAGTAGTGGAGATATGAATGGATGTAATACTCTTGGAGCTATATATAGCGACGGAGATGGTGTTAAACAAAATCATTCTAAAGCAGTTGAGCTTTTTAGAGAAGCTTGTGATAATGGAAATGTAATAGCTTGTGGTAATCTAGGCGTTATGTATCACAATGGAAATGGTGTTGAACAAGATTACGGTAAGGCAGTAGAGCTATATGAAAACGCTTGTGATAGTGGGAATATGCATTCATGTTACACACTTGGACTTATATATGATGATGGAAGAGGAGTTACACAAGATTATCAAAAAGCGATAGAGCTATATGAAATGACTTGTGATGCAGGAGTATCGAATGCATGTAACAATCTAGGCATTATGTATGGGGAAGGCAACGGTGTTGAACAAGATGATATTAGAGCAGTCAAGTTTTATAACATGGCTTGCGATAAGAATAACATGCTCGCATGTAACAATCTTGGAATAAAGTATAATTTCGGTAGAGGTGTTCCACAAGATTATCAAAAAGCGATAGATCTATATGAGAAAGCTTGCGACGCTGATATATATGATAGTTGTGCCAATCTTGGATATATCTATTATAGTGAAAAAGAGGTAGAAAAAGATTATCAGAGATCAAAAGAGTTAAATATAAAAGCTTGTGAGAATGGCAGTATGATAGGTTGCAATAATCTAGGTATTTTATATAAGCACGGCAAAGGCGTGACTATTGATTATAATGAAGCGATACGTTTATTTAAAATATCGTGTGATGATGATAAGGGAAGTGGCGATGGTATGCGAGGCTGTTATAATTTAGGACTTATGTATGATGATGGATTAGGTGTTAAGCAGAATTATATAAAAGCGATAGAGTTATATACCGTAGCTTGTAATGGTGATGAGATGGGTGGTTGTGGAAATCTTGGTGTATTATATGAAAATGGATCAGGTGTAGAAAAAGATTTAGATAAAGCGTTAAGTTTATATAAACAAGCGTGCGATAAAGATGAAAGTAAGACATGCGATAATTTCAAGACGTTGTTTGATAAAGTATGTGGAGAAACTCCAGAGGGATATTGTTCTAGATATGAGAAGGATTAAGAGTTTAATAGCAATATATTTAAAATGTTTTTCACGTTGAGGGTAGATTTGATGAAATTAGATCCTCAATTTTTATTTAAAAATGTAAACGCATTAAATCTATAACACCAAATAATAATGAATTTTGTATTACAGTATTTATAAACAAAATATTTTAATTTATTGTGGATCTATTATGAAATTTTTCAAATTTTATTTACTAGTTAGTATTGTGTAGCTTTTATTCAACAGTGTAGCTTTAGCACAGAGTAGTGGCGATAATTTTGAAGAACATGTTCAAGATATTGTAACAAATAAACGCACAAGTTTTTTCTATACACTAGGTTCGCTAGGCTACAACGGAGATATCTATTCAGTGAACAATACCTCAATCAATACCTCTGGTTTTGCAATTACGATTATCGGTGGTTGGCAACAAAGTAGATTTTTTGCTATGGAGCTAGGTGTTGGTTATTCAGATACTTGGACTGCAAAAATAGATCTAAAATACGCACTTTTATTTCAACCGATTATAAAGATAAATAACTCATGGAGCATCTTACCAAAAGTGGGTATCGGTGCAGGTTTTTCTTCAGACTTAACCGACTACGGATATTATTCTAGTACTACAGATGAATTTAACTTAGGACTTTATGGTACAGCAGGTTTCAAAATAGCTTATGGCAACATTCTTTTTGGAGTATCATACGAACATACAGCAATAAGCTTTTTAGGAAATGAGTTCAGAGTATTAGCAGAGGCTGGTATCAAGTTTTAATTATGAAAATAGTTAAAACATTTAATGGTACTAATTTTAAAAGCTATTCAAAAACAACTAGCTTCAAACTAGTAAAATAATTATACAAATATAAGTAGAGGGTAATTAATTTTATCCTCTATGTTTTTATTTCTACACAGCACCATTAATTTATTGAATTATCTAACTCTAAACTATATAATATCTTCTGGTGAAAATTATACATAACTATTTATCGCACTTTTAATGATTTTTATATCTATGCTATCTATAAATTAAAAATAGTATCGTACTAATCATGTTATCATACATATTATCAAGGAGTAACTTGTGAAAAAAAATCTTGCAATTGTTGTGATTTTAGCCGTAGCACTTATCGCTATATTTAATATCGCTGTATCTGAAAATTATGTCGAACAGATACAAAATCTATCAGCTGAAGAAAAATATAATAACAATAAAAAAGAGTGTGATGAAAATAATTACGAAGCCTGCTATCAACTAGCTCTACAATATAATCTAGGAGAATTCGTACAACTCGATGAAGGCGAAGCACTCAAATATTATGAGCTTGCTTGCAACAACGGAGATGTTACCTTAGCTTGTATC
>CAMRDM010000112.1 GCA_947041225.1 uncultured Deferribacteraceae bacterium | reverse complement strand
GTTATACAAGCGATCGAGTTTGCGAATTAAGTTACGGTTAGCAGTTATACAAGCGATCGAGTTTACGAAGTAAGTTACTTCAATTTTCAGATAAAAGTTGATTGATTATTTTGTTGTGTTATATAAATGTTATTAAAGGGGTTCTATTTATGATAAAGCGTTTATTAAGGATAAAGACATGTTGTTTTGTGCTGATAGTTTTGCTATCTACTATTAATGTGTATGCTATAGATCCTATGGCGGATAGAGCTCTTTTAGAGGCTGCATCAAGGGGCGATTCACGAGGTATTAGAGAGGCATTATCAAGGGGTGCATATGTTGATGCGAGAGATATTCTTGGCAACACTCCGCTTATCGTTGCAAGTGATAATGGGTATCAAGAGATCGTAAGATATTTGATCGAGCAGAAAGCATCAATTAACGCATTAAACAATTATGGATATTCAGCACTTTTATCTGCGATGGTAAATAGCTATAGAGGAATTGTATCTCTACTATTAACAGCAGGAGCAGATCCAGCATTAGAAAATATTTATGGAACATCTGCAGAGATATTGTTAACGACAGCAGGCTATCAGGATTTCGTTCAGTATATAGATGATACAGCGACAGCAATCGGTAACCGAGAGTTGATTTCACCATTTCCTAAACGTGGATCAACAGGAGCTATACATAACACAAGATGGCGAGAACATTTTAACACATTATTAACAGAAGGTAGAGCAGAGGAGGCTTCAGAGTATTTAATAGCGATCGCAAGTAATTCAAATTTTGAAGCTCAATATCTTTTAGGATTTCTTCTACTTGAGCGAGGCAGTTACGAAACAGGTGTTAGATGGTTACTTCGTTCAACAGAGAGTGATGATCCAGAAATATTATATAATGTAGGCAAGATATTTTTAACAGGAAATTATGAAGTTCTAAGTAGTGAGGGTATAGCGTTACTTAATAGAGCTAGAATTATGGGTAGCCTACCAGCCGAGGTAGAGATTGCTAAGGCACAGTTATTTGGACTTGGTACAAAGAGAGATTATACATCTGCATTTAGAACATTTAAAAAAGCTGTAGAGAGTGGAAATGTTGAAGCAGAGTATTATCTAGGTTACTGTTATTTCACAGGTAGGGGTGTTGCAAAAGATGAAGTTGTCGGACTGGACTATATCGGTTCAGCAGGGCTTAGAGGATTAGATGAAGCGAATGAATTTATATCTAGATTACAGTCAGAGGAAATAATGAAATTGATTGCTGTATCAGGTGTAGAGGATAGGGCGATATTGAACTCAGCACTGCTATCCTTTAATGCAACAATGCTTTCAGCCTCAGATAATAAATGTGATATATATGATATCTCTCAACTGATTTCAAATGAGTATGGATTAGAGCGTTTAGAGTTATGCTATATTGATGATAATAGAGTTGTAGCTAAATATTTTACATCTATTGTTGATGATGATGATTTACTTTTATATTTACAAAATATAGCTAAAGATGCGTCTTTTGAGAGGATGTCTCCATATAATGATTAAGAGCAACATAAAGTTATACCTACTTATCTTTAGTTTTCTATTCTCAACGCAGTTATTTGCAGAGAATAAGTTAGAGGATTTTACTTCAGATGTTGAGAAAGTGTACAATTTTTACGGTGAAGAGAATTACGCTGAAGCGGTGAAATTATTTTCACGATTATATTACATAGTTGCCAATAAAGACATCAAACAGAATTTAGCAATTCACAATGCGTTATCATATAGACGTTTAGATGATATTGTAAAAAGTGATCAGTGGTTTAAGATTTCTCTTAAACTATCTAAAGATATAAATGATGAAGCGAGTAAGATATTAATCACTTCCCAGTTAGCAGAGAACAGAAAAATAATAAAAGATTATAGTAGTGCTATACTGTTATATGAAGAGGTTTTATCGTATGATTTTTTAACTACCGATGATTTATTGGTGGTTAAATATAAATTAGGGTTGTCGTATTTTTATCAAAAAAAATATGATAAGGCACTTTTTTACTTTAAGGAAAGTTTTGAGTTATCGAACAAATTAAATCTATATTATATTCAAGCATCTTCAAGTTTAATAATGGGATATATCTATCAGTACATGGGCAACTATGATGAGAGCATGTTGTATTATAGAAGAAGTTACGATATATCAATTGTTAAAGGACATTATAATTTAGCGATAGATTCTCTTTTTGGATTAGGCTATCTTTTTGAGACGGTATCACTTTATAGGTCGGCAATAGCAGATTATAGTGAGGCATTATCATTAATATTGGATCATAAAGAGTATGCAAAATTAGATGAGCTTATCAAACGCTTAGAGTATTTAATATTTATAAATCCGTCATCAGTTGATAGTAGTTGGGTTACTTTTTTAAATATAATTAAATCATCTAGTGTTAAAGGTAGAGATGTAAAGTTTAAGTTAAAGATAGTAAAAGCGTACGGCAAATTTTATAATAAAGAGTATGCAGAAGCATACAGTATTGCGAAGGATCTCTATGATAGTGTAGATAGTAGTAGTTCTAAGGACGATAGTAAGAGTGATGATTTAGTTTCAATACTTATTTTAATGTCAGAGATAAACAGAGTAGAGAAGAAGTATGAAGAAGCTTTATTTTATGCAGGAATAGCTATTCAGTTACTTGATAATATAAGTAATAAAAGAGAGTTACCTGTTGATACAGATACGGGAATAGGTACGGATTTCAGAGTTATTTCGTTATCAAACAGAGATATAGTTTACGCTCTTTATGCTACGATATATTTATCACAAGATAAGTATATTGAGGGTAAGCGTTCGATTGACAAGGTGTTGTTAATGGATGATAAGCTTGTATTAAAAAATAGGTATGCTCTTATCAATGAGAGGCTTATGTCTGGTGTTAATAAAGATAAGAAATACCGTGCAGGTTTGATTCAGTTAATAATGGATAGTCGTAAAAGTATAAATAGAGCTGGTGGCATTACAGATAATCAGAAAGAGTATTTAGATAAGGTTGATATTCTTTTTGATAGTGAAGGTTTAAGAGATGATGATACAACTACGGCAGAGATACTTGAAGTTTTTGTAGGACGTATGATAGATTAATTGAATGTAGTCTAGTATTGAACTGGACGGGACTGAATTGAATTGGTTTTAAGATTGAACATTAGATAATAAGTATGAAAGAAGAGTTAAGCTAACTGGTATTGCAACATAGATGAAATAAAAAAATAAGTCAGTACACTGTTAGAATAAAAACGGTATACTGACTTTTTTATGTTCTAATATAAATATAATTGTAATAACCATTAACTATTGTTGTTGCCGTAATGATTGTTGTGATTACGACCACTTAATGTCAACAAGTTACCATATATACAACTGCTACTTTTTCTTAATTAATGGAAATCCAAGTTTCTCTCTATTCTCTAAATATTTTTCTGCAACACCTTTTGCTAAAGCTCTAACTCTTGCTATATATCCAGTTCGCTCAGTTACAGATATCGCACTGCGTGCATCAAGAAGATTAAACGTATGGCTACATTTCAAACAGAAATCGTACGCAGGTAAGGGGAGATCTATATTTGTTAATCTCATACACTCTTTCTCATAAATATCAAACATTGTAAATAATGATGCAACATCAGCCTCTTCAAAATTATATTTTGAAAACTGTACTTCGTTCTCATGATAAACATCGCCGTAACTAATTTTATTGTTCCATTCAAGATCGTATATAGAATCGCATTTCTGTAAATACATCGCAATACGTTCAAGTCCGTAAGTTAACTCTCCTGTAACGGGAGAAAGATCCATACCACCAGCTTGTTGAAAATATGTAAATTGTGATATCTCCATTCCATCAAGCCAAACCTCCCAGCCAAGTCCCCAAGCGCCTAATGTTGGAGACTCCCAATCATCTTCTACAAAACGTATATCGTGTTCTAAGGGATCGACACCTAGAATTTTTATACTCTCTAAATATAGATTTTGTATCTCAAGTGGAGATGGTTTAAGCACTACTTGAAATTGATAGTAATGTTGTAAACGGTTAGGATTTTCTCCATACCTACCATCTGTTGGACGTCTACTATTTTCAACGTAACAACAATCCCACGGCTCAGGACCTAAACATTTTAAAAATGTTGCAGGGTTAAATGTTCCAGCACCAACAGCTTCATCGTACGGCTGAAAAATCATACAACCGTTATCTGCCCAAAATCTTTGCAAATTCATTATTATATCTTGAAAGTACATATATATAATCTCTCCATTTAAACTTTACATTACTGCTATCTACTAAATCTCAAAACGACAATTACTTCTTTCTTCTGCTAGCTGTTGCGATAAGTGGTAAGCTATGCAATCTTATAAAACCTGTTGCATCGGCTTGATTATACGCACCTTGATCATCATCCATAGATACTTGTTGCATATTGTATAACGAGTATTCAGATGTTCTTCCGATAGGAGTTACATTACCTCTATAAAGCTCAAGTCGAACTTCTCCAGTTACGAACTCTTGAGATTTTTCAAGTAGAGCGTTTAGGCAATCCATCTCTTCAGAGTACCAGTATCCGTTATAGACCAAAGTTGCAAAACGTGGCATTAATGTTTCTTTAAGATTGATTACAGATCCATCTAAGGTGATTGACTCCATATCTCTATGAGCGTTCATAAGGATAGTTCCACCTGGAGTTTCGTATACTCCTCTTGATTTCATCCCTACATACCTGCTTTCTACCATATCAATTCTGCCTATTCCGTGATCGTGTCCGAGTTTATTTAACGCTACTAAAATTTCAGCAGGGGACATCTTTTTATTATTTAATTTAACAGCAATACCTTTTTCAAAACTTAAAGTGATTAGATCTGGTTTACTTTTAGCTTTTTTAGGTGATAGAGTGTACTCAAACATATTATCAGGTGGAGTAACATTCGGATCTTCTAATATCCCTGCTTCAAATGATATATGCAGAGAGTTTTCATCTGACGACCAAGGCTTACTTTTTGTAGCTTTAATAGGTATTTTATACTGTTTAGCAAAATCCATTGCCTCTTGTCTACCTTTGATAACCTCAAAAAATTCTGGCATACGCCAAGGAGCTATAACTTTCAATTTAGGATTAAGTGCAGCTATAGTAAGTTCAAATCTTACCTGATCGTTACCTTTACCAGTTGCTCCATGAGAGAAATATTTAGCACCAACTTTTTTAGCATAATCAGCCATACCTTTAGCTATAATAGGACGTGCAAGCGATGTTCCAAGATAGTATCTACCTTCATAAAGTGCATTGAACTTTATCGATCTATTAACGAACTCACTTACGAACTCATCTTTTAAATCATCGATAAGAACATCTTTTGCACCAGATAAAAATGCTTTCTTTGTTACCTCTTTTTTGTCGATCGGTTGACCAACATCAGCAACATAAGCATACACTTCATAACCTTGCAGATCTAACCATTTTAATATAACTGACGTATCTAAACCACCAGAATACGCTAATATCACTTTACCCATTTTCGCCATCAACACTGCTCCTATATCTTTTAAATAATTTAATTGTATATATAATACATTTATGTTTTATATTTTTATACTTTATATTTTTTATACTATCGCTCTAGCTGTAAGAACCACCAAACCCACAAACGACAAACTACGTCAACTGATTATGCACGGCGATCTGTTCGTATGCTCTAGCCGTAAGAACCACCAAACCCACAAACCACAAACTACGTCAACTGATTATGCACGGCGATCTGTTCGTATGCTCTAGCTGTAAGAACCACAAACGACAAGCTA
>CAMRDM010000111.1 GCA_947041225.1 uncultured Deferribacteraceae bacterium | reverse complement strand
TAATCCTTCAACAGTTCCACTATTAAAACTATTATCTATCTTTAAGGTTGAAACACCATTATAAGAACCAACAAGCCCTCCAATACGAAACGCTATACCATCTGATTTTACCGATCCAACGTTTGAGCTATTATCAATTGTTAAACGTCCAAAACCTATACCTACTAGTCCACCTACAAATGAGTTGCCACTAATCATTCCAACGTTTGAACTGTTTACTACACTTGATACTGATAGAATACTACTAGATCCAATAAGTCCTCCAACGCTACTAACACCAAATATATCACCCGTATTTAAACTATCCGTTACAACTAAATCAGACTCTGTACCAATAAAACCAACAAGTCCTACTAATCCACCTACAAAACCAAGACTCGTATCATCACTCGATATTGACGTCTTTCCTCTAACTTCTGCACTGTTTGTAACACCACTAATAGTTCCCTTACCTTTAAGGTAACCTACAAACGAACCTACTGCAGAATTTCCATAAATCCTACCGTTTGATATCGTAAGGTTTTCTATGTGTCCACCATCTTCTAATATATTAACTAAACCGATAAAACTATCTGTACCATCACCGATCATCAAATTACTTATCGTTTTATTATTACCCTCTAACTTTCCTGCAAAAGATAGTATGCCTGAAAACTGATAATAATTCATATCTATATCAGCCATAAATCGTACTGTTTTTCCAGTGAAATTATCTGTTACAGATCTATTTGCTATCCATACAAGCTCTTCCATTGTATTTATCTCATAAACACCACCCACTGGTATAACCTCTGTTTCTGATAACCCCGGATTAGGGTGAGGCGTAGGTTTCGGAGGAGTCGGACATTCTGCCGAATCATTAAAATCGTAACATGCACTGATAAACACCAACATAAAAACAACTAATAAACTTTTTAACTTATTCAACATACTTTATCTCCAATATGCCTATTTTTTTCATATAAACACATATTATTTTAAGTTCAAATATAGACTAAATATATTTTAAAGAGTAAATTTACTCTTGTCAATATAATTAAACTGTTATACTTTTAACTATATGACAGTTTATATATATTAATTTACTCTTAAAATATAACATAAAGCCCCATAGCGTTAAAACTATGGGGTAATTATTTATTTCTAGCGTAATATTTTAATATTAAATCTATCTACTTCGCTTACTTAATTATACTCAATACTGTTACGGTGCAGCCACGCGTGGTGCAACTGTTGGCGAATTTATAAGTGTAGGATAATCAGCATCTGTTTTAATCTCCCAAATACCCGTAACATCTGTAAAATCCCAATCTACAAAATTAGCAGAAATATTAGTCGTATCTTTAAACTTTGCAATATCAAGTACCGATGTTCCTTCTAAAACAGTTTCAGAATCTGTGCCTACTGCTTTATCAATACCACCTGTTCCATCTACAGCATTTTCAGCATCAACATCATATAACCAATAACTGTTTGTTACAGTTAGCGTTGTATCATTACCTATACTGCCTATGATCCCACCTGTTACTGTATCATTTCCTTTTATCTTCGTTGCATAGCTATGAACATTTGTTATATTTACAGTAGTAGGAGATTTGCCATTGATATCTCCTATAATACCTCCAACATCCCTTACTCCTTCTATAACTCCACTATTATAACTATTAGTTATTGTTAAAAGTGATGACTCCGTAAAACTCACTCCAACAAGACCACCAACTTCAATAATACCTGTTACATCGCCACTATTTGAACTGTTATCTATCAATAAGCTAAGATCAGTAGTTCCAACAAGTCCACCTACATAATCATTTTTTCCAACTACTGTACCACTATTTGAACTATGCTTAATTGTGAGCGTAGAGATATTTAACCCTAAAAGACCACCAACAGAGTTACTCCTACCTGTTACAATTCCCATGTTTGAACTGTTATCAATAGTGACAGTTTTATCCTCATAAAAACTCAACCCTACAAGACCACCAACGAAAGCATTACCTGAAACATCAGCTTTATTTACAATATTTGTAATTGTAACAGATCCTGTAATGCTACCTACAAATGAACCTACTCCGATACCACCACTTATGCGACCACTCTCTATTGTTAGATTTTCTATATGCCCACCATCGCCTAGCTCCTGAATTAAACCACGATCAAATTCAACACCATAACCGATTATTAAATTATGGATCTTCTTATAATTGCCATCTAACCTGCCTAAAAAAAATGGTATACCTGAAAACTGTATATTACCCATATCTATATCATCTACAAACCTTACCGTTTTACCTTTAAAAAAATTGCCATATTGCGTTTCTTTTACGATCCATGCAAGATGTTCAGGACGATAAATTTTATAAACATTGCCTTCAGGAATTACTTCTATCACTGGAATATCTGGATTTAAGTCAGAATGAAATTCTCCTGATGGATATTCATCGTAACAACACGCACCAACAAAAACCAACATTGAAATAACTAATAAACTTTTTAATTTTTTAAACATATTTTCTCTCCAAGAATTACTATTTTTTATGTTCATACCTAATAACGATATGTATATATACTCACTATTGATATTTTAAATAGTCAGTAGGTAATTGTCAATCTTATTAATAGTGTAAGTTTTAATTAACTCTCTGATTAGTTTCTACTTTATTATTAATTAAATCCAATATAAAAACCCCATAGCGTTAAAACTATGGGGTAATTATTTATTTCTAGCGTAATATTTTTATATTAAATCTATATACTTCGCTTACTTAATTATACTCAATACTGTTACGGTTATGGCGCAACTGGTAGGTTTCTAAGTGTAGGAAATTTATTGTTTGTAAGCTTCCAAACTGTACCAAATGCCCAATTATTGAAACTGCTCTCAGTATTATAAATTTCGAGATGGAGTCTCTTAGACTCCTGATCTGTGTTACTGTACTTACTAGAGTCTATTTTGCCATGAGACTGAACACCAATTGTAGTATCTGTTGTTGCATCATATAACCAATAAACATTATTTACTGTAAGATGTCCAATAAACAAGCGACCTATTATACCACCAACATAATCTATTCCTGTTACAATTTTAGCATAACTATGAGAATTTGTAATAGTTGAAGTACCCACACCAAGTCCAACAAGCCCTCCGACATACTTACCTCCTGTTATATTACCTGTGTTTGAGCTATCAGTGATTGTGAGCTTTGTGTATAGGGTCTCGTTACCTTGTCTTCCAATCAACCCTCCGACATCATTATCACCTACTACATTACCTGTGTTTGAACTTTTAGTGATTGTTGTAACTGTGCTACTAATATTATGTCCTATAAGCCCTCCAGAATAACTACTCCTTGTTGTTACAGAGCCTGTGTTTGAACTATTAGTGATTTTTAAAGTAAACATATCATCCTCGTGATAGCTACCAATACTATTTCCAATAAGCCCACCAGCTTCATTTTGTCCGATTACAGCACCTGTGTTTGAGCTATTATCAATTTCTAACCAATCACCCGAGCTCCGTCCAACAAGCCCACCGGCAGCACTCACACTACTTGTTACGTTGCCTGTGTTTGAACTATTATCTATTTTGAAGATTCCAGATGGGTTTCCACCTCTACTATGTCCGAGAAGCCCTCCAACGTTATTCTTACCCTTTACTGTGCCTGTGTTTGAACTATTAGAGAGCATTGCATTCTCAAATTTCTCTCCGATAAGTCCTCCAATAGAACTCCCGTCGTTGGCGTTAGGACCTCCTGTTCCAATTACTGTTGCACTATTTTTGACACCTGTTAAACCATAACGACTACTATCAACAGCAACACGCCCTACAAATGCCCCAACGTACCCAGCACCTTCAATCTCGCCACTTGCTATTGTGAGATTTTTTATTAAACCTTCACCTTCTAACTTACTAACTAAGCCAACGAATTCATCTGTTGTTTTAATTTTTAAATTATATATCTTCTTACCATTACCATCTATAGTACCTTTAAATAACTTTATACCTTCGAACTCTTTATTATTCATATCTATATGATTAATAAACATTATAGTTTTACCTGTAAAATTATCGTTCGCTGATTGCTCTGCTATCCATGCAAGATGTCCACCATTTTCTATATTATAAACGTTATTATCTTCCGTTACTATTTTTGAAATGCTGTCCCATGGTTCAATTGCCTCATGAAACATTATTGTGAAAACATGGCTTTCTGTTTTAGAATTAAAAGTATCTGTCTTATCTTTTAGTGTCGTTGACGTAGTTACCACTAAGGTACTATCTGCTATTGCATCGCCCTCTATTTTATCTATACCAAACGAAACAATATATTTACTATCTAGCTTATTTCTGATTGCTGTTTTTAATTCTGCAACTACAGTATCTTTATTTATTAGTTTTGCATATAGCTCAGTAACGCTATATTGTAATGGGTTATCTAACGCATTTATAAAGTTTTCACCGTTCAAACTATTAATAGTGAAATCTGTACCTAAATCAAAATCTTCTTTTAATATAGGTTTTGAAGCAAACCTTATTTTGAAAGTGTATGTTCTTTCTTCAAGAGAACCCTGATCATATCGCATTGTTGTTTTAGCTGTAATAGTTAATACCTCACTAATCCCTATCGTTCCACTTACTTTGATTGGATTATTTACAGTAACAGTAGCACCATTATTAACTAACTGTAGTTTAGTATCTATAGCAGTTTTAAGTTCGCTTAGTATAGTTTCTTCATTTTTACCACTTGACTCTATACTAGTAGCTGTATATTTCAAGATACTGCCCCTGTCTTGTGTAAACGTTTTACCAACACCTAAACTTGCGATGAAAAAATCTGATCCTAAATTAAAAACTAGTTCTGCGTGATTTTTATCATTAAACTCTATCTTAAATTCATAAGTTTTAGTTAATTTGTTTGAACTGTCAATGTTATCTGCTATTGTCGCTTCAACACTAACAATTAATGTCTTGCTCGCACCTACTTCATTGTTTGGCGCTATTGAGGTTACTGAACCTATCGTAACCGTAGAGCCTTCATTCATTGACTCTAGTGTAGATTGTACATTAGTGCCAAGCTGAGATTTTATAGTGGCTAAATCTTTACTCACTGAGTTTATATTAGTAGCTTTATATTTTAATATATCCCCAACAGTTGGTGTAAATGTTTCAACATCACCTAAACTTGCGATTTTAAAACCTTCACCTAAATCAAAATTTAGTTCTGATGTTGTTTCTTCACTAAATGTTATCGCAAATGTATATACGTTAGTATCTGTATTATTATTGTTATACTTTTCTATTATTCTTGTATGTATTTTCACAGTAAACGTCTCACCTGCCGCGACTGTTCCTTCTGATGAAATAACCGATGTAGTCACTGTAACGCCACTAGATCCAATATCTTGATTGATTTGCTCAAGTCCTAATTGCAGCTCCGTCTCAAGTTGGTCTTTTATAATCGTATCGTTCTTATTCACTGGATTTATCTCAGCCGCGGTATATGATAATACATCTGAACCAGATTTTTCAAAAACATTTCCATCGCCTAAACTTGCAATTTTAAAACTTGTACCTAAATCTAATGTAGGTGAAAAAACTGATCCACCACCACTGCCACCACTGCCACCACTGCCACCGTTATCGTCAAAATCTGCG
The DNA here is from genome assembly GCA_947041225.1 of uncultured Deferribacteraceae bacterium. Classification (GTDB taxonomy): domain Bacteria; phylum Chrysiogenota; class Deferribacteres; order Deferribacterales; family Mucispirillaceae; genus CAMQYB01. The sequence continues at coordinate 310 of CAMRDM010000111.1, read as the reverse complement.
CAGGCTCCAATAAGCACCAACATCAAAACTACTAATAAGCTTTTTAACTTGTTAAACATATTTCTCTCCCAAAAAACCAATATTTATATATCTATAACCAGTATTTTCAACATCATTACATACCTGACTATATTCTAAATGTTAAACATATGATTGTCAATATAATTAAAATATTAAGCTATACTTAACTACTAGACTAATTTTTAAATTGTTCTTGATTAATAATAATATAAAACCCCTAAAGTTGTTGAGACTCTAGGGGCATGTTATTATTTTTATCGTAATATTTTTATATTACTAATATCTACTT
>CAMRDM010000110.1 GCA_947041225.1 uncultured Deferribacteraceae bacterium | reverse complement strand
AGAAAGAATATCTATTAACGGTACTGATATTACAACTGATAAGTTTGACGCTCTATTCGATGAAAATATAGATATTATAAATCAATGTAACCTTACATATTTTGAAGCGATATTCTTCCTTTTTATCGTTCACACAATTAATAGTAACGTTGATGTAACTATACTTGAAACTGGTTTAGGTGGAAGATATGATGCAACAAACACATCGTTAATAACTGATAAAATTGCAGTTTTTACATCTTTCTCATTAGATCATACTGAAATTCTTGGCGATAATATATTTAGTATTATAGATGATAAGTTATTTATCATAAGAGATTACAGTATAAATTTTATAGGGATAAACCACGATCAAATCAGAAAATATATCAGAACAAGAATAAATGAGAATAACCTGCTGTTCATTGTAGATAAGGATCGAAATAAAAATCTGTACCCTTATCCATATAACGAAAACTACGAACTTGCAAATAAAGTAGCTTCATATATATTAAGTGAAAATCTACCTACAAACAATTCGCTTAAACTTCCAAAAGGACGACTTGAATATCACGATAATATTATCTTTGATGCAACTCATAATATCGATGGATTAATTAAATTAATCAAATCTATCAATCGTGATGAGATAGGATATATAATTTTCACATTAACATCAAATAGAAATATTAATCCGTTTCTAGATACATTACGCGCTGTTACGGATAATATTATCTTAACAACTATACCAGATCATCCACGATCTATAGATGAAAATAAATTAAATGAGATAGATTGTAAATCATACATTTCTCCTACTGACGCCTTCAAGTTTGCACAAAGCAATATAGAGAGTGGGAAAAAAGTTCTTATCTTAGGATCATTTTTTCTAATAGCTTACTACAAAAAGACTCTCGGTATAAATTTATGATTAAGGCTTTTAGAAATATATTTAATATATTAACTATATCTCTTACAGTAGCAACATCTGTATACTCGATAGATAAAGATGCTTATAAATTATCAGCCGATAACGCATCGCTCATCGATAATAATACATATATGGCAAAAGGAGATGTTCTACTTGAGGCAAAAGGTGTTACTGTTAGAGCAGATTCTGTAAAATACTTTTTAGATAATAGTACTTTGAGTGCAACTGGAAATGTTACATTGATCTCTGGAACAAAAACAATCAACGCAGATGAACTTGTATATAATATTGATAACGATACAGGAAGAGCATTCAACGTTACTGGATTTTTAGATCCTGATTACTATATTTGTGCAAAATCATTTGAACAAACATCTAAATCTACCTTTAGCCTTGAAGAGGCACGTATCTCTGCTTGTCCTGGAGTTATCCCTGATTGGTCCTTTTATCTATACTCAGGTAATTTAGATCTCGAAGGCTCTGCCACAGCTAGCCATATAACAATGGATATATTCAATACACCTATAATATACTCTCCAAGATTATCGTATCCACTAGCATCTAAAAGAAAAACTGGACTTCTAATGCCTGATCTAGGAATATCTAGTACACACGGTACTTTCTTACTAGCTAAATATTTTATAGCACCAGATATAAACTACGACTTCACCATAGGACTTAACTTATTTACATCAAGTGGAGCTCAACCATCTGCTGAGTTTAGATACTCACTCACGGAGAAATCAAACTTCTACGGCGCAGGAGAGTGGATACATGATTTTACTGATGAAACACAAAACAACGATCGATGGAGTTATATATTCGTAAACTCATACTCACCGATAGATGATATAACAATATCGCTAAATGCGAACGAAGCATCAGATTATCTATATGCAAGAAGTTATAGTGAGTACTCAATGTCAGAGTATTTTAAAAACAATAAAGAGAATTTTTATCATCTCGAAGTTGCTGTAAATTATTTCTCAAGCTATATTAACGTAAATGTTGAATATAATAAAAATACTCAATATAGAGATCAAATTATTGGACATCAAAAAAATTATACAGAACTACTACCAACAATATCATTATATAAAACGATCCCTCTACTACCCTTTCTTGTTCTTTCATATGATCTATCTTATGAAAGAGTTACTACACAAAATCATGAACTTGCATTTGATAACTCTATCCTTTCAAACAACGTAGATAAGTATAGCCGTTTTAACACAACTATCAATATTAAAGCACCTATTGATTTAAAACTTGCAATCATCACTCCATCTATTGAGGTCGGATACTCTCTATGGCACGATTATAATAAAGAGTTTGATAGCAATCTATCTAAAGAAGATATTTTAGGTGGAATAGATATTCTAAGTCCACATATGGCTCAAAGATATTACGCTTCATTTGGTTTATCTACTGCATTTAGAGAGTTCTATAGAGAGTATAAATATTTTACACATACAATATTTAATACCGTATCATTAAGCTATCTCCCAGAACTATCACATAATAACCAAATTATAGCTTCATCGTTTGACACCCTTATACCTAACGGTGGTATAACATATAAAATGATAAACTATTTTACAGCTAAAACATGGAACCATACAATCACATTATCACAAGGGTTTGATTTTATCGATGCTATTGAATTTACTCCACTAACAATAAACATGATTACAAATGTAAACGATATTTTTGTAAATATATTCGATATGGAATTTAGTTACTCAAATAGCTTGGATAAAGGACACTCAGAGATACTCTTTCTATCTAATCAGCTACGTTTCTTTATTTTTAAATACTTTTATACAGATACAACATACGTACACGATAATAGAGTTGAAAGTTTTTATAACACATCAATATCAGTAAGTGCTGGGTTTAAAATATGGCGTATAGGTGGTAAAGCTAGTGCTACATGGCAAGGTGATAACAATAACGGATTTAGTAACTTAAAATCTACATCACAAGGTGTAGGTTTAAGCTATTATGCAGATTGTTGGTCGATAGGTGTTGAAGTTATACACGATCTATACACTACAAGTTTCGGATCAGGACAGAATTTAAGAGATGAATATACTATATATTTATCATTCTCTCTCAAAGGGTTAGTTGATAGTAGATTACAGTTTGATACATCAACTTTCACTCCTGTAAATTAATCATGATGACTATCCTTGATATTATTATCTATTTATATTATAATAGTTTTTTAACGGTTTCAAAATGAGGTGTCATATTTATAAGTTTTTTTTCATTTTTATGATAGGACTACTATTCTGTTCATCTAATGTTTATTCATTTTCAACAGATGCTAGAGGTGTCGCTAATATTAAAAACAGAAATATTAAATTAGCAAAAAAAGATGCAATTAATGATGCTCTACTATCTGCAATTAGCCAGTATTACTACTCTATTGCACCAGTTGAAAATATCCAAATACCAGAAATTAATAACAAATATTTAAAATATGTGAAAAAATTCGTTGTTCTATCAGATAAAATAGATGAAGCTAATAAAAAGTATGTAGCTAATCTACAAGTAACTGTTGATACAATAGGACTGCGTGATGCTTCTGAATATACAAGCCAACAAACAAACTCTGCTGTTTTTTCAATTGAAGGTATCGACTATATGTTAATAGATAGAGAAGTGTCTGAACAAATTATTATAAATGAACTTAAAAATAAAAACTTCGTACTACTAGATCAAGATTATTTTGAGTACGCAACACGTGATGATAGTAATATTAAAAAAATAGTTAAAAAGTTTAACGATCATAATGCAAACTTCTATTTCAATCTATCTGCTGAATTAAAGTTTGATGATTTTACAAATCAAGACTCTAAATGCGAACTAATCTTAACAACTTCTGTATATAATAAAGTCTCTGATAAAACTGTGCTAAGAATAAACACTGACTCTAATATTATAGATCCCGTTAGCTGTGTTGAAGATATACTTGCTAAAGGTATGGTTAAAACTTTAGACTATATTAGAAGTAACGTTGTAAGGCTTGATACTATAGAAAATGTTTCTCATAAATCAAATATTATTATGCTTAATTTTACTAATATGGTAACGGTTAATAATCTGCTAAACTCACTTAAAGATAGAAAATATATTAGTGATTTCAATATTAAATCCTTTGCTCAAAAAGAAGTAACAATTGAAGTAACAGCATTTATAAATAAAACAGATATGGTTGAAAGATTATCTCTACTCTTAGATGATAGTACTAATATATATATTGATGATAGTGAAATTATCGTTAATTTTAATAATGATTAAGTTGTAATCTAGATAGCGTAATGATAAATAAACTTTTAGATTTGCTAAAACCAAAACGAAAAATTCTTATACAAACTCATAATAATCCTGATCCAGATGCTATAGCTGCTGCGTTCGGACTCAAAAATATTATAACAAGATTACAAAAGAAACGTGTCACTATCGCCTATATGGGGATCATCGGCAGGATTGAGAATAGAAAGCTTGTAAAAATATGTAATATAAATATGTACCGTCTCGACTCGCTTGATATATCTAGATATGATTGCATAATAGTTGTCGATACGCAGATAGGTGCTGGAAATAGTTATCAAATAGGGGATAGAACTCCTGATGCTGTAATAGATCACCACGATAGAATAATGCCTGATAACTTGATACCATTTATAGATATTAGAACTGAGTACGGTTCAACATCTACGATTATCACCGAGTATTATAAACAGTTAGGTATTATTCCATCACAAAACACAGCGGTCGCACTATATTACGGTATAAAAACAGATATCTTTGGTGTTGCTAGAAAAAGTATTCAAAAAGATGTTGATATGTTAGGATTTATCTTTCCATCAATATCAATCTCAAAATTAAATAAAATAGAAACCCCCGATATGCCTAATTTCTACTTTCGAAATATAGGTAAAGCGATCGATAGATCTGTAATTATCGGAGGAAATATCCTTTTTTGTGATCTAGGTACTGTGCGTAATCCTGATTTAATAGCAGAGATGAGCGACTTTCTTTTACGCATGCGTAAGATAACTACAGCGTTTATAGTTGGTAAAATTAAAGACACCTGTTATTTTTCATTGCGATATAAGAAGAATGATATTAAAGTTGGTGTAATGGCTATATCGTTAGTTAAAGATATCGGTTACGGTGGTGGACACATGAAATCAGCTGGTGGACAAGTTCCTCTTACCGATAAATTAACGTACAAAGAAGCTGTTAAAATACTTAAAAAACGATTGATAGAGAGATTAAAGAATGTTGATCCTGAACATTATGAGGAAAAACGTATCTAGTATTAATAAAAGGAGGATATATTAATGAAAAAGTATGTTTGTTTAGTTTGTGCATGGGTATACGATGAAGCGATAGGCGATCCAGATTCAGGAATTGCTCCAGGTACAAAGTTCGAAGATATCCCTGATGATTGGGAATGTCCACTATGTAAAGTGAAAAAAGATCAGTTCAAACTGGTTGAAGACTAAGAAGTTAAGTAATTAAAAAATTATAATATGTTTTAAAATAAGCAGTGGGAGTTACGATAAATAGATACTTCTACTGCTTTTTTTCATGTTTAAAATTAGTAATTAGATATGGTATCTGCAAGAAAAATGATAAAATGATTTAAAATTAAGAATACATACCTAAATAAAATATAAGCAAATCCCTATTAACTTCTAGTTGGTAAAACCTATCTTCTAAAAGTATTAATATCTATAACTTCAGCTTGTGCAACTTTCTTTTTCCATTCATAGAGATCAACTTCAGCTTCGTACTCGACTTCAGGATCTGCGTTCGGAGATCTATCTGCTAAATTTAAGATCGCTAAAGTATGCTTATCATCACTAAGCGCTAAACACTCATAATATGAAAACTCAAACACTTCTAACTCACGGCATGTAATATCAGTGATAACTGCTCTCTGTGTTTCAAGAAACATAATCTTATTACCCGGTAACTCTAAAATCTCTACACACTCATATGTGATAGGCGATGGTTGATAAGCTCTTATCTTATCCCCTTCT
>CAMRDM010000109.1 GCA_947041225.1 uncultured Deferribacteraceae bacterium | reverse complement strand
TTTATTAGAGAAGTTTACACCGTGCATAAAATGTGGTGCATGAATTTTGAAAGTGATATTTTTTGTGATCTTCGTCCAGTAGTTTATAGTTTCATTGTATGTATCGGGTAGAGCATATAGTTCTATAAAATTGAACGGTTCTTGATTATATACCTCTTCAACTATTTTTGCATAATTTTCATTTATCGACCAAACTTTTAAACCTAATTTATTCATATAATATCATAATACTTATTTTAAAAATTTGCTATAAGATTATATTTTATATTAAGTTTTGTAGAGTAGAGTGAGAGATAGTATCGTTAGTAGGGTTGAGTTTCTAAAACAGGTTAGCGTATTTTATAAATTGAGTTCACGCATTAATTATAATAGTTTATGTTTAGATGTGCTGTAATGAGAAAGTTCTATAGTTACTCTCTACTCAACCGTAACAGATTTTGCAAGGTTACGAGGTTGATCTATCTCACGTCCGTTAAGTTTTGCAACGTGATATGCAAAGATTTGTAACGCTACAATATTCAATATAGGTGAAAGATATTGAGGCGTATTATCTAGCACAATTCTATCGGTTATATCAGCTATCATATGCTCATCACCATCTTGATCTGTAATAGCGATCACGTTTGCACCTCTAGCGATTACTTCTTGAGAGGCGTTTAACATCTTGTCGTATACAGAGTCGTATCCCATGATAGAAAAAACAGGAGTATTCTCCTCAATCATTGCGATAGGACCATGTTTAATTTCTCCTGCTGCAAAACCTTCAGCTTGAAAATATGTTATCTCTTTTAATTTCAAAGCAGCTTCTAAGGCGATCGGATAATTTACATTTCTACCAAGAAAATAATAACTTTTTTCTGTGTAATATTTCTTTGCTATATCTTCGATAGATTTTTCATCATCGATAATATTCTCAATACTTTTTGGAATTAAACTAAGTTCTTTAAGAAGTTTTATTACATTTTTATCATCGAGAGATTTATTAGCTTTACCGATAAGAATTGATAGTGCAAAAAGAGATGCTAACTGTGCAGTAAAAGCTTTAGTTGATGCAACTGATATCTCAGGACCACATTTTGTGAAAAAAGTATAATCAGCAATTCTAGATATAGTTGAGCTATATACATTACATATCGCAACAGTTTTAAATCCAGAAGTTTTAGCTTTCTCTAAGGCTGCAACCGTATCAGCAGTTTCTCCAGATTGAGATATAAAAACAGCTAATGTTTCATCTGTTTGAGCGATCGTTCTATATTTATATTCAGAGGCAAGTTCAGCTTGAGTTGGTACACCTGCAAACTCTTCAATCCAATATTTAGCAACAAGTGCTGCATGATACGCAGTACCACATCCTATGAGTAGAACATTTTTAATATTTTTTATATCCATTAAATCTATACCGAATGCGTTATCTATATCTTCTAATATCGACTCGATTGTAGACATAACCGTATGAGGTTGCTCTCTAATCTCTTTCAACATAAAATGTTCTAAACCGTTTTTTGTAGCTTCATTTACATTTTTATCTACAGTTATTTTATTAAAATATTTTTCATTGTTGTCAGCATCATATAGTTTGATAGCATCTTTTTTTAGAACAGCGATATCGTAATCATCAAGATAGATAACTTGATCGGTATATTTTATAAAAGCAGATATATCGGATGCAAAAAAATTACTATCCTCTTGAGTGCCGATAAGTAGAGGAGCTTTTATTCTTGTACCGATTATTATATCAGGAGTTTTGCTCCATATAATATTTAAAGCGTAACTACCTTTAAGTTTCTTATTGATTGTGTTAACAGATTTAATAAAATTTTCTTCATAATTATCTTTAATATCGGCAAGCTCAACTTCTAGTAGATGTGCGATAACCTCAGTATCTGTTTCTGATTTAAAGATATGTCCATTATCAATCAGCTCTTTTTTTAGAGTTAGATAATTTTCTATTATTCCGTTATGTACGATTGCGATCTCTTTTTTACAATCTAAATGTGGGTGGCTATTTTCATCAGTCGGTTTGCCGTGTGTTGCCCATCTTGTATGTGCAATACCGATCGTTGATGATATAGATAGATCAGATAATTTACTCTCAAGTGCTTGTACTTTTCCAACACTCTTTATTAGATTGATACGGTTGTTTTCAATGAGTGCAAGACCTGCAGAATCATAGCCTCTATACTCTAGGGATCTTAAACCGTTAAGTAGATAATCTACACTATTATTATTTCCAATATAACCTACGATACCGCACATATTTTTTCCTGTAATAAAAATTTATTTTTTAAATTAAATATTGTTATGTTATTGATTTATTTTATAATTGTAACTAGCTTCAACAAACCCTAAAAAAACTGGATTAGGATTATTAACTCGTGATGTAAATTCTGGATGAAACTGAGTAGCTATAAAAAATGGGTGATCAGCAATCTCTACAATTTCAGGGATAGTTTGATTGTAATATCCAGATACAATTAAACCTTTCTCATTTAATGTTTCAATATATTCTGGATTGAACTCATATCTATGTCTATGTCTTTCAACGATATCTTTTTTCTGATAAAGTTTATGAGCAAGCGATCCCTCTTTTACTTGAGCTTTATACTCTCCAAGTCTTTGAGTTCCACCAAGCGTAGTGATAGTTTTCTGTTCGTTCAGCATACATATTAATGGACTTTTAGTATCCGTATCAAACTCAGTTGAAGTTGCATCTTTTATATTACATAAATTTCTTGCAGCCTCAATCACAGCACACTGCATACCTAAACAGATACCGAAGAATGGAACTTTATTTTCTCTAGCATATGTGATAGCTTTGATTTTTCCTTCAACGCCTCTTATGCCGTATCCACCTGGGATCAGAACACCATGCGTACCTTTGATTTTCTCATACATATCATCTGAGTCTGGATCAACATAAATCTCTTTCACATTTATACCTGCTTTAAGTCCTGCAAGGTATAATGATTCGGAGATAGATTTATAAGCATCTTTTAAGCCAACATATTTACCGATTATAGCAATGAAAATTGATTTAGTAGGTTGAGTTTTTACCTGTTGAAACCACTCAGTATTGATTTCACTTTTAGGTTTCAGATTAAGATTGTTCATCACTATAGTATGTAATTTCTGATTGAAGAAATGTTCAGGTAACATGTATATAGATGGATAATCATTAGCCTCAATAACAGACTCTTTTTTAACGTTACAAAATAGTGAGATTTTTTTCTTAATATCATCATCGAAAGATTTCTCTGTTCTACATACAATGATATCTGGAGTAAGTCCTGCGTCTCTAAGTCTTGATACAGAGTGTTGAGTAGGTTTAGTTTTAAGCTCTCCAGCAGCACTTATGTACGGTAGTAGAGTTAGATGTATGAGTAGCATATCATCTTTTTTATTCTCATGCCTAAACTGTCTTATAGCTTCAAGAAAAGGAAGTCCTTCAATATCACCAACTGTTCCACCGATTTCGATTATAACAATATCAAAATCGTTATCAAACGCTTTAAATCGAGATTTTATTTCATCGGTTATATGAGGTATAACTTGTACAGTTTTACCTTTATAATATCCTTTCATCTCACGTTCAATAACAGTTTTGTATATACCGCCAGATGTGTTTGTATTTGCCTTAGTTGTTTTAACGCCTAAAAATCTCTCGTAGTATCCAAGATCAAGATCAGTTTCAGCCCCGTCAGACGCAACAAACACTTCACCGTGTTGATAAGGGTTCATAGTCCCTGGATCGACATTAAAGTATGGATCAAATTTCGCCATCGTTACTTTAAATCCAGATAGTTGAAGAAGTTTACCAAGCGATGCACCTGATACTCCTTTACCTAATGATGATGATACTCCACCTGTAACAAATATATACTTTATCATATTGACACTCTTATTGAAGTAATAAATATATTTAACATTATAACCACTCGATAGTTGCAGGCGGTTTATTAGTTATATCGTATACAACTCTATTAACGCCTTCGACTTCATTCACAATTCTAGTTGAAACTCTAGCTAAAACTTCATTAGGTATTTCAGCCCAAGTTGCAGTCATGAAGTCTGATGTTACAACAGCTCTTAATCCAACTGTATAGAAATAAGTTCTAGCATCACCCATAACTCCAACAGATCTCATATCTGTTAGCACTGCGAAATATTGATTAATTTTACTATGAAGTCCAGCTAGTCGAATTTCTTCAGTAAATATATGATCAGCTTCTTGAAGTAACGCTATTTTTTTATCAGTGATTTTACCTATAATTCTAACACCAAGTCCAGGTCCTGGAAAAGGTTGACGATCGATAATCATATCAGGAATTTTTAATCCTCTACCGACATTTCGAACTTCATCTTTAAACAGATTTCTTAAAGGTTCTATGATCTCTTTAAATTGATGATTTTTTGGTAGTCCACCAACATTATGATGAGACTTGATAAGAGCAGATGGACCAGCACCAGACTCTATTATATCAGGATAGATCGTCCCTTGAACAAGATAATCAATACCTTTAAGTTTTTTAGCTTCTATTTCAAATACTTTTATAAACTCTCTACCGATAATTTTTCTTTTCTTTTCAGGATCAGTAACCCCTTTAAGTTTGCTAAGAAAACGTTTTTTAGCATCTACACATATTAAGTTTAAACCTAACTCTTTAGAGAAAATCCTTTCAATATCATCTGCTTCATTTTTTCTTAATAATCCATGATCAACAAATACACAGGTAAGATTATCACCTATGGCTTTAGAAACAAGAATTGCAGCAACAGATGAATCAACTCCACCTGATAATGCACATAGAACTTTTTTATCGCCAACTTTCTCTTTGATCTCATCAATTGCAGTTGTTGTAAATGATGCTGTTTTCCAAGTTTTGCTACATTTACATATATCATATAAGAAAGCTTTAATCATCGCTTGACCGTGCTTTGTGTTTGTAACCTCAGGATGAAACTGTAGTGCGAAAAAGTTTTTTGTAAGATGTCCCATAGATGCCACAGGACAATCTTTAGTTGTAGATGTGATAATAAATCCCTCAGGAACTTTAGATATATAATCTGTATGGCTCATCCATACAGTGTTAGGAGATTTTATTTTTTTGAGTATCGGAGACAGATTTTTTGTCAATTCTATTTGAGTATTTCCATACTCTTTAACTGTGCTTTTAGCGACTTCTCCACCAAGCAGTTGAGCCATAAGTTGAGCACCGTAACAGATACCAAATATCGGCACCGATAGTTCGAATATTTTTTTGTCAACAGTAGGGGCGTTATCTTCATAGACAGATGAAGGTCCACCAGAGAATATAATTCCGTGATAATTATTCTCTTTAATTGTTTCAATAGGTGTCTTAAAAGACAGAATTTCTGAGTAAACTCCGAGCTCTCTCACTCGTCTTGCAATAAGTTTGCTGTACTGACCACCAAAATCTAAAACTAATATCTTTTGCATATACCAACCTAATAAATAATTCATTATATTATAGTATTTGCAACTATATTTCAAGTAGTTTTTAAAGATGATTTAACAAAATGTATGGTGGTAGTTGTTTGTAGAGAGAAATAGTATTAGTTAACAATAGCTATTTAAGAATCAGGTGTGTATGCACTAAGTTGTTGTGTATGATGTTACGATAAATATATAAAAAATAATGTGATGTGATAAGTTGGTTACTGTTTGAGATTGGTATAGTTGTTTAATGTGTTGAGGTAGGAGAGGTTGCAGGTTTGAAATTGTTACAAGTAGAAAATATATTAGAGGTAGTGGAGGTTGCAAGTTTAAAATTGTTACAAGTAGAAAATATATTAGAGGTAGTGGAGGTTGTACGTTGAAAATTGTTACAAGTAGAAAATATATTAGAGGTAGTGGAGGTTGTACGTTTAAAATTGTTACAAGTAGAAAATATATTGAGGTGGGATATGTTGTACGTTTAAAATTGTTACAAGTATAAAATAGATTAGAGGTGGGATATGTTGTACGTTTAAAATTGTTACAAGTATAAAATATATTAGAGGTAGGAGAGGTTGTAAGTTTAAAATTGTTACAAGTAAGAAATATAATAGAGGTAGGAGAGGTTGTAAGTTTAAAATTGTTACAAGTAAGAAATATAATAGAGGTAGGAGAGGTTGTAAGTTTGAAATTGTTACAAGTATAAAATATATTGAGGTAGGAGAGGTTGTACGTTTAAAATTGTTACAAGTATAAAATATATTGAGGTGGGAGATGTTGT
>CAMRDM010000108.1 GCA_947041225.1 uncultured Deferribacteraceae bacterium | reverse complement strand
CACACGCTAACGTCATCTATGTTGCAACCATGCACACGCTAACGTCATCTATGTTACTCTAACACTCCAACATTTAATGCTCCGTCCCAATCAAGTTTGCTGAAATTATCCGACTCTTCTGTTTCATAAAGATCTAAACCAACTGTTGAAATGCCAATAAATTTAACTTTTCCATCTGTTTCATTTTCATATATAGCCTTAGTTGCAGATAAAGCTTGTACAAAATCAAAGGCATTCTGTGTAGGTTGACCTATAGTAAGATACTTTCTACCTGTGAATTGATCAAAATATCTCTGACATGCTTCAATCGTTTTACCTATGACATGATTAAGAAATGACGCACTATAATCAACTGTAAGTTCGCCAACTATCTTAGCTCCTCCCCAGTTAATACTATTCACACTACTTGCATCTTCATCAGTAACATATAACACGCCTTCTCTAATTTCATGTCCGTAATAAAAGTTTAGGTGTTGTCGTTTATACACAGCTTTACTAGATGATATCTCATTTACAAAAATATACGTTCTACCTGTATAATCAGTATAATTCTTACCACCATCGCTATGATAAGAGAGATAATATCCTTTACTATCAATCAACACTTTATCTACCACTTGTCCAAGAAAGCTTGAAGGATCTGGCTTTATATCGCCCTCACCGTTTCCATTATTTGGTTCATCTGCTATATCTCCACATGATAAAATAAAAAGTTGCATACATAGCAATATTAATAATTTTTTAATATAAATATCCTTAATTTAAATTTCAGTTTTGTCGTATAATTAAATATGATATTTTTGTAAGATAATGTCAATATTAAAGATACGTAAGTGTAAACAATATCCGATACATCATGCTTAATTACTTATATTTTTAAACTCACATATAGCTATAAAGTTAATAACTATAAACAATTTATCTATACATTAATAAACAGTATTAACTTGTTTTTATATTTAAAAAGCTGTAAAATAGCTTTATATATGCAAAAGGATATTTTGATGAAAAATTACGAGTTCACATTTTCAATAAAAGGTTTTGGAGTTTTTTTTGCAGTGATGCTACCAAATATTCTTTGGATAGCCTACCCTCCTGCAAACGATATCTTAACCACCAATCTAAGCGACTATACAGCTTTAAACAATACGATGTTCATATCTCAATGGATCATGTTCGCTTTACTTATGATATTAAGCAGAAAGATAGACACTGAAATAGAAAGTGAAAGTGAAAGTAGTACTGATACATTTTATATCGTATCTTGCACGATCTTACTTATAGGATACTATATTTTTTGGGTACTATATTATATGGCAATTACCTCATCAGTCGTCTTGATGGGTATGGCTATATTTCCATCTGTTTTTTTCATTATGTTTTCATTATTAGAAAAAAATAATATAGCTCTTTTTCCAGCGATTATTTATACACTATTACATATTGGAATTACATACTCAAATCTACCGTAAAAATATTTAAACAAATATAAATTTAATAGTTATCATTAATAAAAAGAGAGTGCTACATTACGCAACACTCTCTCGTATAATCTATATCTAACTCTTATTTAGTTCGTATCAATTTGTTATTAATTCATAGTTAATCTCTATCAATTAAATATAATCAATACTGTAATCTATCTAGTACGCACACAGCAACTATCTAGTTTCCTGTTTTAAGTTTTTCCCAAAATTTTTCATAAACAACAATTGACTCAAAAACATCATTTTGAAATTCAATCTTTTTCATCTCTTCTTCTGAAGGATATAGAATTACGCTTTCAGCAACATCTTTAGGTAAAAACTCTTTAGATTTTTGAGATGGTGATGCGTATCCGTACTCCTCTGATATTCTTGCAGATATATCAGGACGTAGAAGATAGTTAATCAGTTTATAAGCGTTCTCAACATTCTCTGCCTTAGCAGGGACAGCATAACTATCACCCCAACCTATAGCTCCCTCTTTAGGATAGATAAATTTAATATCAGGATTTTCTTTTGCTGCCATAAATACTTCTCCACCCCATACAAGCCCTATATAAACTTCTTCATTTAATAAAGGTACTTTAGGTGAATCAGAATTAAATAATCTTATTGATGGGTAAAGCTTTACTAATTCATTATAAGCTTCTTCAATCTCTTTAGGATCAGTACTATTCCCTGAATAACCTAGTTTTGCTAAACCGATATGAAAAACTTCTCTTATATCGTTTTGTACGATAACTTTACCTTTATACTCTTCATTCCATAGATCACTCCAAGATGTCACATTATCTGGATTGATAAATTTAGAGTTAACAGCTATACCTGTTATCCCCCACATAAACGGAACAGAATATTTATTACCTTTATCATAAGATTGATTAAGAAGTGCTTTATCAACCTCATTTAGATTAGGTAGTTTACTTAAATCAATAGGTAATAATAAACCATCATTTATCATCTTTCCAATATAATAATTTGAAGGAAAAATAAGGTCGTATCCAGAACCTTTCAATAGTTTAACCTTAGAGTACATCGCCTCATTACTATCATAAGTTGAATAGATAACTTGAATACCTGTTTCTTGCTCAAAATTTTCTAATATATCTTCCGATATATACTCTGCCCAATTAAAAACATTTACCACTTCTGTATTTTTTTTCTTACATCCAGAAATAGTTAAAACTGAAAATGCTACTAACAATAAAGCTAAAACGAACTGTTTTTTCATAATTATTTTATCTCCCCTATTATATATTTTTAATACTAATCAAATCGCTTTCTTGTATTAAAATATCTTATTTAAATTTTGTTTTTGTTTTATCTCTTAATAATATCTGTGAGATAATTATTAAGATAAATGATAAGCCAAATATAATCGTACTAAGAGCGTTAACCTCAGGAGTTACACCTAGTCGTACCATAGAGTAAACTTTTAACGGTAGAACTTCAAACCCAGGCCCTGTTGTAAAAAATGATCCGATAGAATCATCCATTGATATCGTGAATGATAGCAACCAACCTGCAACTACAGCTGGAAGTATTGATGGTAAAATAATATACCAAAATGTTTTTAAACTATCTGCTCCTAAATCTTTTGCAGCCTCAATAATATTTTTATCAAAACCTGCAAGCCTACTAAATAATGCTATGACTACAAACGGTAAACTAAATGTAACATGTGTGATTAATAATGTTGTAAAACCAAGTGGTAAATCGATCACTAAAAATAGTATCAGTAACGATATCCCCATAACAATATCTGGAGACATCAACACTACATATATAAGCGTCAATAAAAAGTTTTTACCGAAAAACTTAAACCTAAATAGAGATACAGATGCTAATGTTCCTATCACAGTTGCGATAGTTGCAACAGATACAGCTAAAACAAATGAATTAAGTGCAGCTTCAACTAATCCTTTATTATTAAATAGTTTGACGTACCATTTTAACGTAAACTCACCTATAGATGTGCCGTACTGTGATGAATTAAATGATAGAAAAATAAGTATGATTAACGGTATATACAAAAATAAATATACAGCCCATAAGTAGATATTCTTTAAATATTTTTCACTCATATCTACAACACCTTACTATTAATTTTCTTAGCAGATTTATAATATGCAAATAACATAAACGCCATAATAATCATCAACAGATTAGATACAGCTGATCCAAACGGCCAATTTCTTGCAAGTAAAAATTGATCCTTTATCAGATTACCGATAAGAAGATTTTTTGCTCCACCTAAAATATCTGGAATATAAAATAAACCTAACGATGGTAAAAATACCAATAAACAACCAGCGATAATTCCAGGTACTGTTAATGGTATAATTATATATGTGAACACTTTAAATCTACTAGCACCTAAATCTCCTGCAGCTTCTAAGTACCTTACATCAAGCTTATCTATCGTTGCATAAAGAGGCAAAATCATAAACGGTAGTAACGTATATACTAACCCTAAAATAACTGCTCCCTCTGTGTATAAAAGATTTAACGGTGTATCTATTATTCCAACCGTTTCAAGAACAGTATTTATAATTCCGTTCGTTGTTAATAAAACTTTAATCGCATATGTACGGATTAATGCAGATGTCCAATAAGGAATAATTACCAGTATCGCAAGTAACGTTTTATATTTAAAATTCGATCTAGCAAGTATATATGCAAACGGATAACCGATTATAAGAACTAAAATTGTGGTGATAGTTGCCATCTTAAATGAGTTAAATAAAACTTGAAAATATAGAGAACTAAAAAATGATTTATAGTTATCAAGTGTGAAAGCTACCTCAAAAAAACCTGTATCACTTCTCTCAAAAAAACTTATTATAAACATCATTATGTTCGGTATGAACGCAAAAATCAGAAGCCATAAAGCTATAACAGCAACTGTAATAATGTTGAAAAAATTACGTTCTTTCATCAGTTATAACTACCTCCCATCCAGATACCCAACCGATAGAAACTTTCTCATTATAATTATAATCTAAATCTTCATACTCTTCATTGAAGAACTCCGATGCTTTAATCTGCTTACCATTATTTAATCTAATCAATGTATCAAGCGTTGCACCTTTATAAGTTTTAAATTCTATGTTACCTAACATCAACCCTTCTGTATCAGGCACTTCAGATATTTTCTCAATCAACATATCTTCAGGACGTAGAAGTAATTTAAATTTCTGTCCAATAGCTAATTTTTTATCTGTATCAACAGTACAAATTCTACCTTCAACTTTAGCGTTAATAAGGTTATCTTCTGTGTATCCTAAAACTTCAGCATCAAATATATTTATATCACCTATGAACGATGCTACAAAAAGTGATTTAGGATTTTCATAAACATCTTTAGGTGATCCGATCTGTTCAACTACTCCATTATTCATCACAACAACTCTATCAGACATCGATAACGCCTCTTCTTGATCGTGCGTTACGAAGATAAAAGTTATACCAAGTTTACGCTGTAACTGCTTTAACTCGTTCTGCATATTTTTACGTAAAGAGGCATCAAGTGCTGATAACGGTTCATCAAGTAGTAACACTAACGGATTGTTTACAACTGCTCTTGCGAGAGCAACACGTTGCTGTTGTCCGCCTGATAGTTGATGAGGTTTACGATCAACATAATCCTCTAACTTGACGATACGAAGTATATCCATTACACGAGTGTGAATATCTTCCTTAGGTATTTTGTTCATCTTCAGTCCGAACGCTACATTGTTGAACACAGTCATATGTGGAAATAAAGCGTAACTTTGAAAAACAGTATTTACGCCTCTTTTATTCGGTTGTTCATCTTTCATCAATTTTCCGTTGATGAATGTCTGTCCAGAGTCTGCCGTTTCAAACCCACCTATAATTCTAAGTGTAGTTGTCTTACCGCATCCTGAAGGACCAAGTAATGTTAAAAACTCTCCGTTGTAGATAGATAGATCTAAATTATCTAAAACTTTTTTAGAGTCGAACGATTTATTGATACCTTTAAGCTCAACAATCAACTTGCGTCTAACATCTGTACTATTTAATGTTGCGACATCATTATCTAAAATATTTTCAGATTGATTATCTATTGCATAATCTTTTTTCGATATTATGTCTGCGAAAAAATTACTGCTGATCCTAAAAATATTAGGAAAAGACGTAAAAGCTGTTTTTTTCAAAATAACACTCCAAAATTGAACTCTTTAGAAGAGAAAAGTATAGTTTTTTTAGATAAATGTCAAGCTTTTTTATATAATAAATAAAATAATCCAATAATTAGAAAAACAAAATAGAAATAAATCATATAACTTACTAATAATATTAAACTTTATTATAATTATAAAAAACGATAAAATACGTGTATTTTAAAGAAATAGTTATATTACTCGTATAAAAAGTATAAAAAAATTAACTATTTTTAAAAATATGTAAAATAATTGGATTTATTGGTATAAAAATGCAAAATAATAGAGTTATATATATAAATATCGTCTGTAAAGACACGATTTTTCATCAAAATTGATAAAAAAGTAAGGAAAAGTTGTAAAAGTATTTAAAAAAAATAGATTGATTTGATGAGTGTGATTGATTGAAATTATAAAATCTCACGCTATTTTAATCGTCTTTACTGTGCGTGGCGTGGTTTGTCAATGGTGTTAATGCTTTTACCAGTGATAGATGAGTTTAGTGATCTGTTACTGTTCGGTGGTTGGGTACGGTTCGGTGGTTGGGTACGGTTCGGTGGTTGGGTACGGTTCGGTG
>CAMRDM010000107.1 GCA_947041225.1 uncultured Deferribacteraceae bacterium | reverse complement strand
AAGTTTTACGAGGAGATATATATCTTTCAGCACAAGATTATCATCAAGCGATCATATCTGTGAAAAGTGTTAAAGATGATAATGCAGCGTTAATAAGGGCAGCATCGTACTATAATCTTCAAGATTACAGTAAGGCTGTAGTTGAGATAAAATCTATGAAAGAGCAGAGTGATGATTCAGAGTATATTCTTGTATCAAGTTATTTTAAGTTACATAGAAGAGATGAGGCGTTAAATATAGCTAAAGCTCCAAGTTCATCAGATAGAATATTATCTTTAACAGCGATGGAGTTAATTTTAGCAGGGGACTCAGATAATGCGTTAACTGTTATAGATAAGATAGGGAAACCGTCTCCAGAACTGTTGGCAGAGAAAGCGAAACTTCTTGCATCTAAAGGTATGTATTTGGAGTCAAGAAAGATATACGAAGATTTAATTGCTAATAAAAAATTACTTTACAGAAGTTACGATGGACTTTATCAGATAGCGTTAATTGATAACGATACAGATTATTTCTATAAAAGTGCATATGAGAGTTTATCTAAGGGAGAGTCGTTTGATAAAGAGGATAAGCTTCTTCTTGATATCTCTAAATCGTTATTAGATACAGGAAATATTAACACGGCGAAACAGTACAGCGATCTATTTAATAAAAAGTATCCGACAACTGATTATAGATACGATGCGTTATTAGTTAGAGCAAGGATCGCAAGCAATGATAATCGGTTTCTTGATTGTTTAGAGAATTTAGATAACGCAAAAACTGAGATCGGTAAAGAAAATGATGATCTGCTTTTTGTAAGAGCAGAGTGTTTAGAGAGTTCTAAACGTAATGAGTCGTTAGATTTATATAAAGGTTTAGCTGTGAATAAGAATAGGTATCATCAACTTTCAACACGTAAGATTGTTCAGTTATCGACTGATGCGAATGAGATACTTGATTACTCTCAACGGATCAAACCGTACTCGTTTGATATATATAAAGAGGGTATGACAAGGTTTATGGCGATATCAGATGAGAAAGAGTATCAGAGAAATATCGATCTAATAAAATATCTATCAAACACGGCAACAGATGATATTAGGCTTGTTGCAACAAAAAGAATTGCACGTTCAAGTTATGAGGCTCGTAACTACGAACAGGCTGCATACAACTATATGAAAGCGTATTATTTATTTGCAACAGATAAGGATAAATTAGAAATTTTATCAGGTGCAAAAGATTCATTTGATGCTTTAAATAAGAAAGAAGAGTCTGAAAAAGTATTGCTGATGATGAAAGGTGTATAGATTAAATAATATGTTTAAATCTATCTTGTTAACTGTTTGATATATAAAACAGTTTTTAAATATAAAGATTAAGTTATTTTATATATTTATTGATATAATTCTTGAAGATTTATAGGTAATATATTATAATACTTATTGTTTATAGTAGCATGAATAATGCGTATTTGTTATAACTGTACGTATAGCTATATAGTATAAGGATAATCGTTGATGAGGATAGTTTTTTTAACTAGTTTTTTGATATTAATTTCTGTTTTGAACATATATGCAAAAGATGTTAAAATTGGTAGAAGTATTATAGATATCGGGCTAGATGTTGGTGCATTTAACTCGGTACAATTTATGAATACGGGTAATGTTAAATCGGATTTTTCAGTTATACCGTATGGTAAGTTAAGTTTAAGATTTTTAGATGGTTATCCTTTTATTCCTCAAATAGAGATTGAAAATACAGGTTTATTTAGTTTTGATAAACAGATGATATCTACTAAGAAGATCAATAGTGGATATAATTCATATTACGTTCGAGTACCGTTACTGTTATCAATTCCGTTTGCAACATACCGTTCGATGCTTAACATAGATACAAGGTATACAACTTATGCGAAAAAGTATACATTACAGAAAGATATGTTTGTTGAGGGTGCATTATTAGCAAGTGGTAGAGATGTTTACGGTGTAACATCAGAATCAGAGACGAGACTTTATTTTCAAGCTCCAGTAAGATCAAAAGATTATCAGTATAATCATGCTTTTATGGGTATATATTATGCAGAAGAGGTAGCTCCAAGATCAACGTCTTTAGTATCTGTAACGGATAACAAACAGAATTTTATAAATACTGTTGTAAGAAATTTCGGTATTTTTTATGAGTTAAAAACAGATACTCCAGTGAAAGGATTAAACTTTTTAATCAACTTAACGTTAGGATACGGCAACACATATCTCTTAAATGATACTTTACCGTATGATAGAGAGGTTTTTACCAATGCTAGTAATTTAATCATTATCAAAGGTAGAGTAGGGATTAGTTACCGTTATATGTTTAATCCACACATAGGTCTAGGTGCAGATTTAAAAATTGAATACACATCGGCTAATGATTTTTTAAGTGGCACTAAAGATGGAACTAGTACCACTATTGATATGTACGGCGAGTTAAGAAGTAAATTATCGTTTACTATCATAACTGGTTATTAGATATATTTTAGAGTAGTTATAACAAATATTATTGAGAGAGTTAGATGGATATTAATTTTGATACCCTTGAAGAGTTTAAGAGCGAGATAGATGGAGCGTCATCAATCATCGTACTAAACGATATTAAGGTAAAGTATTTTGGTAAGAAAGGGATAGTGTCATCTATCAATAAAGAGCTTGGTAAATTAGATGTTGAAAAGCGTAAAGAGATCGGTGAGAGAATATCTAAGATAAGAGATAGGTTTGATGAACAGTTTGATTTAAGATTATCATTTATCAAAAAAGAAGAGATAAGCGCTACGTTAAAAGATGAGGTAATAGATGTAACTTTAGATGGGTATCCGTATAAACGAGGATCAATTCATCCAGTAAATTTAATATATCAAGAGGTTATAGATATATTTATGTCATCAGGTTACGAGGTTGCAGAGGGTAGAGAGATCGAAGATGATTATCATAATTTTGAAGCGTTAAATATGCCAAAATCTCATCCAGCAAGAGATATGCAGGATACGTTTTATGTTGATGAAGATGTGGTACTTAGAACTCATACATCTCCAGTACAGATAAGAATTATGGAAGATCGTAAACCACCTATTAAGATGATTGCACCCGGTAAAGTTTATAGATCAGATTACGATATGACACATCTTCCTATGTTTCATCAGATAGAGGGGTTGGTTGTAGATAAAGGTATATCGTTCGGTGATCTTAAAGGAGCGCTTAGATTATTTATATCAAAGATGTTCGGTGATGATTTAGATGTTAGATTACGTCCATCATTTTTTCCGTTTACAGAGCCGTCAGCAGAGGTTGATATGGGATGTGTTCAGTGTCGTGGAAAAGGATGTAGAATGTGTAAAGGTACTGGTTGGTTAGAGATTGCAGGCTGTGGAATGGTTGATCCTGAGGTTTTCAAATCGGTTGGAATAGATCCAAATATCTATAGTGGTTTTGCGTTCGGTATGGGGATAGAGAGGATCGCTTTACTAAAGTATGGAATTGATGATATCAGACTTCTA
The DNA here is from genome assembly GCA_947041225.1 of uncultured Deferribacteraceae bacterium. Taxonomy (GTDB): domain Bacteria; phylum Chrysiogenota; class Deferribacteres; order Deferribacterales; family Mucispirillaceae; genus CAMQYB01. Next base: position 2,750 of record CAMRDM010000107.1, on the reverse strand, counting down.
TACGGTAACTCTCTCAAATTTTTAAGACAGTTTTAATATCGATATTTACTATCGGTACATAGTTTATTGTAAGTGTATAATAATGGTTTGAGGGTTGATATAGAATATGAAAGTTTCACTAAATTGGTTAAATGAGTATGTTAAAATAGATGATCTCAAAGTATCGGAGATCGCAGATAAATTAACTTTATCTGGACTTGAGGTAGAGGGTGTAAGTGAGGTTAAACGTATAGATAATTTAGTTACTGCGAAAGTGTTATCGAAAGAGAAACATGAAAATGCAGATAAATTATCGGTATGTAAAGTTACAGATGGAAAGATAGAGTATCAGATAGTTTGTGGTGCACCAAATGTTGATGTTAATCAGATTGTTGTACTTGCTAAAATTGGAGCAGTTCTTCCAGAGATCACTATTAAAGAGTCTAAGATTAGAGATGTTATCTCACAAGGTATGCTATGTTCGTTCACAGAGTTAGGTATTGATGATAGTACAGAGGGTATCGCAGTCCTTAATAGTGATGTAGAAGTTGGAGTTGATGCGAACGATATTTTACATTTAGGAGATACCGTATTAGAGCTTAATGTTACTCCGAACCGTCCAGATTGTTTATCAATGATCGGTGTTGCAAGAGAGGTTTCAGCTTTATTTAGAAGAGAGTTAAAGTTGCCTAAACGTGAATTAACTACACTCCCTTGCAAGTCAGATTTAACGGTTAATTATAATGCTCCAGATTTTTGTCCAGTGTATGTGGGAAGATTTATATCAGGTGTTAAAATCGCAACTTCTCCTTCATGGTTAGTAGCAAGATTAAGATCGGCAGGATTGAAATCTATTAATAATGTTGTAGATATTACGAACTATATTTTATTAGAGTGCAATCAGCCTTTACACGCATTTGATAGTTCATTTATTAAAGATGGAATAGTTATTAGAAAAGCTGTTGATAAAGAGAAATGTGTAACATTAGATAAAGTTGAACGAGAGTTATCAGTTGATAATCTAGTTATTGCAGATAGCGAAAAAGTATTAGCAGTTGCGGGAGTAATGGGTTCAGAGAGTTCATCTGTAACAGATACAACAACTGAAATATTTTTAGAGTGTGCATATTTTGAACCAACGGTTATCCGTAAATCGGCTAAATTCTTACAGTTATCAACAGATGCGTCATACCGTTACGAAAGAGGGATAGATGGTTTTGCAACAGAGAGTGTTTTAGATTACGCATCTATGTTAATTGCAGAGATAACAGGTGGTGTGGTTTCTGATAAAAAGTTTGGTGGACAATCTAAAAAGCTTGATAAGATAGAGGTTATAACCGATCCTAAATATGTAAATAAGATCTTAGGTACAGATATATCTGTTGAGTCTATGTTAGAGTTTTTAAATCTGTTAGATATAAAAAGTGAGCTAGTTGATGGCAAGATACAATCTATTTCTCCGACGTATAGAATTGATATAAACCGTGAGGCAGATATCGCAGAAGAGATAGGTAGATTGTACGGATATAATAATATAGAGACAACAATTCCGACTGTAGCGATAGATAACAATCCGTTAGACGGCGTTACTTTAATCTCTAGAGATATGAGAATAAAGTTAGAAGCTTTAGGTTTTAATGAAGCGATAAATTTCTCATTTTTAGGAGAGGATTATTTAAATTTATTTGAAAAAGATGATAAATATGTAAGGTTGTTAAATCCTATATCACAAGATATGGCGTTGATGCGTAGATCGATATTTCCGTCTTTGATAAAGAATTTAGAGAGTAACTGGAACCAGTTTGAAAGATCTATTAAGCTATTTGAAATCTCATCAGTCTTTGAGGATATGAAGGACGAGAAACTTCCACTTGAAAGTAGACACTTATCGATTGCGATGATGGGTTTACCAATGGGAGTTAGCTGGATAAAGGGTGATAAGATTGAGTTATTTTTCTATCTTAAAGGTATAGTTGAAAACATTTTTTCGCCCTATAATTTAGAGTTAAGTTTTAGACGAGTTGATGATATTGAGTATCTTCATTCAGGCAGAGCAGCATCAGTTTATATAGGTGATAAGTGTATCGGTTTTATCGGTGAAGTTCATCCTATGTTGATAGATACGATCGGCTTAAAAGATAGAGTGATGATTGCAGAGTTTGATTTAGATGTTGTGGTTGAAATCCATAGTGGTATTAAAAGAAGTTACAGTAAATTTTCTAAATATCAGATATCGGAACGAGATTTATCTATGTTGATATCTAAGAGCGTTACAGCTGATGAGATTTCAAAATCAGCTAAAAGTGCATCATCGTTAATTATTGATGTAAATATATTTGATATTTATTTAGGTAAAGAGTTAGGAGATGATCTTAAATCTGTAGCTTTTCGTCTAAAGTTTTTAGATGAAACAAAAACATTGAGTGATGAAGAGATTGCAACGGAGTTACAAAATGTTGTAGATCGTTTATCATCAGATCATTCTGCAAAACTACGCTAGATTGTTGTTGGGCTAGGTTGTTGGGCTAGGTTTGTTGGGCTAGGTTGTTGGGCTAGGTTTGTTGGGCTAGGTTGTTGATGAGAAGCTTGTATACAAGCGATCGAGTTTACGAAGTAAGTTACGGTTAGCAGTTATACAAGCGATCGAGTTTACGAATTAAGTTACGGTTAACGGTTATACAAGCGATCGAGTTTACGAATTAAGTTACGGTTAGCAGTTATACAAGCGATCGAGTTTGCGAATTAAGTTACGGTTAGCAGTTATACAAGCG
>CAMRDM010000106.1 GCA_947041225.1 uncultured Deferribacteraceae bacterium | reverse complement strand
CGCTCAACCGATTATGCACGGCGATCTGTTCGCACGCTCTAGCCGTAAGAACCACCAAACCCACAAACCACGTCAACTGATTATGCACGGCGATCTGTTCGTATGCTCTAGCTGTAAGAACCACAAACGACAAGCTATGTTCAACCGATTATGCACGGCGATCTGTTCGTATGCTCTAGCTGTAAGAACCACAAGCTATACTCAACCGATTATGCACGACAACTTTTCAATCGCTCTAAGTTCTATACTTCAAAACAATCAAGCATTATAGCTTTTTGAATATGTAATCTATTTTCTGCTTCGTCAAACACGATAGAGTTTTTACCATCTATAACTTCAGCTGTTACTTCTTCCCCTCTATGAGCTGGTAAGCAGTGCATGAAATAACTCTCTCTACCTGTTGCTTTCATAAGTTTACTATCAACGATGAACCCTTCAAAATCTTTCACACGTTTTACTTGTTCGCTCTCCATTCCCATGCTTGCCCATACATCAGTATATATAATATCAGCATCTTTCACTGCTTCGTAAGGATCGGTTGTAAGCAAAATTTCTGAACCATTTTGTTTAGCGATCTCTACTGCTTTATTATATATCTCTTGATTAACTGTATAATCTTTAGGAGAGGCTATCGATAAATTCATACCAAGCTGTGCAGCACCGTTCATCCAAGAGTTTGCAACATTATTACCGTCTCCGATGAATGCAACTTTAACACCTTTGATCTTGCCTAATTTCTCGTAGATAGTCATTATATCTGCTAAAATCTGACATGGATGATAATCATCAGTTAAACCGTTTATCACGGGTATAGTTGAGTTTTCAACAAGATCGATAATTTTATCGTGTTCAGAGGTTCTAATCATAATCATATCAACGTAACGAGATAAAACTTTAGCTGTATCGCTAATAGACTCACCACGTTTTATCTGTATGTCAGCAGATGATAAAAATAGTGGATAAGCTCCTAGCTCTTTAATACCAACTTCGAATGATATTCTTGTTCTAGTTGATGATTTTTCAAATATCATAGCAATAGATTTATCCTTTAGTGCAGAACTAAAGATACCTTTGCTACGTTTTTTCTTTAATTTTATACCTTCTTCAATTAGATTAATAAGTTCGTTAGGGGTTCTATCTAATAATGTTAAAAAATTTCTGCTCATTAATTTTTTCCTCATATAATTTGTTGAATAGAGTAGGGAATTGTAGCATATAACTATCCTTTATACATCTAGTTCATTAATACTTTTTACAAATAGTTCAGCACCTATTAAGATATCCTCTTTACTGATGTTTAATGGAGGAAATAACCTTACTGTATTATTTCCAGCAGGGATTACAACTAATCCATTCTCTAAACATTTGCTCACAACCGTAGTTGGAGCAAAACGAGTTTCAACACCTATTAATAGTCCTTTGCCATGAAAAGTAACTCTATCGTTTAAGAGGCTCTCTATGGTAGATTTAAGTAGTTCGCCCTTTACAGTAACATCGTTTAATAGCTCTCTACTTGATATAATTTCAATAACTTTTTTAGCAACTTTAGTAATGAGTGATCCTCCACCAAAAGTTGTACCGTGTGTACCATGAGTAAGAAGATCTGCCACAAAATCTTTTGCAACAATAGCACCGATAGGTAAGCCGTTCGCCATAGCTTTAGCGATAGACATTATATCAGGTTCAACGCCAAAATGTTTATAGGCAAAAACCTCTCCAGTCCTTCCCATACCTGTTTGAATTTCATCAAATATAAGAATTATATCTTCTTTATCACAGATCTCTCTAAGCTGTTTTAAAAATAGTGGATCAACAGGAAGAATACCACTTTCACCTTGATACAGTTCTAATATAATTGCGACAATATCACCGTTTTTGACTATATCAAGAACAGCATCAATATCGTTAAACGGAACAAAGCGATTATATTGTGCGATAGGGGTGAAACCTTTTTGTATTTTTTCTTGTACGGTTGCAGAGAGTGTAGCGTAAGTTCTTCCATGAAATGAGTTGTTAAACGATAGAATTTTATCTTTTTTGCCACCATATTTTTTGTTACCGTATAATCTTGCCAACTTGATTGCAGCTTCATTAGCTTCAGCACCAGAGTTGCAGAAGAACAGCTTTCCTTGAAAACTCTCTCTTACTATAACTTCAGCAAGCTCCTCTTGAGGAGTGCTTAAATATAGGTTTGAAACATGTAAAAGTTTAGTTGCTTCAGCGATAATTATATTAGAGACTTCTTTATGGTTATGTCCTAAATTGGTTACAGATATACCTGATCCAAAATCAAGATATTTTTTGCCATCCATACTCGTTAAATAAGAGCCATCGCCACTTACAAACTCGATATTGTTTCGTGCGTAATTGTTAATTAGATTACTCATATGCTTCAAGATTTCTCCCAAATTCGTTATTATATGCCATTTATTTTAATACATTAAGCATTAAAATGCAAAACAAATTATTCTGAATATATAGTAGTATATTATTACATAAATGTATATGTGATTAAGTAAGGTATCATTATTAATGTTTGATTAAAGAAAAATAGTTCATTAAAAAATAAAATACTTGTTAAAAAAATATTTTTTTGCTATTATCTGATATATGGACGTAAAAAACAGCAACGAAATTATTACAGAGTTTATAAGCAGATGCAACTTTGTTCAGATCTATTCTGACTATAGTTTTAGCTTATTCGGTGCAGGTGATGAGTTTTTAGGTATTGGTGCAGAGAAATCGTTAGATATTCTTTATTCATCAGCGATAGCTGCAAATAGAGTGATAGGTTTTTTTGATAATTTGCCTTCATTTATCCCTGAGTACTCAACAAAAGGTGGATGTCTATTAATTACGAAAACTCTTCCAGCAGTTGTCGCTACTCCAGTATTATTTTGTAAGAGTCTAGATGTTTTTCCTAATCTTTTAGCTAATGCACTTAGGATTTCAAATGAAATTTCATTACCTGTAATTATCGTAGTTTCTGATAATATATTTAATAACTTTGTTAAATCTAGTAATAATAGTTACGATCATAACAGAATTGCTGGATACATATATAAACAATCCTTTGCTAATAAATTAACTGTTGAACAGTTTGCCGAAAAAATGGTTACAGCAGAACAACTCTTAAATGAGTTAATGCCAAATAACGACAATTATAAAGAAATATCTTTTACTGAACCAGAAAAACCTTTTATAAATTATATATTACCGTTACGTAGTAATGAGCATCCAGCTCTTATAGATGTTGAAGTTAGTAAAAAAGAGTATGATAGGATCTATAAAACGTTATCTACAAAATATAATCTTATTGTAAGTGAAAAAACTGATTCATGCAGTATAGCAAGCGTAGGATTAAAAGAGTATCTCTGTCCAGGATGTCCATTTCTAGTTTATTTCACTATGCAGTATGATAAATCAACTTTGTATTTTACAGATATAGATTGTAAGGGAATGCTAAAAAAATATAATATCAACCGTGTACCATTTGAATATTTTATTGGGATTAATTCATCACAGTTAAATGTTCGTACGGTTTTTATCGGAAAAGCATCTTCGTTTAATTCATTATATTTGTCGATGCTTCGATCAGGTTCGGTTGTATTATTGAACGATGCTGATTATAAATCTGTAAATGGTTTTAAAAAGATTAAAAATATCTATAAACCTTTCTTAGATCATAACTTTGTTCTTCTGCCTTATAGTTGCAATAATATCAAAAATTATAAACCTGTCTCTCTTAAATATAGCAAATGTGATAAATGTGCTGATTTAGATTATCCTTTATGTATAACTGAAACGAATTGTGTAGCTTTATCATATAGATATGAAAAAATATTAGTTAATAAAGATTTATGTACAGGGTGTAAAGCTTGTGTAACTATTTGTAGAAAGGCGGCCATAAAATGAATTATCTGATTCAATTTGCTGGTAGAGAGTATGATATGTACGATACTGCTGTTAAATTTTTCATATACTCTACTGAACACTCTGATTATTTGATAGATATTTATGCGAATGTAAGACCTACACCATTTTCTCCGATGAGTAATAGCGTGTACCTTAAAGGCTCACAAAAAAATGCTCATTACGATCTGTTCGTAGATTTTGATGGCGATATGGTGATGTCAAATAAAGTTATACATATAACTCCACATACTTTAGAGATACCAGAAAATATTTATAAATATCGTTACTGGGCTGTTTTAGGGACTTTATATCATATAATTGAGGATATTTCCTCTGCTTATGTTACAGGGTATCTGCTTGAAAATAAAATGAAACAAGAGTTAGAAGTTTTTTCTAGTTATTCATCTCATCTATCGTTTGCTTTAAGGATAGCTGTTAATGAAATTTTCGGAAGAGATATATAACAACTGTAATCTATCATTATCAATATTCAGATTACTATCTTAATGTAACAACCTTACAATAAATATGAGAAATTTATTAGAGCTACTTTGATCTTTTATTATCTATATAAAAAAATATCGGATTAAAAATTGAATAAACTTAGAATAGTCTTAATTGAGCCAGATATCCCTCAAAATACTGGAAATATAATGCGTCTTGCAGCCGTTACATCTATTCCTTTGCTTCTTGTTGGAAAACTAGGATTTTCTTTATCGGAAAAACACCTGAAACGTGCAGGTATGGATTACATCGATGATGTTGATCTACAGAGAATAACTACTATCGACGAGTATTTAGAAGAAGATCGACATAGATGTTTTTTAACTACTAAATGTAGTAAGTTATATACAGATATCCCTATACATATCGAACCGTATGATATAGTTTTCGGTTCAGAGTCTGAAGGTTTGCCAAAAGAATTTTATAGTAAGTATACCGATCAATTATATACAATACCTATGAAAAAAGGTGCAAGAAGTTTAAATCTAGCATCATCAGTTGCCATCGTTACATATCACTTGCTATCACGAAATGGATTTATTGATATCATTTAAATTGAGTTATGATAGTAGATATAATAGTTTAATGTTAGGTGGTAATATTATGAGTAGATACTGTCGATTGATATTGCTAATTAGTGATTAGCGTTACTGTTACCGATTGAAGTTCTGAACAAGTTCAGCGGTTATATGTCTAAATTTAGACTTCAATATTCAACGCACTATATAGTGATAATAAATCTCTATGGCTGATATTATTTGATCTAGCCATGCCGATCAATTTAGGTATAGCTTCTTTAAAGTTTATCGCTGGTTGAGATGCAATAGAGTCAGAGTTTGTTATTCCAGCTATCGAACATATCTTTGATATATCTATATTTTTAAAATCATTTCTTTTTATCACGAAGTTCAATTTATCTACAATTTTTGTTATATCAGGAGTACTGATACCACCTTTAGAAGTTGTTGAAAACTTTGATGTAACCGATGTTTGTTGCACTGTTAATATACTGATTATATCTGTTATGTCTGCCATGTTGTCTGGATTTTTTCTCAACATAAGATTACATTTCAATATTGCTTGTGTTGCTTTATCCCTAGTTTTTTTAAGATTATCTTCTGATTTAGTTAAGGAATATTTATCAAAAGTAGACTCTTCTCTTAGCTCTTTATTAATTTTCTGTAGTTTATTGACATTTAAAGTATCTGTCATTGATTGAATTTTAAATAACTCTTTATCGTATTTTTCTATTTTTTGGTTCAGCATAGATATAGTTCTACTCTTTTTTTCTATATCTGTTTTGAGTGAAACTATATCTGTTTTGAGGTACTCCACTTTAGTATGCAATGTAGATATTTGAATATTTTGTTTTTTAATTTTACTTTGTGTTTGCTCATCTGTAGTCTGCGAGCCTTGAATATTCGTCGAGTTACTAATTTTAAATAATTCATTTAAAACTAGATTAAGTCTACTTTCATTTTGAAGATCTTGAAAAAAGATAATACATGATGGGTTTAGCTCTATAGACCTAAAGATTTTTTGATTATCATTTTTTCCAGTAATAAATTTTGAAAGATTTTCACTTATCATTTTACTAATAACGGGAGGCATATCAATTTCTTTACTACTTCCCGATGTGTAAATCAACAAGTTTCCAAAATCTTTATTGTAAAGAAAAAACGGAAAACTAATATTTAAACTTAAATTGGATATATGTGATAGTTCTAACATTGCTTAATTATATCATAAAAATAGAAAAGAACAATATAGATTTATAATAAATTAACACTTTGGTGATTATCTTCTCAACTATGTGCGTATAGATATATTAGGTAGCTATTTTTTTGATAATAATTTATTAGTTGATGTCTTTTAGAATTAATTTA
>CAMRDM010000105.1 GCA_947041225.1 uncultured Deferribacteraceae bacterium | reverse complement strand
CTAATATCCCAGATACAGTTATCTCGCCTCTTCCTGTATTAACTTTTAACGCATTTATATCATTTAAAATTATATAAATACTATCCTCAAGCGATAACTTATCATCAATAGTTGAATAGACAGATTTAAGTTGATCTAACAGCTGCATAAGATTACTAAATAACTCTACTTCACTTTTTGATAGATGCCCTTTAACTGCTTTCAAAAACTCTTTAATATAATCTATTAATTGTGGAATTAGAAGCTCATCGTTCAGCTTATTTATTAATCCAAAGTAGCTATTGAAAAACGGTAAAACAGAGAGTTCTGTAACAGGTATAAAAATATTATTCTCTGTAATTTTTTTATCAATAACCTTTCTAACATCTTCTAATCCCTCTAGCGACGTTAAAAATATCTCGTAATAAAACTCTTTTAAAGTATCAAGAGAGATAGATTGTTTACTGTTTCTATCAATCAATAGTTTAATATTTAAAACCGATTTTAAAAGTTGAAATATAGCTGTTTTATCGATATTTTCATTCGCTGTGATATTAAAAAGATTATATTTATCGTAGCGTAAAAAGTATGATTTTAAGCTATCATCTACAAGTAGAACACTCATTCTCTTATAAGGGATATTGTTAACTTTATTATAATATGCTGCTCTAAAAGTTATTAACTCTATCTGCGATAACAGAGAGTTAGTTCTTAAAATCTCACAGTTATCACGATTTAAAATCATATTATCTGCATCAGGAATTTCTATATCTAAAAACTTTTCATAAGATGTATAGTGACTATTTTTATTTCCGACAAAATTAAATATAATTACGATATCACTATTTTTTGCCAAATTTTTGATTTTTATTAATTCGTGTTTACTAAGATATCCACCGATAAAAAAAATAAATTTATCGTACCGTTTAACTAAATCTCCTAGATCTTCATTTGAATATAAGTTCCACGGCTCAACAAGATTACTATCATTTAAGAGATCGTTATAACTGTACCATAAATTCATGAGCGATCTAGCTTGTTGTTCATAATCGGTATATTTACCTGCTTTATACAGTTCATCAACCGATATACACTCAGCAGATAACTCTCTAAAAAATGCAAGCAAATTAATAGATATATTATCGAACGAACTATAGTTGTTTAAAAAGATTTCTTGATTGTTATGGAAAATATTTCTGCTATCATCAACAGATAAAGATGATGCAACTTTTTTAAGGTAAAACGATCTAAGTCGTTTATCTATCTTTCTTTTTTTAGATACTGATGTGAACTCTAAAAATTCTTTAATCGTAAAAAGATCTACGTTTTGAAGTTTTAATCCAGCAACTTCCTTTAACGCTCTCGTTGTTGGAATGATTAAAGCTGTACGATCTTTTACAGACTCCTCTAACGCTGTACTATATATGAAATCTATTGCACTTCTATTAGTTGGAGCCCGTAAAACTTTTATCATAGCAAGCCAGTTGTTTTAAGTAACGCTTCAGGATCTGGTTTACGTCCTGCAAAATTGAAAAATAAGTTATCCATTGTTTCCTCTGCACCTCTTGATAAAATATTATCAAAAAATCTGCGTGCCAACTCTTTATCAAATACCCCTGCTTCACTAAACTGTAAATACGCATCGGCTGAAAGCATCTCTGCCCATTTATAACTGTAATATCCAGAAGCGTATCCACCTGCAAAAATATGTGAAAAACCGTTCTCGAACGATGTGTAATCAGGAGGAAGAATAACTGCAACTTTCTCTCTAACTTTATTTAATATCTCACGAACCTCTGTATATTTATAATCTGACTGATGCACCAACATATCAAATAAAGCGAACTCCGTTTGACGAAGAAGTTGCATAGCTGATCCGAAATTTTTATTTTTAATTAATTTATCAATCATCTCATCAGGGATAGCTACACCAGTATTAAAATCTTTAGCGAACAGTTCTAAGACTTTTTTCTCGTATGCAAAGTTTTCTATAAATTGAGATGGAAACTCAATAGCATCCCACTCAACTCCGTTAACTCCAGATAAATATCCTTCCTCAACTTTACTTAAAATATGATGAATAACGTGTCCAGCTTCATGGAATAAAGTTGTTACATCTGAGTGTTTAAGTAGAGAAGGTTTTCCATCCCTTGGAGGGGGAAAGTTTGCAACTATAAAAGCTGATGAAAAATATTCTGTACCCTCACCATCAAAACGATATGTGTGCCAATCGTTCATCCACGCTCCACCACGTTTAGATTTTCTATTATATAAATCTAGGAATAATCGTGCATGAGGTTTACCATCTACTAAGAGATCGTACACTACAACCTCACTATCCCATACATCAACATTTTCTACCTTTAAAAATTGTATATCAAATAGTTTAGATAGAAATTTTAACAATCCTTCAGTTACATTTTTTGACTCAAAATATGGAAGATAATCTTCTTCAACAAATCCTAATTTCTCTTTTTTGATTATGTTGTTTATAAATCCTAAATCGTACGACTCAATATTATCTATCCCTAATTTTTTTCCAAACTCTTGTGTTTCAGCCAACTCTTTTAACGCAAACGGTTTACCTTTAACAGCAAGCTCTTCTAAAAACGATATAACATCATCGATAGAGTTTGCCGACATAGATACATTATTCATCACTGCATAATTTTTATAACCTAAAATCTCTGACATCTCTTTTCTTAAAGATAAAATTTCTTCGATCAATTTAGAGTTGTTAGTCGCTCTTGTCATATACGCTTTATATATCTCTTTACGTAAATCTCTATTATCGCAGTACGTCATGAAACTTATATACGATGGTGCATGAAGTGTAAAAACATACGATTTATCAGTTTGTAACGCTAAGGATTTATCCGACTCGGGCATAGATTTTATATATGTATCATCTTTCAATTTTAACTCAAACTCATTTGTTGCATCTAAAAGATTTTTAGAGTACTGATCTGATAGTTCAGCTAATCTTAAACTCATCTCTTTAATTCTAGTTTTTTTATCTCCCTCAAGATGAACACCTGATAGTTCAAATTTAAGGATATTATCATCGACAACTTTCTTCTCGACTTTGCTAAGTTCTGTTTTAGCTAAATCTTTCATCGCTAGATATATATCTTCTCTTTGCATAAGTTCTGTAAAATATCTAGTTATTTTCATAAGAACTATCGGATATACTTGTCGTGAAAGTTCTGAGTCGTTCACTAAATTTATATGCGATATCGGAACAAAAAACTCATTTACAATAAACTGTAGTTCCATAAACGGTTTCATAAAATTTTTATATGTTTTTTGAGTTACTGTCAATAATTTTTCTAATTCAATATTATTGAGATATATTAATTCATCAAACTTTATTTCTGTATTATTTAAACAATCAACTGGAAATGATTTAAACATAATTTTACCTATCTTAATTAATTTTTAATGCTACTCTGTGCTGATACTCTCTATTAAACTTATACGCTCTTTATTTAGTTCATCACTTCTAAGTAAAAGAGGTTTCATACGTGAGTATGATTCTGGTAGTTCAAATAATAGAACTCTATTATCACCCGTTACCATAGTTTTTAATGTGATCTCTAGTTTAGATTTTTTATGATTTCTGAGCAAAATAATATCCTGTGGAGATACCTGAGGTATATCTACAAGTAAAGTAAATCTATCGTATAGAACAAACTTTGGTTCAAAATGTAGAACAAAATCTTCTGATTTAAAAACACGTTTACTACTATTATCATAGATATTAACGTATCCTGTTAGCTGTTTGATACTCTCTCTTGAGTGATTATTGATAGTGAACATTATTGATATTGATGACGGATTTAATACTAACTCTGGGTTCGCTATAGGAAATTTACGAGCACCCCTCTTATTTTTTTGATAATTTTTTAGAAGATCTTCAAGTTGAGCAGATATCTGACTGTTTTTCTCCATATCTTGCTGAATAACACCCATCATCTCACTTTTATACATAAAAGTTAACTCACGAGTAGTTTTATCACTAAGCTTTTCATACAATAACTCAGCTTGAGCTTTTTCGTGATCTTTAACAATATAGTTACTATCTTTAGCATCTGGAAGAGACATTCTTATCAATGCCCACACATGCTCACAAAGAGTTTTATCATATGATAAACATTGTGTTTCAATCTCTTTAAAAAGATCATTAATATTGTTGCCTTTTATCGGCTGTTCAACGGTTACAGTTTTTTCACACGCTACAAAAAACAGAAAAGAAAGAACTGTTAGAGCTATTTTTATCATTTATTAATCCTAAATCAAGTATATCCAAACTATAAACATCTTAGTTTAACACTTTTACAGAAATAAATCAATAAGTCTAAATACTCAAACAGTTCTTCCTTTGAAAAACCTATATACTTATTTAATACTGTAAAGAGCAGCTCTACCTAAATAACTTGCAGTTGAACCTAACTTTTCTTCTATTCTTAATAATTGATTGTATTTAGCTACACGATCTGTTCTTGATGGTGCACCTGTTTTAATCTGTCCTGCATTTGTTGCAACGGCTATATCTGCAATTGTAACATCTTCTGTTTCGCCTGATCTATGAGATATAACAGATGTATAACCAGCACGTTTTGCAGTTTCGATTGCATCAAAAGTTTCTGTTATTGTACCGATCTGATTAACTTTAACCAATATAGAGTTTGCAATACCACCTTCAATCCCTCTATTTAATCTTTTAGTATTTGTAACAAATAGATCATCACCAACTAATTGAACTTTCTTACCTATCGCATCAGTTAATAATTTCCAACCTTCAAAATCATCTTCATCTAACCCATCTTCGATAGACACAATTGGATATTTATCAACTAAATATGAGTAATATTTAACCATATCATCAACAGACTTCTTCTTTTCAGCCTCAGCTTCCATAAAATAAAATCCATCTTTATAAAGTTCTGATGCAGCAACGTCCATAGCTATACAGATATCCTCACCAGGTTTATATCCAGCTTTCTCGATAGCCTTAATAATGTATTGTAACGCCTCTTCATTTGATCCTAAGTTAGGAGCAAATCCACCCTCATCACCAACCGATGTACTAAGCCCTTTATCGTGAAGAACAGATTTTAACGCATGAAAAGTTTCCACACCCATTCTTAATCCTTCAGAAAAAGTTGATGCACCAACAGGCATAACCATAAATTCTTGTATATCTACATTATTATCAGCGTGTTCGCCACCATTTAAAATATTCATCATTGGGACAGGTAACGTACGAGCAAAAACCCCACCTAAATAACTATATAATGGTAATCCTGCACTTTCAGCTCCAGCTTTAGCAGCAGCCATAGATACAGCTAATATCGCATTTGCACCTAATTTAGATTTCGTTTCCGTACCATCAATATTAATCATTATTTCATCAATTAATTTCTGATCAAAAATATTTACACCACGTAACTCGTTTGATAAAGTATCGTTAATATTTGCAACAGCATCTAAAACCCCTTTACCATTATAACGTGTTTTATCGCTATCTCTTAACTCGTGAGCTTCAAACTTTCCAGTTGATGCACCTGATGGTACAGCGGCTCTACCCATAAAACCTTCTTCAGTTGTTACCTCTACTTCAACCGTGGGATTGCCTCTTGAATCAATTATTTCGCGTGATTTGATATCAATTATAATACTCATAAACAGTCAGCCTCCATTAGCAATATTTATATAACAAATTACATTAAATCAAAATGTTAATTAAATGATACAGCAACAAATAAGAAAAATCTAGGTAATATAATTAATTAGCAGAAATATAATATATTTTATTACTTTAAATGATATTTTGCCGATAAGTTAGTAACGAATGATTAGAAAAAATATGTGATTTAGAAAGGATAATATAAATGATTAGAAAGATATTGATAACTATAGCGATATTATATGTATCGGCGTTAAACCTTTATGCAGCGTCTAACAGCTATATGTACTCATTACAATCTAAATCTTTTTTTGAAAAAACTGTTCAACAACTAAAGAGTAGTATCATCGGAAACAATTTAACTATCTATAACGAACACCTACACTTTGAACATGCGTTTGGTCAAAAAGTTGATATACGTCCGATCACAGTAATAGAGTTCGGAGATATTAACGATATAACATCATTAATTCAACTTAATCAACTTATCGGACTTGAACTACCGTTTAAAATTATGGTTTGGGAAGATCGTAAAGGAGATGTTAATGTGGGATTTATAAAACCTACATATATGGCAACGAAGTTCGGTTTATCAAAAAATAAGATAATAACAACGATGTATAATAGAATGATAGAGATCGCTATCGGAGCAGCTAGATAATCAACTGTATTATTATGTAAAAACACAATAGTCAGATAAGATAATCAACTGTGTAAACTAACCGATAAAGCAACTCAATCATACAAT
>CAMRDM010000104.1 GCA_947041225.1 uncultured Deferribacteraceae bacterium | reverse complement strand
CTAGTATTTATACATTTATTTATACATTAAGTCAATAGTTTATCATAATATATTCAGCTCTATCAAATTTACTCTTGATTATAATTAAAAGAAGAGATAGACTTATAGACTGTAAAATGAATAGTAGTCTATAGTAGAGGTGTTTAGAGGATGAAAACAGAGATTAAAGACATTGAGAATTCTCAGAAAGAGATATCGTTTGAGATACCGTACAAATCGTTTGTAGAGTTGTCAGATAAAGAGTTAGAGAAAATAGTGCCAACGGCAAAGGTACCGGGCTTTAGAGCTGGTAAAGTACCGATGGATGTGATTAGGAAGCAACACGCTCATAAAATCAAATCAAACGCAATGGAACGTTTGATATCTGAGAGTATGAGTGAGACGTTTGTTACAAATGAGATAAACCCATTATCACAACCGACTGTATCGGATATGGTATTTGAAGAGAACGAACCGATCACTTTTAAAATTAGGTTTGATGTATTTCCTAAGCTAACGCTTGATAAAATATCAGACTTTAAGGTTGATAAGCTATATCCAGAAACAACCGATAAAGATATAGATAAAACGATTGAAGATATTAGAGAGAGACATATGAGCCATGAGCCTGTAACTGATGGCAGAGCTACGATAAGTGGCGATATGGTAGTTATGGATTTTCTCGGTAAAGTTGATGATGTAGCGTTTGCAGGTGGAGAGGCTAAAGATTTCTCATTAGTTTTAGGTTCAGGAAAGTTTATCCCTGGGTTTGAAGATCAGGTTATCGGAATGAAGCAAGACGAAGTTAGAGATATAACTGTGAAATTTCCAGAAGCGTATCAAGAGAAAAGTTTAGCAGGTAAAGATGCTGTTTTCACTGTTACAATTAACGGTATAAAAGAGCAGAAATTACCAAAAATAGATGATGAGTTCGCAAAAGATATTGATCCTAAATGTAGTACATTAAAGGAATTAAAAGATAGAATTAAGAAAGCGTTAGTTGCAGAAGCTGATAACAGTTCAAGACATGTTGCATATATGAAGCTTTTAAAATTGTTATCAGAAAACAATATATTTGATGTTCCATATTCATTTGTAAGAGAACAAGCAGAGCGTCTTGCGTATAATAGTATGTCGCAATTTCATGCAATGGGATTAAATCCAGAATCGATGGGTATTAACCAGCAGATGATAATAGATCGTCATATAGGTCAAGCGAAAGAACAAGTTAAGCATGCTCTTCTTATAAATGAGATTTCAAGAATGCACGGTATCAAGGTTGATGAAACAGATGTGTCTGATTATTTTGATCACCATGCTGACCTTCAAGATAGAGATGCTATGGAGATCCGTAGTGAGATTGAAGGTGGTAATCAGTTAGAAGCATTAAGAAACGATCTTTTAGGGCATAAAGTTTACGATTATCTTGCAACAGTGAATAAGATTACTGAGAAGACTGTATCAAGAGAAGAGTACGATAAATATCTAAAAGAGCAGATGGAAGAAACGCCTGTTGATACAGATGAAAAATCTAGTGAAAAGAAAGTTAAAGCTACAAAGAGTAAATCTGTTAGTGAAGACAGTGCGAGTAAAAAGGTTGCGAAGACTGTAAAATCAACAGATAATAAAAAAGATGATAAAGAGCCAGCAAAGAAGAGTACTACAAAAACTACAAAAACTACTAAACCTACAAAATAAGTAACTGTTTAGTTTGCAGTAGTTGTTTTTATTTTGTATAGTGCTATGTTGTGTGTTAAGAAATAAGGGAGATAACGTATATTATGAGCTTTTACATTCCGTACGTAATAGAGCAAACAGGTCGTGGCGAGCGATCGTACGATATATATTCAAGACTTTTAAAAGATAGAATAATTTTTTTAGGTACAGAGGTAGATGATGCGATAGCGAATGCTATATCTGCACAGCTTTTATTTTTAGAGGCTGATGATGGCGAGAAGGATATATCATTATATATAAACTCCCCTGGTGGAGTAATAACTGCTGGAATGGCTATATTTGATACAATGAACTTTATAAAGCCAGATGTATCTACAATATGCTTAGGACAAGCGGCAAGTATGGGTGCATTTCTGTTAGCAGCAGGAGCAAAAGGTAAGCGTTACGCTGTTCCTAATGCGAGAGTTATGATTCACCAACCTTCAGGCGGTTTCCGTGGTCAGGCTACAGATATAATGATTCAATCGAAAGAGGTTCAGAGAACTAAGGATTCGTTAAATAAAATTTTAGCAGAGAACACTGGTCAAACTGTTGAGAAGATAACAGCAGACACGGAGAGAGATTATTTTATGAGTTCTGAGGAATCTCTTGAGTATGGTTTAATAGATAAAATTATTACTAAGCGTGTTTAGTGGTTTTATAATTTAATTAAGTTTGTCGTATAGTTTATGCTTTATCGAGCTTATGAGTTCATTAAGTTTGTCGTGATATTTGTTCAGTCAACTTAGGTATATTTCAGCTTGATTAAGTATGTAGAGTAATTTTAATTTAGTAGAAGTGTTACCATTTATTTTATATGTAGTAATATTTTTAATTTATCGAGGATTTTATGAGTGAAGATCAAATAGATGAAATTTCGTGTTCATTTTGTGGCAGGGGTAAAGAAGAGGTTGACAGATTAGTATCTGGAATAGACTCATCATGTATATGTAACCACTGCATAACATTATGTAACGAGGCGTTAGAAGAGGAAGGTAATTATACTCAAGAAGAGGAGATAATGAAACTTCCAACTCCAGACAAGTTGCATAAGAAGTTAGATGAGTATGTAATCGGTCAACATAGTGCGAAGAAGATATTATCGGTTGCGGTGTATAATCATTATAAAAGGGTTTTATACGCAAATAAAAGTAATATAGAGTTAGAGAAGAGTAATATTTTAATAGTAGGTCCAACAGGTACGGGTAAAACTTTACTTGCAAGAACTCTTGCAAAATTATTAAATGTACCGTTTGCAATATCAGATGCTACAACATTAACTGAAGCAGGATATGTTGGTGAAGATGTAGAGAATGTTGTATTAAAACTTGTACAGAACGCTGATTACGATATTGAACGAGCACAGAAAGGTATAATTTTTATTGATGAGATTGATAAGGTAGCAAAAAAGGGAGACTCTCCATCTATAACACGTGATGTGTCAGGAGAGGGAGTTCAACAGGCGTTACTAAAAATAATAGAGGGCACAGTTGCCTCAATTCCTCAACAAGGTGGAAGAAAGCATCCACATCAGGAGTATCTACAAGTTGACACGACGGATATATTATTTATCTGTGGTGGAGCATTTGATGGTATTGATGAGATAATAAAACGTAGAACTGGTAAAAAGACTTTAGGTTTTGGAACGGTTGTAGAGTTAGATCCAGATGAGAAACCAGTTATAAATGTTGGTACAAAAAGATTTGATTTATTACAACAAGCAGAGCCAGATGATTTTGTTAAATACGGTTTAATTCCAGAGTTTGTAGGAAGATTACCGATCGCTGCACCACTTGAAGAGCTTGATGAAGAGGCGTTAGTAAGAATATTAACAGAGCCTAAGAACTCATTAATCAAACAGTATGAAAAAATGTTATCGTTTGATAAAGTTAAATTAACATTTACTCAGAGTGCGCTTACGGCGATAGCGAAATTATCAGTTAAGCGTAAAACGGGTGCTAGGGGTCTTCGGGCTATTTTAGAATCAGTTATGCTTGATGTGATGTATAAGCTTCCGTCTATGAAAGATGTGAAAGAGTGTATTATAAATAAAGATGTAATTACTGGAAAAGCGGAGGCTATTACGTTGGATAAATTATCATCAGAAGATGGCTCAGATAATTATGATAATTTAGATAGTAGTGATGGTTCATCGATTAATGAAGAAAACGCAGATGAATTGAATTTGAGACGGAGTAGCTAGATTTGAAATCGAATAAAATAGAGCAATATACAGTAATCCCATTACGGGATGTAGTTGTATTTCCATATATGATTGTCCCTATATTTGTTGGCAGACCGAGATCGGTTAAAGCTTTGCAGATAGCTGAATCAACAGATAAGAAGTTGTTTTTAGCGTTACAGAAGAGTTCAACAACAGAAGATCCTACAACGGATGATCTTTATGAAATTGGTATAGTGGCGTCAATTCTTCAGATATTAAAACTTCCAGATGGAACGGTTAAAGTTTTAGTTGAGGGTATTAAGCGTGCTAAATTAGTTAAATTATCTTTAAAAGATGATTCATATTTTGCTGATGTTGAAGCTGTTGCGGAGAGTATTTTTGAAGGCAATAGTGAATTAGTTTTACGTCAAGCGTTGTTGAAATCGTTTGAAGAGTATGTTACGTACACTAAGAAAGTTACACCTGAAATTTTTCAAAATATGGTAAGTACAGAAGATACCGTTAAATTATCTTATATGATATCGGCTAATTTATCTATAAAGATCGATGATCTTCAACTGATATTAGATAGTGATTCAGTATCGTTACGAGTAGAGAAAATAATTGAACTTATCCAAATAGAGTTAGAACTTTTAAAATTAGAAGATAAGATTAAAAATCAAGTTAAAGCACAGATGGCTAAATCTCAGAGAGAGTATTTTCTTAATGAGCAGATGAAGGCTATAAATAAAGAGATGGGTAGAGAGGATGATTTCAAGGCAGATATCGATGAGATTGAGCTTAAATTAAAATCATTAGATTTACCAGATACAGTGCGAGATAAAGCAGATAGAGAGTTAAAGAAGATGCGTTTAATGCCACCGATGTCTGCAGAGACGACGGTTGTTCGTAACTATCTTGATTGGCTAGCATCACTTCCTTGGGGTATTAAGACAGAGGATTCAATAGATATGTCAGAAGCTGAGGCTATATTAAATAGAGATCATTACGGATTAGATAAACCTAAAGAGAGAATTTTAGAGTTTTTAGCAGTACGTAAAATATCTAAAGATCTGAAAGGTTCTATACTATGTTTTGTAGGTCCTCCGGGTGTTGGTAAAACATCATTAGCCAGATCAATTGCGGACTCAATGGGCAGAAAGTTTGTTAGAGTTTCTATGGGTGGCGTTAGAGATGAAGCTGAAATAAGAGGACACAGAAAAACATATATTGGTGCATTACCGGGTAAAATTATTCAATCTATGAAAAAAGCAGGAAGTATGAATCCAGTATTTTTATTAGATGAAGTAGATAAGATAGGTTCGGATTTTAGAGGTGATCCATCATCAGCGTTACTAGAGACGTTAGATCCAGAACAGAACTCTACATTTTTAGATCATTATATTGAAGTAGATTTTGATTTATCGAAAGTATTTTTTATTACAACTGCGAACTCACTTGAAACGATTCCGGGTCCTTTACTTGACAGAATGGAGATCATAAGAATTCCGGGGTACACAGAGCAAGAGAAGTTAAATATTGCTAGATCGTTCTTATTAGATAAGCAACTTAAAGAACATTCAATGGATAGTAAAATTATCAATATAACTGATGATGCTTTATTAGAGATCATTAGATATTATACAAAAGAGTCAGGTGTAAGAAGTTTAGAGAGAGAGATTGCATCGGTAATCAGAAAGTGTATCAGAAGAATTGTTAGTGATAAGAAATTGAAAAAATTACAAGTTAAAGGTAAGATGATCGAGGATTATCTAGGTGTTAGAAAATATCGTTCAGGATCAGTATATGATGATAAAGAAGTTGGTGTTGCAACTGGTTTAGCGTGGACATCATATGGTGGCGATCTTCTTCAAATCGAGGTTGCTTTATTTGAAGGTAGTGGAAAATTAATGGTAACGGGACATCTTGGTGATGTTATGCAGGAGTCGTCAAAGATTGCGTTATCGGTTGTAAAATCAGTAGCTGCACAGATGGGTGTTCCGTCGTATAAATTTAAAGAGTTTGATATTCATCTTCATGTTCCAGAGGGAGCAGTACCAAAAGATGGACCATCAGCAGGTATCACGATGGCATCGGCGATTTTATCGGCTATGTCAGATCGTCCAGTTAATTGTAAGATTGCGATGACGGGAGAGATCACGTTACGAGGTAAAGTATTAGAGATTGGTGGCTTAAAAGAGAAAGCGTTAGCTGCACATAGGGCTGGGTTAAAAGAAGTTATAGCGCCTATTGATAATAAAAAAGACTTGACTGAAATACCTGAAGACGTTAGATTGGACATGAATTTTCATTTTGTTTCAACATTTGAAGAGGTTGTCAAGTTGGTTATGAAATAGTTCCATATCTAGGCAGTTGGTCAGGTTTAGCGAGTTGGATACAGTTTGCAAAAGTGTAAACATAGTCTCAAAGCGTTGGGCAAGTTGGTGCAGTTGGGCAAGTTGGTGCAATTGGGCGAGTTGGGGTAAGTTTGCAAAAGCGTAAACATAATCGCAAAGCGTTGGTGCAATTGGGCGAGTTGGGGTAAGTTTGCAAAGCGTAAACATAATCGCAAAGCGTTGGTGCAATTGGGCGAGTTGGGGTAAGTT
>CAMRDM010000103.1 GCA_947041225.1 uncultured Deferribacteraceae bacterium | reverse complement strand
GTTCAATAAAATTAATTCAAATTTTATAAAGTTCAATTTCAAGTTCAATAAAAAAATAATTTACAACTAGTCAAATTGCAATCTTTTACTGATAATAGATGTTAAATTCTATAAAAATCATCAACCTGTTTTATAAAGTAAAAATTAATTGATTGTATAAACAAATATATCAATATAATAAATATGTATACATGCGATAAATAATATATATTTATAATCAATGAGGGGGTAAGTAACTAGATAGAACTGTCAATTTCTATTGAAATTAAGTTTTATATATGTTACTCTGCACGTTAGGTTTAATGATACTAAAATGGTCTTATTAAAAGATTAAATATTTCTTATACTTTCAGATGGAGGGTTTAATGTCTACTAGCAAGAAGTTGTTACACGTAGGGTTGGATATAGGTTCAACAACAATTAAGATAGTTGTTTTAGATAGTGATAATAATACAATATATAGCAGATACGAGAGACATCTTTCAGATATGCGTAATACATTAATAGGGCTCTTATCAGATGCTCATGCAGTTTTTAGTGATGATAAAGTTACAATTGCTGTTGCAGGTTCGGGTGGTATATCTGCTTCTGAGTGGTTAAATATTGATTTTGTTCAAGAGGTTATTGCATCAACAGAGTGTATTAAGCAGACTATTCCTAACACAGATGTTGCAATAGAGTTAGGTGGCGAGGATGCTAAATTAACATTTTTTGAAAACGGTATAGATCAACGTATGAATGAAACTTGTGCAGGTGGTACAGGAGCGTTTATAGATCAGATGGCGGCGGTTTTACAGACTGATGCCGAGGGTGTTAACAATCTTGCAAAAGATCATAAAACTATCTATCCGATAGCAGCAAGATGTGGAGTATTTGCAAAGACAGATGTTATGCCTTTGTTAAATGAGGGTGCAAGAAAAGAGGATATAGCTGTATCTATCTTTCAAGCAGTTGTCGATCAGACTATCGGTGGACTTGCTTGTGGTAGATCAATAAGAGGAAGGGTAGCATTTTTAGGTGGTCCATTATTTTTCTTATCAGAGCTTAGACAGAGATTTATTGAAACATTATGTCTTACGCCAGATCAGATTATTTTCCCAGATCACCCCCAGCTTTTTGTAGCAAAAGGAACAGCACTTCTATCTAAAGCGTTTAAGCCGATTGCGTTCAAAGAGATCAATAATAGAGCCTTAGCACTTGTTGATGGGTTTGAATCAGATATAGAACTATTACAGCCGTTATTTAAATCAGATGCAGAGTATAAGAAATTTCAGAAGCGTCATGCAGGTAAAGGCACGTTAGAGACGATTGAGTTAAAAGATGCAGAGGGAGATTTATTTCTAGGTTTAGATGTAGGATCAACTACAACTAAAGCTATTATTATAGATTCTAGCGATAGAATGGTTTTCTCGTCATACGCATCAAATCTTGGTGATCCAGTTAGATCGGTTATATTGGTTTTAAAAGAGATATATTCATTACTACCAGCTAAGGCTAAGATTGCAAGATCGGCTATCACTGGTTACGGAGAGGGTTTAATCAAGGCAGCGTTAGGTGTTGATGATGGTGAAGTAGAGACTATAGCTCACTTTACAGCGGCTAAATATTTTGTTCCAAATGTATCATTTATACTTGATATAGGTGGACAAGATATGAAGTGTATGTATATCAAAAACGGTGCAATAGATAAGATTATATTAAATGAAGCGTGTTCATCAGGTTGTGGTTCATTTCTTGAGACGTTTGCAAAATCTGTTAGTTTCAAGATAGAGGAGTTTGCAAAAGCGGCTGTTCAATCTAAACAACCGATGGATCTAGGTTCACGTTGTACAGTGTTTATGAATTCTAAAGTTAAGCAAGCTCAAAAAGAGGGAGCAACTATAGGAGATATTTCTGCTGGATTATCATACTCTATAGTTAAAAACTCTTTATATAAAGTTATCAAAATGAAATCATTAGAAGAGTTAGGAAAAAACCTTGTTGTTCAAGGTGGAACATTTTTTAATGATTCGGTTTTAAGAGCGTTTGAATTATCTGTTGGTGCAGAAGTTACTCGTTTTGCTATATCTGGACATATGGGTGCATTTGGTTCATCACTTATTGCTCAGAATAATTACAAGAATGAGGAAACGACATTAATCACTCTTGAAGAGTTAGAGCAGTTTACGATGGAATCAAAAAATGCAAATTGTAACAAATGTAGTAATAAATGTTTATTAACTGTAAATATTTTTGATGGTAAAAAACGATATATCACAGGTAACCGTTGTGAGAAAGGTTTACAAGCTGTTTCAGAACCATCTACATTACCTAATCTATTTGCATTTAAAGAGGAGCGTTTATTCGATTACTATATACCGTTAGAGCTAGATGTTGCACCACGAGGTGTAATAGGTATCCCTAGAGTTCTTAATATGTTTGAAAACTATCCTTTCTGGTTTACATTTTTCACAGAGTTAGGATATAGAGTTGAAACATCAGATAGATCATCTAAGGAGTTATTTAATACAGGGCTTGAGACTATCCCATCACAAACTGTATGTTATCCGGGTAAGATGGTTCACGGACATATATTAAACCTTATAAGTAAAGGTATTAGTACGATATTTTATCCTTGTGTTCAGTTTGAGCAGTTAGAGGAGAAATCTGATAATAATTTTAACTGTCCAGTTGTTTGTTCATACCCAGAGATTGTTCGATTAAATATTGATGCTATAAATGAGAACGATGTTAATTTTATACAACCATTTGTAACATTCGGTGATAAGAAGAGTCTTGAGATGGCTATGGTTAATAGTTTTGTAAACAAAGAGAGTGGTATAGACTCTCACGATATAAAACTTGCATTAAATAAAGCTTGGGCAGAAGATGTTCAATTTAAGGCTGATATCAGAGAGGCTGGAGAGAAAGCACTTGAGTATATTACGGAGAAAGGTATCATCGGTATCGTTCTAGCAGGTAGACCTTACCATATTGATGGCGAAGTTAATCATGGTATCCCTGAATTAATTGCAAGTAGTGGTTTAGCTGTATTAACAGAAGATGCTGTAGCTCATCTTGGTATTAATCATTTAGAGAAACCGATGAAGACGATAGATCAGTGGACTTATCATTCAAGATTATATAAAGCAGCATCGTTTGTTGCAAAACAAGATAATATAGAGCTTATTCAATTAAATTCATTCGGTTGTGGCTTAGATGCGATAACGACTGAGCAGGTATCTGAAATTTTAGAGCGTCACGATAAGTTATATACAGTTATAAAGATAGATGAGGGAAGTAATCTTGGTGCAATTCGTATAAGATTAAGATCGTTGATCGCTGCTGTGAACGATAGAAAAGATCGCAATTTTGCTAGAAGTTATAAAGAGTTGAAAGAGCGTGTTGAGTTTACTAAAGCGATGAAAGAGGAGTATACGATTATCTCTCCACAGATCTCTCCGATACATATGCGTATGTTATCATCGGGATTTAATGCAGAGGGGTATAAATTAAAAGTTCTTGAGAAGGCTAGTAAAGAGGATGTTAATTACGGTTTAAAATATGTAAATAACGATTCATGTTATCCAGCTATAATGGCGATCGGACAGTTGATAGGGTATTTAGAGTCAGATGAGTGTGATCCTAGTAGGACAGCGGTTATTATATCTCAAACGGCAGGAGGATGTAGAGCTACAAACTATATCGGTTGGTTGAAGATGGCGCTTGAGAAGATGAATAAAGCTGATGTACCAGTACTATCATTTAATCTGCACGGGCTTGAGAGACATGAAGGATTTTCTATTACTTTTAAATTAGTTAGAAAACTTATCTCGGGTATCTTATATGGTGACTTATTGATGAGGCTACTATTAAAAACTCGTCCTTATGAGAAGGTAGAAGGACAAACAATAGAAGTCTATGAAAAATGGGCGAAAGAGTGTGAGATATATGTTGGTAATCCTAAGATAAAATCATTCAAAAAAGCTGTTAATGAGATAGTTGCAGATTTTGATTCAATACCTATACATGATAAAGTAAAACCTAGGGTTGGTATTGTTGGAGAGATTTTAGTTAAGTTTCAACCAGATGCGAACAATAATGCGATAGACTTAGTTGAGAAAGAGGGCGGAGAAGCAGTTATGCCTGATTTCATGGATTTTGTACTTTACTGTGCGTATGATGAGATATTTAGATCACAAATCAGAGTATCAAGTAGATTTAGAGTTATGATGACAAAACTATTCATAAGATGGATAGAGAGAAAGAGAAATGTTATGCGTAAAGCGTTAGAACGCAGTAGAAGTTTCTCACCTATGCCTCACATAATGGAGATCGCTAAGATGGCAGAAGAGATTGTTTCGTTAGGTAATCAGTCAGGAGAGGGTTGGTTGCTAACAGGAGAAATGATCGAGTTGATCGAGTCAGGTGTTAAAAACATTATATGTGTACAGCCGTTTGCGTGCCTTCCGAACCATATAACTGGTAAAGGGGTTGTAAAAGAGCTTAAGAACAGATATAACGATGTAAATATAGCAGCAGTTGATTACGATCCCGGTGCATCTGAAGTTAATCAGCTGAACAGAATTAAGTTAATGATGTCTGTTGCTTATTCAAATCTTGAAAAAACAGGTTAATTATATAATTTTAATGGTTTTTTAGTCTAATAGTCTTCAATAATTTTTTAAAAGAGTAAATCTAGGTATCAATTTAGTTTAGGTTTACTCTTTTTTTCCGATAGTAATATTAAATAAGATAGATCTTATTAATGTGTCTCTTTAAATCGCAATAAGTTTAAATTTTTATTTGGCAGCGTATTTGCTCGTTTTTACTTGATAAGTAACGTTATTCTGTGTATACTCATTGGGTATCGTATTATTGATCTATTAGGGGTTTTAGATGTTTAGTAAAGCACTATTAATGTGTTCTTTATTTTTTGTTATGGCAACGTCATTATACTCTCAAGAAATAAATATCGGAGCGGTAAACGATAGTTTTGAGAAAGAGTATAGAAACTCGCCATTTCCAAGAGATCTAAATACGAATATTATAACAAATACTGATATAATTAGAAATCTACCACAAGAAGATTCTGTTGAACAGATATTTGTTATCAAGTTTGATTTCTACGGTAATAGAATTTTTTCATCAGCTAAACTAGCTTCAGCTGTTGCTGCATATACTGGTCGCAATTTATCTTTGAAAGAACTTTATGAGGCTGCTAATTTAATTACAGAGCTTTATCAAGATAGTGGATATCTATCAAGTTACGCTTATGTTCCTCCTCAAGTTGTATCACAAGATGTTGTTGTGATGAATATAGTTGAGGCACGCATAGGAAATATATTAGTAGAGGGTGCATCAGATTATAAGAAAGATTTTATAGCAAACCATCTATTTCTATTAGCACCTGATACGATTTTAAAAACATCTGAACTTGAGCGTAAATTATTGATATTAAATAGTTATCAAGATTTAGAGGTTAGAACTACACTTAAAGCTGGAATTAAACCGGGCACAACGGATATTATTGTTCATGTAACAGATAGTAATCCTTATAAATTTTTATTCTCTATAGATAATTACGGATCAGATGCAACAAGTTTATATAGATTGAACGCTTCAGGAGTGATATCAAATATATTAACAAGTGGAGATTCTTTATCGCTGAACGGTTCTCTTGGTATAGGTAGCTTGATAGATGTTATGATTGGAAGAGGGTCTCTTGATTTAACACAGTTGATATATATGGATTTTGATTACGCTTTTCCGATACTATATGATGGTGTTAGAATGGGGTTCAACTTCTCATATAGTAACTATACATCGAGTGTAGAGGAGTTTCGTCCGATAGATCCAAACGGTTATTCGCTTAGATACTCTATATATACGGAGTATCCAATAGTTATGAGTTACAGCAATTTTTTATTAATGAGGTTTGCTATAGCTGGTGAAAACACTAGGGATTTTTATTCAGGTATAACATCTGAAGCTGCAACAGAAGATGATATTTTAAAAGCTGAGGCTACTATATTAGGAAATTTTTATCCTACATATTACACAGGGATATTATATTCATTAACTTATAAAGGTGGTTTTGGTGGTCTTGTTGGCTTAACTGATAAGAGTCTAACATCATCAAATTTGTTTGCATCTGGCAATTTCAATGTAATAGATGCAAGTTTTACAATCTTTCAATATGCTTCAAGATATGTAAGATTTAACTTTGATATAGATGGACAGTTTGCGTTTAATGAGTTATTAGCATCGGAGAGATATTACTTAGGTGGTATTTACTCTGTGCGAGGTTATCCATCAAGTTATGTATCTGGAGACAGTGGTTTCTCTGGTACGTTTGAAACTAGGTTCAATTTTTTATCAGAGCGATTACAGCTATTTGCATTTGTAGATGGTGGTATGATTTTTAATAAACAGAGTTCAGCTTTTAAAGATGACTCAGATATGTTATTATCGGTAGGTGGCGGTATTAAGGGCTATCCTATTAGAGGGTTTGGATTATCATTAGAATATGGATATCCGTTATTAAGTGAAACAGGAGATCGGAAGAGCGTCGTGTAGGGAAAGAGTGTACGTCCTGGTGT
>CAMRDM010000102.1 GCA_947041225.1 uncultured Deferribacteraceae bacterium | reverse complement strand
AAATCTCTTTCATCATGAGCAGGCACAGCCATAACAGCTCCTGTCCCGTATCCCATAAGAATGTAGTTGGCTAAGTATATAGGTATTTTTTTATTTGTTGCAGGATTGATAACATATTTATTTATAAAAACGCCATCTTTATTTTTATCACTTGATCTATTGATGTTATCAAGTTTAGATATTTTAGTTATAAATTCTTCGATCTCAGCTTTATTAGTAGCGTCGCTAATTAATGTTTTAACAAGTGGATGTTCAGGTGCTAATAACATAAAAGTTGAACCGTATAAAGTATCAGCTCTAGTTGTAAAAACTGTTATAGTTTTGTTATCTTTATCGTCAGCGATTTTGAAATCTATTTCAGCACCTACAGATTTTCCTATCCAGTTTTTTTGCATAGTCAAAACTTTAGCAGGCCAGTTAGGAAGTTTATCTGTGTACTCAAGGAGTTCTTCAGCGTATTCAGTAATTTTAAGAAACCACTGTTTAAGCCCTTTAGATCTAACTGTATTTCCACATCTCCAACAAGCTCCGTCTTCAACTTGTTCGTTAGCAAGTACAGTTTCGCAATCATCACACCAGTTCACTTCGGAGTGTTTTTTATATGCTAAACCTTTCTCCCATAATTTTATGAAGATCATCTGTTCCCATTTATAGTAAGTTGGATCAGAGGTTGCAAACTCTCTACTCCAGTCGTATGAGAACCCTAATTTTTTGATCTGAGATTTCATTTTATCTATGTTAGAGTATGTCCATTCAGCGGCATCACGTTTATGTTGTTTTGCAGCATTCTCAGCAGGTAAGCCGAACGAGTCCCAACCCATAGGGTGCAACACATTAAATCCTTGCATAAGTTTGTACCTAGCAAGTGCGTCTCCTATAGAGTAATTTCTAACGTGCCCCATGTGTATATTTCCAGATGGGTATGGTAGCATCTCTAAGCAGTAATATTTAGGAATAGATTTATCATCTTTTAGATGAAAGATCTCCTTTTCACTCCATTTTGATTGCCATAAACTTTCAAAAGCTTTAGGGTTGTATTTCATATTATATCCTTCTACATGGTTCTATTTAACGAAATCTAACTATAACATATTGGCGATATTCTTCAAGCATAAAGTATATTATATTATTATCTGTTAAACACAATATGCAGAAAGTTCATTATAAAGTATTTGAGAAATATATTAATGGTTGATAAATCTATTATTCTATAATAGAATAATGTTTAATGTATGAAAAATTATGTTGATAAAATATTAGTATCATTAACGATGATTTCAAGATGATTATATAATGTTAATCGTATTTTATTAGAGGAATGTTATGGCGAGCTTTTCTTTGAATTCATTTAAAGACATTTTAACTACTAAAAGTCTTGGTAGGGAGATAGAAGTCTTTAAATCTTTATCATCAACAAACGATCAACTTTTAAAATCTCCTCGTTTAGAAGGTAAGGTTATTGTTGCGACTGCTCAAACGAATGGAACTGGTCGAAACAATCGTCGGTGGGAAAACTGTGATGAGTCACTACTCTTTTCAGTTGAGTTACCTCTCATTGATAAGAAACTTTTAGAGCCATTAAATATTGTTGTAGGGTACTCACTTGTTGAATCGATTAGTAGATATATTGAAGGTACGTTTCTGAAATGGCCTAACGATATAATTATCAACAATAAAAAAACTGCTGGAATGGTTTTAAAAGCTATGTTTTCTGGTGATGAACTAATTAGAGTAGTATTAGGTGTTGGCATAAATCTGTCTGGTAAAACAGGAGACGTTGAAGTTAATAGTACGATAACTTCTCTAGGTGATAACTATCTAAAATCATTATACCCAGATGTGATTTTAGCATCGATATTATTACGCCTTGAAAGCAATATCAGTAGATTGGTAGCAGACGATATCGATATTAAATCTATGTGGAAAAACTATACAGCTTGTAAAGGTAGCAATATATCTGTTACAGTTGGCAATGAAAAGAAAGTTTATAGAGAGTATGGTATTAATAAAGATGGTGGACTGATCGTTGTAGATGATCAAAAAGCTCTTTCTACAATAACTATTGGAGATATAGGTCTTGATAGTAGTAATTGATGTTGGCAATAGTAATATCTGTATTGGTGGATATAGAGATAATGAACTAATTTTTGATTTTAGAGTTAACTCAGATAGCACCATTACAGTTGATGAATACTCATCTATAATATTACCTAAACTATCTATTAATGGTTTAGGTATTGATGATATTGAAGCTGTAGTTATATCATCGGTTGTATTGCTAGTAACTCCTTTAATTGTTGAGTTTGCAAAGAAGTATTTAAAAAAGGAAGCATATTTAGTTAAGGATATTTTTCCGTACAGTATGATCCCTAATATAAAAGATCCTGAGTATATCGGATCGGATATAGTTTCAGATATTGTGGGAGCTAAGATGAAGTATTCAACACCAGCTATCATTGTTGATATGGGTACAGCATCTACGTTTAACACTTTATCAGATACGGGTGATTTTATCGGTTGTATTATAGCACCGGGAGGAAAGATATTTTCAGAACAGTTACATAATAGTACATCTTTACTTCCACAAGTTCCGTTATCAGTTCCAACACAAGTATTAGGCACTGATACAGTTACAGCTATACGATCTGGAGTGTATTACGGCTACCTTGATTTAGTTAACGGTATCTTAACCAGAATATTAAAAGATAAATTTGAAGGACGTGAATTAGATGTTAATATAATATTCACAGGTGGCTTGTCGGTAGTATTTATAGATGATATTATTCATCCAGTTATCCATGAACCTTACCTCACTCTTCATGGTTTGAAGTATATTTACGATATGAGTAAAGTATAGATTACATTGAGTTAGGTTGTAAAAAAAATAAATTATAAAAAGAAGACTTATGAGTGAATTGGCAAAATTATTAAAAAGTAAAAGAGAAGAGATAGGCAAAACAGTTAAAATGGTATCTCAAGAGACGAAGATCCGAGAGAATTCAATATTAATTATGGATAAAGGAGCGTTTGATGAAATGCCTTCTTATCTTCATGCGTATGGATTTGTAAAACAGTATGCAGAGTTTTTAGGGTATGATTACGAGATGCAGATTAAACCTCTTTTTGATACAGAGTATCCAAAAACAGGAAGTAAAGCATTTGGTGTAAAAAACGGTGATAACGGGAACTCCGACAGTAACGGCAATAACGGTTATTCTCAAAAAGTAACTCCGTCTGACAAAGTTGAATTTGTTGAAGATACAGAGGAGATTGTTAGTAATAGCAATGTTGTAGTTATCGCTGTAGTTATCGGACTATTAATTGTTGGTGCTATATCGTACTATGTATTTTATTCATTAAAAAATGTTTCATCAACCATTGTTGTAGTTGGGAGAGATGAACCTGAAAATATGTCGATAGAGTATCCGTCTCCAACGACAAACATCAATACCTTGTTAGATGAGACAGCGAACGGTACAAGAGTTCCAAAGACAACAGGTAGTGAGTTGACATCTCCTGTGATAAATACAGCGACTACACGAGGTGCGACAGCTGTAAATGAAGTTGTTCCTGCACCAACTCCGAAGCGTTTAATTTTTGGATTTAAAGAAGAAGTTTGGGTGAAATATCAATCAGACAGTCTTCCAGCAGTAGAGTATTTTGGATTACCGGGACAATCAAAGGCTGTATATTTCATAGATAACTTTACATTAGATATCGGTAATGCAGCAGGATTATCTGTAACATATGGTCGTCAAACTCTTGATCAGTTCGGCAGAAGTGGTGTTGTAAGAAGAGGACTGAAATATAGGTTAGAGAACGATAAATTAGTGTTAGAACCAAAAAGGTAATATAGATAATTTAGATGATTATGAAAACAATATTTTTTAGAGTTATATGGAGGTATTCTCTTGAGAGAGATTAATACTTTCATATCTCTAAATTATTTATTGTATAATATGATTATTGAATAGTAGCGTTATTAAGTTGTAGAGTTATAAAATTATCAAGTTTGATATTGCAATCAGTTTATAGTTATTAAGTTGTAGAGTTCTTGTAGGTTAGTATATTGGTATGTTTTTTGTAGATTAGTATGTATTGTGGTAAAGTTTATAATCAATATTTCATGTAACTAACAGGTGTTTCATTTCTATATTGAAAACACTTTGCTTATCTATTTTATTTAATACTATCTGATTAATTAATTTAACTTTTTATAATTTTGTGCTACACTAAAATGTGTTGCTAGTTAGTAAATTAATAGTATTGCTTGTAATTTATTGAGAAAATTAATGATAATTAATTTTTAACTTGTAATTTGAACTAAATGAGATAAAATAGGTCTTAATTAGAAATAGGCAGGAAATAGTATCTATATTGAAATAGAGTATTGATTTTAATGATATTCTAATTAAATTATTTTTAAGGATAACATATTATGAGTTTTATATATTTAGATAACATAGCTGGTACTAAACCAGATCAGAGAGTTGTTGAGAAGATGTTACCGTTTATATCAGAAGAGTACGGCAATCCATCGGCACATTTTTATCCATTAGGTAGAAAATCTTATGTAGCAGTTGAAGAGGCTCGTAAACAGGTTTCTGCACTTCTTAATGCTAACCCTGATGATACAGTAGTATTTACATCTAACGGAACAGAGTCAAACAATTTAGCTGTTAAAGGTGTTTTAGCTGTTTTAAAAGATAAGAAACATATGATCGTATCAGAGATTGAGCACGCATCTATACACAACTTACTTGCTAAGAAAGTTAGCGAGGGATATACATACACAGTGTTAAAAGTAGACACTGATGGTAAGATTAATTTAGAAGAGTTAAAATCTTCAATCAGATCAGATACGGCATTAGTTGCAGTATCTCATGCTAATCCAGAGATCGGTGTTATTCAAGATATCGAAGGTATTGGCAAGATTTGTGAAGAGAAAGGTGTACACTTACATGTAGATGCAGTTGCATCGGCAGGTTTTTTAGAGATAGATGTGAATAAGATTAAAGCATCAACGATGACTATAGCATCACAAAACATTTATGGTCCTCGTGGAGCTGCGGCATTATATATTCGTAGTGGAGTTAAGTTAAAATCGCTTTTAGATGGAGGACATCAAGAGGCTGGTTATAGATCAGGTTCAGAGAATGTTGCAGCGATCGTTGGGTTTGGAGAAGCTTGCAAGATTGCAAAGGAAGAGATGAGTATTTATGTTCCAAAGATAGAGCAGTTGAGAGATCAACTTATTGCAGGTTTAGGAAAGTCGTTTGATTTTCTTCACTTCACAGGTTCATTAAAAGATAGACTTCCGTACCATGTATCGTTTTGGGTTGAGTATATAGAGGGAGAATCACTTCTTATGTCGTACACACAGAACGGTATTTATGCAGCATCAGGATCTGCATGTTCATCTAATATATTAGCTGAAGATGAGGAAGATTTAATAGCATCGCACGTTTTAACAGCTGTTGGAGTTCCAACGGATATATGTGCTGGATCGATGACGATGACACTTTCTAAGTATAACACTCAGGAAGATATAGATCATGTACTTGAAGTTACACCTAAGATAGTTACTAGGTTATGTGAGATGTCTCCTGCTTATAATAGATAGTAGATAGTAGAGTTTACGAGAATAGAATTATTTGATAAATGAGGGATAGGTTACTTTGATATACAAGGTAGGCTATTGACGAGAATTGAGTTATTTAGATAGACGAGAGTAGACTGCTTTTGATATAACAGAGTAGAGCTATTTACAGTAGAGAGTAGAATTTTTTAAAAACAAGAATAAAATATTTATATGAGGTATAGTTATGGCTACAAACAATATGGGTCCTTACAGCGATGAAGTTATGGATCATTTTACAAATCCGAGAAATATGGGAGAGATCGAAAATCCATCAGCAGTTGGAGAAGTAGGAAATCCTGCATGTGGCGATATGATGAAGTTATTTTTAAAGATAAGCGATGCTGGTCTTATAGAAGAGGCAACATTTAAAACTTTCGGTTGTGGAGCGGCGATTGCGTCAAGTTCTATGACAACGGAGCTTCTTCGTGGTACACATTTAGAAGATGCGTTAAGATTAACCAATCAGAATATAGTAGATAAACTTGGAGGACTACCTCCTGCAAAAATCCATTGCTCAGTAATGGCTGAAGAAGCTGTTGAAATGGCTTTAAAAGATTATTATAAAAAAATTGGCAAAGCAGAAAGCCTTGTTGATGATCTTAAAGCTGAGATAAAAAAAGAAAGAGGAGAGTAGTACAATGAGTTTGAGAGATGAAGTTGAAGCAGTATTAGTAAAAGTACGCCCTATGCTACAGGCCGATGGTGGTGATGTAGATTTAGTTGATGTAACAGACGATGGTGTTGTTACGGTTCAGCTTCGAGGAGCTTGTGGTTCTTGTCCGTTTTCTATGATGACATTGAAAAATGGAATTGAAGCAAGAATTAAAGAAGAAATTCCTTCAATTAAAGAAGTTAAATCTGCATAATTTATTATGTTTATAAAACTGCTTGTAGTATTTACAAGCAGATTTTTTTTATCTTGTTTTAAGAGTTATAGGTTATTTTTTTCACATAGATAGGTTTGTTGAGAACGGTGGTTAGTTCGTAGGTATATTTAACTCTAAATATTTTCAAATTTTCAATTATATTTTAT
>CAMRDM010000101.1 GCA_947041225.1 uncultured Deferribacteraceae bacterium | reverse complement strand
ATTATTCCGTTTTCATCTGTTTCAACTAGTGCCCAGCTAACGCCATCTTCACTAGCGCGCCAATTATTTCCCTCATCAATAAAGATGATAAACGATGAAATCAGTCCTCTATTATAATCTTTTAAATATGCATGTAATGTTTCTTTGCCTATTGTTTTTCAATTTCCACGTGTATTTCTTCAAAATCTTCATTGCCGTTTTCAGAATTTTCCGTATAATCGTTTGCATTGGCAATACCAGTGTCTATATTGTCTGCAATTTTAAATAATTCTTTATAAACTAAAAATCGTGCAAATTGTGGTATACCCTCAGAAATTTCGCTAAAAGCATAAGGCAACGGATTGGTACAGCCTGTATTCTCCATTTTGTGCAGTAGTTTTTAAAGTGCCTCTTTTTGCACATCGGTTAAATTAGCAATTTATTGAGGGTAGGGGGGTTACCAAAATCAGAACATTTTTCGATGAGTTTTTTAAACATATTAATTCTCCTAATTTTATTTATAATGGAATATCACTTTGCTCGATTAATAGTTGAGAATAACCTTTCTTCATTAATTTTGTTGCAGTGTTTTCATCGCACATGAACCAGTTGTCTCCTGTGCTAATTCGTTTTACTGTAAAAAAATCTGTTTTAATTTGATCTGTTTCGTTAATTATATAGTTATTGGAATAAAGAAGCACAATGTCCACCTCCTCATTAGGTAGCCATTTTGCTCTTTTTATTCTAGGCTTGTCTTTAGATAAGAATTTAGCTTTAGGGTTTTCTATAAATTCTACTTCGCAAATTTTCAACCCTGTAAAACATTCTATTAAGTCTATTGCAATTTTACGTCTTACAAAAATCCCTTCATGCTCATCCGTTCTAAGATAAACATCAATAAAATCTCCTACTTTACTACCGATTACACCATAACTATTTTCATGCGACCACATTACTGTAATTTTCTCACTAGGTGAATTTGACTTTTTCTTCCCTTTCCAAAGAGTAGTTAAGCATACATAGTCATAGTCATTACTAGAATTCCAAGCCAATAAGCTAAATTGTCCTCTAATTTTTTGATTATCTAAAGGCATATCATGACCTCCTTTCAAGTTAATAAATATTATCATAACATTTTGATTTTAAATTATTTTGTGTACGAATAATTAAGGTTTAAAATTTTCAGCATACACTCTTAATCTATCGTAGTCACTGTATTGAGCTTTTTGTAAATATTCTTTAAAGAGGGGTGAGTTTATAGTTTGTAGTACCTCTAAAGCCATACTTTTTTGGTAGCTATCTCTTTGGTATTTAGAGCCAATGTCAATATATTTATTTCTATTATAAAAAAGGGTAGCATAACTTTCTGCTTTTTCGGGATAGATTTTTCCAATCGAACGTAAAGCCATTCGTAACCAATTTCCCAAGGGTTAATATTAGAATACGTTTTTTCTTGCCTCAATTTTTTTAAGTGTTTTCACAATGGTTTCTCTGTGTTGTCTATTTATCCCGCATTTATCGTTTGACAATAAGGACAGAGTATATTCATTATTTTAAAATTCTGTTGGCTCTTATCTTCAATTTCTGTCAGATAATATCTTTCACAAGTTTTATAGTTGGTTTTTACTGCATAGATGTTTATAAAATCCTCTATCTTTTTTCGCTTAGCTTAAAACCGTGTTTACTATTATCACATTTTTCATAATTTTTATTTTTATGCGTGTCAAATTTATAAAAATGGAAGCTGTAAGCATATCCATAACTATGTTTATTCTCATATTCGTTGCGGTCTTTTTTTCTAACCCATACATTGTGAAAAATATTCACCCGCTGGGATTTCAAAGTCTATCGCAGAATAGCTTATTTGGAGTACAAATTATATCCGTTTTCAGAAAGTTTAGTTATCCTATTTTACAAGTAATTTGAATGATTATATATTATATTAGCTTAATTAAATTTATAATTATAGATTAGGATAATTTTTCAAAATATCTCCTGTAGGAAAAATATTAGACATATACAAAGTAACCATTTTTTCGAGCCATGGTGATTTAAAACCACAATAATCCGCCATACAGATAAGTTCCATATCATCCGAAGCATACCCTGCTAATTCACTACAACCTTCAAATTTAACACAAGTCAAAAATGCTAATTTACATAATTTCTTAATTTCATCCATAATTTCTTTTGGTATTTCTTGTTTCTCTAAATAAGTAGATACTTCCACCCAACTAGAATCAAATGGATTTGTATCTCTTTCATCTAATAATTTATCAATATTTTTTGCTTTAAACATATGCTCTGTAAATAATTTCTTATCCTCAATTTTTTTGGTTATTTCATTTGCTAACATTTTCATTCTCCTTAATTTTCAATAACTTTTATAAACTAAAGTTTCCCATTTGATTACATAAATTTTATAATCTTTACAGCATTGCACCATACCTTATACCATATAACAATTCCACGTATAGTTCAACTTAAATAGGTGAACTTTATATTGCGGTTTGTCTGTTTTGGTTTTAACATTCTGCTCTGCTGTCATCAATTCAACTCGCTTACGGATATTCTCGGCACTAGAAATTTCCACACGCAAAGTAGATAGCTTTAGGGTTTCCTTAGTAATGTAATTTTTCAATCGTTGCTTTGTTCTCTTGCCATAATTTATGAGTAATTTTCAATCCTTTCTCTTTTCAAGCTCGCAATGTTTCCTAGGCTGTGAGCATATCAGTAATTGTAAATACATTGTTATCATAAAATTGCGTTTGTTTCTTGCCTGTTAGTGAACTCTACTTTTTTAAGATACCCTTGTTTTTAGTATAATAGGTATACACTACAATATGATTTTCTAATAGACCTAGTTGCTTATTTGCATTTTTGATATTACCTTGAATATCGTAGAATTCTGTGTTCATACTAGATAATTTATAAAAATAAAACCTTTTATATAAACTTTTGTCTTGCATTAGAGATACAATATATTATAAAATAGTCGACTATGAAAAAAGATAAAATTATAACACTACTTCTAACACTTCTATCAGCGTTTCTACTTGTGATATCAACTGCAGATAACGGCGTATCAATCACCGCATTTATAGGTTTTGTACCGATACTTTTTGCCGTGAAAAGAAATAATATTCATCCACTTCTACTAGGTTGGCTACTTGGATTTATATACTGGATGGTAGGGTTATCGTGGATGATGACTACTTTTAGTTACTTCGGTAACGCTCCTATTTATGGATCGTTAGCATTGCTTCTATTTATTAGTACATCTGGTGGATTTCTATTCTTCGCACCATTTACTTATGTTGCAAGAAAATATCTCGATCAACCTCTACTACTTGCACTGTTATTTATCGCCTTAGAAACCGCTAAATCTACACTATTTTTCGGTGGTGTACCATGGTTAAATCTTGCTCAATCGCAGTACGATAATTTAATATTCATTCAATTCGTTTCTGTCTTTGGAGAGTACGGATTATCACTCCTAATTATGCTTATAAATCTTTTTATATTTTATCTACTTGCTGGATATGAAAGAAAAAAATATTCACTCCTACTAGCATCAGCTGTAATATTAATGATTATCCCAGGACTTTATAGACAAATTAATCCTATGCAAG
The DNA here is from genome assembly GCA_947041225.1 of uncultured Deferribacteraceae bacterium. Classification (GTDB taxonomy): domain Bacteria; phylum Chrysiogenota; class Deferribacteres; order Deferribacterales; family Mucispirillaceae; genus CAMQYB01. The sequence continues at coordinate 3,099 of CAMRDM010000101.1, read as the reverse complement.
TTGATGATACTAAAAATGTACTAGTTATACAAACAGGGTTCGATCAGAAAGAGAAATGGAAACAAAATGTTAGATACAATCTAATCAGCGAACTTAATCAGAGATTAATAAATATAGAAAGAGATAAATACGATCTAATAATTCTGCCTGAAAGCTCATATCCTGCAAGAGTGCTTGATACTAAATTTATATATGAAGTTCTAAAAGATGTCGCATATCATACCCCTATCATAGTTGGATCTGATATGAGTGCTGATAATATTAAACTTGGTAAAAAAACTAACCATAATGTCTTAATCCTTTTCGATGATGTCGAAGAACCTGTCGTATACAAAAAAAGAAAATTAACTCCGTTTGGTGAGTATTTTCCATTTGAAAAATTTCTCTACCCTATAAGAAAATTCTTCTTCGGTGAAGGTGAAATGTATACTCCAGGCGATGAAGCTATCGTGTTTGAAACTGGAAGTATTAAAGCTGCACCGATTATCTGCTGGGAAGGAGCGTTCTCGAACCTCGTCAATGATTCTATACAGCAAGGCGCTAATCTTATAACGATGTCATCAAACGATACTTGGTTCGGTTTTACGGCTGGTCGTTATCAACATATAGCTGTTGATATCGTGAGAGCTGTTGAACATCAACGGACTATGGTTAGGTCAACTCAAGATGGTATATCTGCAATTATACTGCCTAACGGGTTAATCGTAAAAGCTATATACGGTAGAGAGGCTGGGGAAATAAGTTACGATGTGCCTTTAATATCAGAGAAAACATTCTTCTCTATATTCGGTTACTCGTATCTACTTATTTTATTAGTAATCGCATTTGCTCTTCTTAGAAAATCTAAGAAAAATAAATAGTTGCAAATATTGACTTGATAAAAAAAGTGTTTTTGATATATAATATATCTGTTATCTAACTCTTACTAAGTTTATATTTAAAATTAAATTATAACTTTGATAAGTGTAGTTATTTGGAGGTTCTTTTATGGCTTTTGGTATGCAAGAAATTTTACTTATTTTAGTTGTGCTCGTTGTTCTTTTCGGTGTTGGAAAACTTCCACAAATCGGAGAAGGAATGGGTAAAGCTATTAGAAACTTTAAAAAATCTGTAAAAGATGTTGAAGATATAGCCGATATCACACCTGAAGTTACTGAGGATAAAGAAACTGTTAAAGTAGCTGATACTACTAAAGCTCCTAAAAAAACAACTAGTAAAAGTAAAAAAAGCACAAATAAATAATTATTGATGAGTAATATCTATATCGGGAGATATATCGCTAAAGAGTCTTTAATACATAAAGTAAATCCATTAGCGAAACTCTTATCTATAGTTATTATTATCGGAGCGGTAGCCGCTGCTAAATCTTATTATGCAATCGCTCTATCATCTTTTATTTTTGCCACTACTCTTTACATATCAAACATAACTCTTAAAGAGATATATTTAACTATCAAACCTTTTATATTTCTTCTTCTGCTAACTTTTATTATACAGCTACTTTTCTCTAAAGATGGCTCGTTCTCTATTGATATCAAAAATAACTTAGCTAACGCTATCGTAATTGTTACTCAATTTTTTCTTATCATCGCACTATCATCGATATTTACATTAACAACATCACAAGTTGATATTGTACGATCTATACTTTTTTTTGTAAGACCTTTTAAAAAGTTTGTAAATATTGATGAAATCGCTATATCTATAATAATAGCTATAAGATTTATACCTCTACTTTTTCATGAAGCAAATACAATTATTGTTGCTCAAAAAATTAGAGGGATATGGGTTAAAGGATATAAAAATATCTTCAAAAACGCATCTATTTTCTTTAAAGCTGAAAGTTTTATTATACCTCTATTTGTGAAAGTTATCGATTACGCTGAAAAAATATCTGTCACTCTGAAATATAAAAGTAACTTAGATAAAGTTATGGTCGTTGAAAAATTTAAACATTCAGATTATGTAACGATAGTGATATCGATATGTATAGCTGTTGGAATTTATAATGTATAATAAAGCGATACTGCTTGAATATAATGGCACAAATTATCAAGGTTGGCAGAAACAGAAAAGTCAATTATCTATACAAAACCTTCTTGAAACTTCTATATCTCAAATCTATCAAGAAGATATCAAATCTATAGGTGCTGGAAGAACAGATGCTGGTGTGCATGCACTTTCACAAGTAATGAGTTTTAAATCTGAAAAACATATCGATAGCTATAAACTTAAACGAGGGATCAACGCTTTTCTTCCTGATGATATTGTTGTGCTTGATATCAAAGATGTTGAACCTGAATTTAGTGCGTTATACGGTGTTAAATCTAAAAGTTATGTCTATAAAATTATTAATAGAGAAGCTCCTTTAACAATAGATAAAAATCTTGCTCTATGGATAAGAAGAAAAATTGATATAGATCTATTAAAATTATCGCTTAATAAGTTTATAGGTGAGAAAGATTTTACCTCATTTTGTATGAGTAGAAGTAAGAAAGAAAATTGCGTAAGGAAGATAAATTTTATTAATACTTATGTAGTAGATGATAAAATATTGATAGAGATAAACGCTGATGGATTTCTGCATAACATGATAAGAATTATGATCGGAACGATTTTAGATATAAATTTTAACTCTAAAAACCTAGATATCTTAGATCAAATAATTGAGGCTAAAGATAGAAAGTTAGCTGCTAAAACAGAATCAGCATCTGGACTTTATCAACTCAAAGTGTTCTACGATCATGAGTTGTTTGATATAGATGAGAAAAAACTTATTAGACGACTTTAGTAAATTTATTACGATCAAAAAAATAGCTAGATCCGTCTACTATTATTTAAACGCCTCTAGCCGATTTTAAAATTCATAACTGTTAAGTAAATAGAAAATTTTTGCATAAACCTATTTCTCAAATCATATAGACAAGTTCGCTCTGTAAATAGTCTAAACTATACACAACACTTATTCACGCAAGCCAATAAATCGTATAGACAAGTTCGCTCTGTAAATAGTCTAAACTATACGCAATACTTATTCACGTAAACCAATAAATCGTATAGACAAGTTCGCTCTGTAAATAGTCTAAACTATACACAGCA
>CAMRDM010000100.1 GCA_947041225.1 uncultured Deferribacteraceae bacterium | reverse complement strand
AAGGTTTTGATATATCTGTGAGTGATCTAATCAAAGCTATTGAAAAAATAGATGATGATATCTAATTGTAGATAATTTTATAATAACTTTTATCATTCCATTTAATATTTTCGTATAATGAATATCTTTACAGTTTTATCTAATATAAATTTAGATTATACGCCAAACAAGTAACATTTAATAAAAATTATTAATAGCAAGTCAACTCTAGCAAATACTTATGCACCTGATATCATGGGTGTATAAACCACCTCTATTTTAGTTATAATTACTGATGGGTATTAATCGTAAATTAGGAAAAGTTTTAAAAGAGTTAAGAGCAAAATTTGGATTAACTCAAGATCAACTTGCTGAATTATCAAAAATTGATTACAAACATATTCAAAAATTAGAAGGTAAAACACCCTCTTCTCCAACATTAAACACGTTAGAAAAAATAGCTAAAGGTTTTGATATATCTGTGAGTGATCTAATCAAAGCTATTGAAAAAATAGATGACGACATCTAACTTATAAACAATTTTTACTGCAATTATCCCACCACTCATTCACTACGTTCAAACGATGATTACCTTTACAATTCTATCTATTAATTTTATAATTACTGAAAAATTAGTGGAGTTATTATATGAAAAGTTACCGTAAAGAACTGTTCTTTCAAATACCTAATAGACGTGGACTTGTGAACATATCATCTGATGTTCAAAAAGCTATAAATGATAGTGGCGTTAAAGAGGGTTTAGTTTTAGTTAATGCTATGAATATTACTGCATCTGTTTTTATAAATGATGATGAGTCTGGACTGCATCACGACTACGAAGTATGGCTAGAAAAATTAGCACCTGAAAAACCGTACGATCAATACCGACATAACGGATATGAAGATAACGCTGATGCTCATCTTAAAAGAACAATTATGGGACGTGAAACAGTTGTTGCAATAACAGAAGGGAAACTTGATTTTGGTACTTGGGAACAGATATTCTATTTCGAGTTTGACGGAAAAAGAGAGAAACGTGTACTTATAAAAATTATAGGTGAATAAAGTTTAATATACTCTACAAACAAAATATTAGCAGATAAAGGAAACGACATGATAAATTTTAATATTATTGATATGAGTAACTACGAGAGAAAAGAACACTATATCCATTATGCAACTAAAGATCACTGTACTTACAGCTCAACTGCTACTATTGATGTGCAAGATCTTGTACAGTTAGTTAAAAGAAATGGTTTGAGATTTTATCCTGTATTTATCTACCTAGTAACAAGTACAGTAAATAAAATTAAAGAACTTAAAATGGGTGTAAATGAAGATAATCAGCTAGGGTCTTACGATGAAGTTTCTGCATCATATCCGATCTTTCATGATGATGATAAAACTTTCTCTTGTGCTTATACTAAATTTGAAAATAATTTTCAAAAGTTTTATAAAGATATCATAGCCGATATGCAACAGTATAAAGATGTTAAAGGGTTTAAAGTTGTTGAAGCACCATCTAATTCATTTCCTGTATCGTGTACTCCATGGCTACACTATACAGCGATGAATATTAACGTGCCTTACTGTGATAATTTTTATGCTCCGATTATTACTTGGGGGAAATATAAAGTGATCGATGACAAACTTTCTATACCTGTAACTTTACAAGTAAATCACGCTGTATGCGATGGCTATCATGTAGGTATTTTTTTTAAACAACTACAAGAAACCGTTGATAGTTTTGTAATTTAATAATCTCATAAAAAAATTATATCAATCAATACGACGAATATTTATGTGTGATAAAATGGGTGTTATTATAGGATATAAAAAAACTGCCAATACAGTTAGACTATATTAGCAGTTCAAAATTTTACGATAATATTATTTACCAGCACTCGTTTTTGCAATACCATCTTCAATTGCTTTAACTTCATCATCTGTTAATATGTAATGTCCAAAGTTGTTTAATCCTGATTTAGATTTAACAATATCTTCTAAGTAAACACTACCATCTTTATAACTTAATATAGGGTTTTTATCAGCACCTAAATGTGTATTTAATTTAATAAGTGCAAATTTCAATTTTCCGTCTTTGTTATCGTACTCAATTTTGTCAGATGTCAAAATATCTACTATCACACCTCTTCCGTATATACCGTTACGACCAGCTGCCACCCTCTTATCCCCACCACCGTAGAGATAAACAGTATCGCCAGCTTCTATCATATCGTTATTACCATTCTTATCTTTAATGTAATTAATGTTTCCTGTGATTACATGTCTGATACCGTTTTCTAGATCTGATATAGGATTTCTCCAACCAAAATCCGTTTCACTATTCTCAACTACTTTTTCATCGTTATATTTTAAAAAATGACATTTACTCATATTCTTCTCCTGTTATGTTTTATAAATAAAACACACTTTATTATATACTTAACATTACAATAAATCAATATATCGATAATCAACATAAACTTAGCATGAAAACTAAAGTATTAATTACTATCAGTTAAAAATAAAATCTATCTACCGTTCCACATCGTCAACGGTTTTAAACTTGGTTCAACTATAATAGATTTTAATCCTTCAGCTTTGATAGATTTCTCGCCATGAGCCGTACATATAATATTTGCACCACGACCGACAACTAACCCTTCATACATAATTAACTTACCATCAACAAACGATGCAACAACTTTATCTAAACTATAATCTATAATCGTAATATCAGCATCTGCACCGATCGATAGATGTCCTTTACTCTCTAAGCGTAACAATCTTGACGGATTGTAGCTAGCTTTGATTATATACTCGTTCAACGATAATATATCTAATTTCACAAGTGGTACACCTTTTGACACTAAAACATTGCGTGGAATACAACCACCATCTGTTGATATCGCATCGACCACAAATCTATCGTTATCATCTTTAGCAGATACGAGTGCCATTCGTGATAAAGGTGGGTTTACTGCAAAACTACCACCTATGTTACTTCCGACTTCTATCCACGCATCTAAACCCTCTTCGCCTGTCAATAACACACTCTCATTACCGACTTCAACAACTGCATTAACTCTATAATCTAAGAACGCTTTCCTAATACCATCAGCTGTTGCCTCATATCCAAATCGTCTTAAACAGTTCTGTGTTACATGACTAATCGGGATATCATTCTCACAAGTAAGACGTGTACCGTTCATAGGTGAAATATACGACTCGCTATAAATATTTCTATTACTTTTTAATAGATCAATTGCGATCGTAACCTCTTCCATTTCAGAGTGAATAGCACCCCTACAGTAACTATTAATATGAGGTAGATGTAAAAAGTTTTTACCTGCAATCTCTACAGCCTCAATCATACCGTTTATATTTGAACCAGTCTCAGTTGAGCCTGCATGCCATGCAACATACGCTCCTTTATCTGTTGCTGTATCGATTAATGTTTCTGATACTGATGGAAGAAGGGGATAATGTCCACCTAACAATTTCACTCCTAGCGAGCCTTTAGATAAAGACTCATCAATCAGCGTCTCAATCTCTAACTTGCTAGGGTTTGATGTTGTAAAAGTATATGGAGGAGATGCGTATTGTAACGATGCGATATTAAGCCCTGCACCGTAATCTTTGATAGAACCGATAATATCATCAATAGGTCCTGCTAAATCTAAACAAGTTGTAACCCCAGCCTTAGCAAGCATAAACTGTCCGTAATGACTTCCCCACATTGAACCTAAATGAACATGAGTATCTATTAAACCTGATATCAAAATATTACCAGTAAAATCATAAACCTCTCTACTTTTAGAGAGTGTTATATTCTCCTCTATCAACGCTATCTTGCCATACTCAATCGCTAGATCGGTAACTTTATCTATACTGTTAATTGGATCAACAACCCGTACGTTTTTGATTAATATATCATACATATAAAACTCCTCTATAGAACTCTTAATGGTTTAAAATTTAACATATTCAACTATATCATAGCGAATACGTAAACTCAATAAGATGAATTTAATTGACAAACATATATACACATCGTAGCATAATAAAACATCTTACATCTAAGGACGCACCTATGAATAAAATTTTTCAATTAATTATATTTACAATATTACCAACAATAATCCCGCTATCATCACCTATCATAAGTAACACTTATGCAGAACAAAATATAGATCAGAAAAAAAGCAAAGATGAACGATTAGACGAAATAGTCCAAACTCTGAAACCTATCATTAATACATGTAACCTTAAAGAGATGAAAATATATATCGAAAATAACCCTGATACTTTCATGGTTCATAATGGTTTAGCAAATGGAATTATCACTCAATCAATAAACACTTGTGATAATAAATTTATAAAATATATCTTAGATATTGCTCCTCTTACGCTGAAAAAGACACCCGGGGTTTTTAAGGATATAGAGTACTCTCCTTTACTGATAGCGATTCTTGCAAAAAAGTATGATCTAGTAAAATATATTATTAAGAAAGGTGCTGATGTTAATCAAAGAGTTGAATCACTACCGATAATATATTACGCAATCACAGAGAAAAACATCGATACCAATATCGTAATATATTTAATTAAAAAAGGCGCTGATACAAATTATGTCGAACCAAATTTCAAAACTAATATATTGATGCCTATTGTTGCAGAAGGTAATTATAAACTTTTTAAATATGTAATTAGAAAAAATAAAAATATAGATCTAACTTTAAAAGATAGTAAAGGTAGAAATTTGTTCTACTATGCAGTAGATGGTAAAAATTTAGATATTATAGATTATCTAATAGATACAGATATCGATACAACTGTTCTATCTAGCGATAAAATTAAAATAATGGAAAATATAAACGCTAAAACTTTAAAACATTTAGAAAAGAAAAACATAAAAATAACTTTAACAGATGATGAGATAAAATCGGTATGGTGGAGAAATCATAATGATAAAAGAAGTGCATTTTTAGTTGAGTATCTTATAAGTAAAGGGTTTGATATTAATAGTAAAAATAGTGATGGCGAAACAGCTTTAGAAAATATACTGAGTGGCAATTACTACGATTATGATTACGCTGAAACACTTTTTAAAAACGGTGCAAAGTTTGTTGATAAACCAAATGAAAAACCTCTACTGTTTCATGCTAGGGATCAAGATGATTACCGTCTTATAAAACTCTTAATTGATAACGGTGTAGATGTAAACACCATGTATGATAACAATACTCTATTAACTGAAGAGGTATCATTTAAACCTAATGTTGATCTTGTTAAATATCTTATTGATAACGGTGCTGATGTTAACGCTACAGATGAGTGGGGTTCGCCTGCTCTACTTGCATCTCTACCAAAATCTCCACTTGTTGTTGTTGAAATGTTGCTAGAAGCGGGTGCTAATGTTCATGGGATATCTAAGGCAGAAGATTATCCTATCACATCATCAGGCTTAACAGATGATCCTAAATATGCAGAACTTCTTCTAAAATATGGAGCTGTAATAGATGCTCAAACTCGTGACGGTTCAACAGCTTTATTTTATGCAACGAAAAAGAATTATATAGATACAGTAAAATTTCTTGTAGAAAACGGTGCAGATGTAAATATCAAAACAAATTCTTGTGTAGCTCCAGTTGATTATGCAAGATGGATAGGTAATAAAAAAATGGTTGATTATTTAATATCTAACGGTGCGGTTATTAATGAAGAGTTTGAGTATCTAGGTGTAATAGAGTACATGATGCAGATAATTGAAGATGGTTCAGTTGGATATGTGCAAGATCTTCTTCAGAACGGGTATGATGTTGGAAATAGAGATAAGCACGGTTATACAGCTTTCTTAAAAGCTGTCCAAGTTGGTGATAGATATACCGTAAAGATATTGGTTGGAGCTGGATCAGATATAAATGCAGTAACTAACAGTAATGAAACAGCTCTTATGCTCGCTCAAAAAAAAGGACATAAAGAGGTTATAGAGTACCTTAAAGAAATCGTAACGCAAAATAAATTGAAGTAACATAGTACGATAATTATACCACCAACACACTGTTCATACCGTTCTTTGTAACACCTGCAAAACACTATATATATCCCTCTCCCCCACCTGCATAAAAATTGATATAAAAAAGGAGGAAGTAATTACCTTCCTCCATATACAATCATAATAATTAATCAACCGTAATAATTAATCAACCTTAATAATCTATCAACTGTAATAATCTACCAACTGTAATAATCTATCAACTATTTTAAACCGTTAAAAATATTAAACTATCTAAACACTCATACTAATAATATTAGAATTTCTTTTCGCTAACATCATCAAGAATTTTCTTAGCTATATCCTCAATCCTAGAAACAACATTATTCGCATTATTTGCTATATCAGCATTACTTTGCGTTGATGCATTAATCTCCACAACAAGTGAATTTATATTTTTAATGCCATCAGTTTGTGTAGATACACCCTCTGACACACCCGTTATTATAGACACAAGTGCATTTGAACTTTCTGTAATTGATACTAAACTATCTTGAGTGTTCTCTGCAAGTTTTCTAACTTCATCTGCAACAACAGCAAACCCCCTTCCTTGCTCACCTGCTCTTGCAGCCTCAATCGCAGCATTAAGCGCAAGTAAATTTGTTTGATTTGCGATCTCATTTATAACTTTAGTTAAATTAGTAATAGACTTACTAGCTTCCATCGCAACAATAGTTTGCTTGTTTATATCATCCATCGACCCTGTAATAGTATTAATATCTTCCGTTGTACCATTTAACGCAATTGCTTGCTCTTGAGATGAGTCTGATAAACCAGTTATAGTCGTTTTTAACTCCTCTGCATGAGTAGATAATATGTTTGCAAAACTTTGACTCGTAGTAAGCATTTCACGCATTCTCTCTCCTAAAGTGTTTAGCAATGTTTCCATACCTTGTGGATTCTCAATTACAACTGAAAAGTTGTGCTCTGTATACTCAATTAACGCTGCTTTTGTGCGTTCAAGATCTGGAC
>CAMRDM010000099.1 GCA_947041225.1 uncultured Deferribacteraceae bacterium | reverse complement strand
GGTAATCCAGGTATATTATTTACTGGAATAGTTGATGATATAGGTATAGTTGGAGATATTGCTAAAGTTGCTAAATATGCTATTACTCAAATGACACCTGATTCCTTACAACTTATCGGTACAAACCCATATATAATATCAAGAAATGGTATTTTCGTTGGTTTATACACGAAACTTGGATATCTTTTACCACAACTGAGTCATGGTCCATATGTAAGTGATACTATGGCTGAATCATATGCGTTTGTATCAAAAGATTTAGATACTTTATCAATGGCATTAGTTAGAAGTGATGATCTACATGGATATTATGCGACAGTAGGTCGTTACGGTATTAATATCACTTATACACCTATATCGGTAATGCGTGAAATTACGTCAATTGCTATAGTTGGAGATGATACTTTTTCTGCTAGTACTACAAATGAAAGTGTTATAGTTCATAAGTTGGGTAGTGGTAATACAGAGTACGCTACTTTTGCTTCACGTAGTAATGGTAAATTGTTAAATATAAATGATAGTTTATACATAGTAGTTGATAATTCTGGTACAAAGGAGATGTATAAACTTTCTCCTGATACAACTGAGTTAATTACTGGAGCGATACTTCCAATGGATATTGAGTCTATTGTATCTGATGATAAATTTATTTACGTTACATCAAGAGCTCCTAATGGTACTAGTTTAGAATTAACAGCTTATACATTAGAAGGTACAGTATTAACTAAGATCGCTGACGAGGTTGCTATAGATATAGTTAATGTTACTCCAGTGTTAGTTTCTTTAGGAAGCGATTTAGGAGTAGTTGTTATCGATGTTGAAAACATAGATGGCAAGAATGTTATTAGATATAATAATATAGTAGTATCTGGTAAGCCGTTTGTAATGCCTACTAAATCTAAAATTTCATATTAGTAGTATGTTAAAGTTTTAGTAGCTATTGATAGATAGATATATATATTTTTAATAGTTACTGGTTATATGGATGAGTGTAATGCTTATCCATTTTTTTATCTGCTTTTCTATCGATTTATTTATGAATATTCTAAAGTAAAAGTTCTATAAATCTATCTTACTAGACGGTTTAAATAATTAATCATAATTAATTGTTTGAGAGATCAAATGATAGAAAATATAGTTATACAAAATCTAATATTAAATAGATTAGCAAATATATTGTATAAATTTATCTATATACACTATGTCGGAGAAGTTTGAAATGTTTAAAAAAATAGCCATGTTAATTATATTACTGATAAGTTCTGCAACTATTTTTATTTCATGTGGAATAGGACAAAAGAATGGTATACCTCCAAGCAAGGCTAAAAATTTTATAGACTTCGCAGCGATGGATGATTATTCAAATCCTATTATCCGTGGAATGGAGCTTGATTTACTTCCTAGCAGTAATTTAAGATGGGCTGGAGATCTTATGGATAGTGAAGATAATGAAAGTGTGTTCTATACTTTTATTAGACAACCAGATAAAAGGTTTAACACGCAAGCGATTTATAAGTATGGAGAGAGTCAATTTTTTGGTGTAGAGATCATAGGTACAGGAACAGATAAAAAATTAAAATTTGTATTTGATAACACAACAGATAATAGATCGGTATTTTTTGAGACAGAAGAATTGGTAAATTTCAAAGAATCTGAAACTAAGAATAGCATACCTGAATCGATAGATAATTTTGTAAACTTATCAGCAGGGGCTGGATATAAATTTTTAAATGAAGAACAGTTCTCTTTATCTAATAACAGTATAATTTCAGATGATAATATTATATATGTATTTGATGATGAAGTAGGTGATAATAAAACTCATGCTATCTATAAGAGTACGAGCATAGTTAGCGATCATCAGTATATAGGTGCAGAGTTAATGAATGATGATACTCCAAGAAGGATAGAATTTTTCGTTAATAATTTATCATCTAATCCAGAATATTTTTATTCTGCATCGGATGTAGTATTTCAAAATCAAGCTATTCAATATATGCCTAAGAATACATTTTTAGATAACGCTGCTGGGAAAACTTTTCAACTGATTATTGAAAATATAGGAACGTCAACTCTGCTCGGTGACACAGTTGAGACTGCTGGTGATATTATTCATAAAGGTATAACTTACGAGTATGTAAGTGAAGGCTCATCAAGTACAGCTGTGTATAAAAGAGTCGGTGCTAACGCTTTTTTCGGTGTAGAAATAGATGATGATAAATTGAATTTTTATTTTGATAACAGTTCAGGCGATCCTATCTACTGGACAACTTCAGGAAGTGTTAAGTATCAATCAGGTACAGATGCGATAATAGCGACTAGACCTCGTAACTCAGCATTAAGTCGTAGAGTACCAAGTGATAATATAACTACTCTTGCAGGGCAAGTGCCATCAGATGGTATAATATCTATGCTATTTGATAGTAATAAAATATACGTAGCTGTAAAAAGTTCAGTTGCAGGACAGTCAGGTACATTATTTACAGGAGTATTTGATCCATTAGGAGTAATTGTAACACGTTCACAAATATCATCAACTGCTGTTAGCAATATGAACAGTAATTCATTACAAGTTGTAGATGATAAACTGTATATAGTTTCAAGAGTTGGCGATAAAGTTAAGATATTTAATAAAAAAGGAGGTCAGTTACCAGATAAAGTAGGATACGATAATGAGATAACTACAACTAATTATGTAGTTGGTGCAAGCGCTAATGATGAGTTCGTTATAGCAAGTAATGGATCTAGTGAAAGTACAGGCAAATATCGTAAGATAGGTAAGAACGGTTTTATAAGTAATCCTATTGAACTTAAAGAGGCGTCGATAGTACCGTCATCAATAGCTATAGTTTTCAGTGATATTTTTGTAGCAGGCACTTCAGATAAAATGGTTAAAGTTAACAGAGTTTCAGGCAATTCGTCTATTATTGCGTCACTTACAGGAAGTGACGGGAAATTAATTAATATAGGTAACGTACTATATATAATACTTACTAATAATGGTGCAACAGAAATGTATAAGCTTATGTCAGGTTATTCGGATAAAGTTTTAGGAGCTGTGCTTCCGTTTGATCTTGAGTCTGTTGTAGTTGATGATAAATATATCTATGCTACATCAAGAGTTCCAAATAGTAATCTTTTAGAAACTTATGTTTATATCGTTTACAATACAACTTTGATTGAGGTTGCTAAGGGAGATGATATAGATATAGTAGGATCAGTTACTCCAGCTATTGTTTCTTTAGGGAGCGAGCTTGGAATATTGATTGTTGATGTTGAAAATATAGGTGGAAAAAATGTGTTTAGATATAATAACCTTATCGTAGCAGATGGACCATTTATTATGCCTTAATTTATGAGCATTTATTAGGTTACAACTACTACTATTTATATATATGTTAGATATTGGTTATCTTTCTATTAACTAAAGATTTAAAATATTTATCGCAATTATTTTTTTTATAAGTAGATAAATAGAAGTATAATTTTCACAATAAGAGAAATCAATTTGGAGAGTTAATATGTTTAAAAATTTATGGAAGTTGATACTATTATCAGTAGGAATGTTAACGATATTTATTTCATGTGCAGATGATAAAAAAGATGATACTCCAGCTGATGAGGTTAAAGATTTTATTGAGTTTGCAGCGATGGAAGGTTATGTAAATCCGATTATCAGAGGGATGAAAGTTAATTTAGCTGATAGTAGTCTTGATAAAACAAGTGGCGATTTATTAGATAGTTCAGATAATAAAACTGTATTCTATACTTATGTGGATCAACCAGATAAATATAATAATACAAGAGCTGTCTATAGAGCAGGTGCTAACGGTTTTATGGGTGTAGAGATTATAGGTACAGGAACTGATAAACAGCTGAAATTTATATTTAACAAAAATAATGAAAATGTTTCAGAATTTTTTGAAAATGGGAAAGCAGTTAATTTTGATGCTACCAAAACCACAACAACTATTCCAGATGTAATAGATAATTTTGTAAACTTAGCAGCAGGTGGGGGATATAAATTCTTAGATGGAGAGTCGTTTTTTATATCTGGAACAGATATGGTAGATGATGATAATCATGTTCATTTCACATACAATAACTATTTAAATGATAATAAAACTCACGCTGTATATCAAAGTTCAAGTTCTGTAAATTCTAATCAGTTTATAGGTGTGATATTGGAGAGTAGTGATAGCCCGCGAGTATTAGATTTCTATGTTGATGGCTCAGCTGAAAATCCACAATATTTTACAACAGCTGATACGGTTAATTATAATAATAAAGCTACTACAAAACTTCCGACTAAATCATATTTAGATAGTACGGCAGGTAAACTATTTCAACTTATTATTAGTTACGATGGGAGGCTAACATTAATCGGTAGTAGTGGAGATATATATAATTATGGAAAGATATATAAATATGTGAGTAGTGACTCTTCTCTTACTGCTGTGTATCAAGTTACAGGTAAAAATGAGTATTTCGGTGCAAAAATTAATGATGCAGATTTAGATTTCTATTTCGATAATAATTCTAATACTCCTACTTATTGGACATCTCCTAACGCTGTTAAATTTGTAGAGGGAGCAGATGCGATTTTAGCTACAAGAGCTCTTGATGAGTCATTTGTTGATGATATGCCAAATGATAATATTACTACGATTGAAGCTGAAGTACCAGTTGATGGTTTTATATCTGCACAGTATAAAAATGATACAGTGTATATATTAGCAGATAATAACACTAAAGGAGGGTCTGGTACATTATTTACAGGAGTAGCTGATGAAGTTGTGGTAATTGGAAAAAGTTCTCAAGTTGCAACAGAAGCTACTGCTAATATTAGATCTAGCTCATTACAAGTGATAGGTACAACACCGTATATAATATCAGAAGACTCTGGAAGCATTAAAATGTTTGATAACGCTGGAGTGATTAGAGATGTTGCTAATGGATATGTTAATGAGGTTTTTGCATCAACATATTCAATAGGTGCTGAAGTTAGTAACGGTTTTTATCTAGCGACGAATAATTTAGGAACGACAGAAGGAAAAGTTAGTAAAGTAACAGCTAGTGGAATATCTAGTGATACGATAGCACTTGCAAGTAATAATTTAACTCCAACATCGGTAGTTGGAATAGGTGATGATATTTATATTGCAGGTACAGTTGGTTCAGATGTTATAGTTAATAAAGTTGTAACAACAACTAAAACGGCAACAGTCTTTGCTACAGTTAAAGGAAGTGATGGTAAGTTATTTGTTTTTAATAATACATTATATTTAGTTGTAGTGGACGAGAGTAAGAAGATGTATAAATTAGTTTCTGGTTCATCTATGTTAGTAAATGGATCGATACTTCCAATAGATCTAGAGTCTATTGTTGCAGATGATAAATATGTTTATATCACAGCAAGAACGAGTAACTCTACGTCGCTTAAATCGATAGCTTATACGCTTAATGATACAACATTAAGTGAGGTAACTGATGCGATAGATATAACTGTGGTTGCAACTGTAACACCTTCTCTCGTTTCATTAGGGGTAGATTTAGGGGTAGTTATTATTGATGTTGAAGCGATTGATGGCAAAAATTTAATTAGATATAACCATCTCAAAGTATTTGATAAACCGTTCACAATGCCAGTTTCTAATTAGTAGATAGTTTAAGGCTTTAGAATTAAATTTTAGTAGCTATTAATTATTAGTTATAAATAGAGAGGATGAGTGTAATGCTCATCCTTTTTATGTTCTCTATATAGCAAAATATTTAGAAAATTATATAAAATACTATAAATATATTAAATAAGAAGCGTTACTATTTATATTCAGTTTATTCTATTGATATCGTGTTAATCCTTTATAGTAAAAGGGTTTTAATAAGGAACGTATAATTATCTATATTTTATAGAAAATATATTAAGGGATAATTGATATTTTTTTTGACATTAGAGTACCATTCCCTTATATTGTTAAATATAATTACCAGTTTAATGTCAAGACGTTTCAGTTGAGAGATGTCTAAAACTAAAGATAAAAAGAAAGAGAATAAGAGAGTATGCGTATGTTTAAGCAAGTCGGTAAAATAAAAATTTTAGGATTAGTGACAATGATATTTTTAATATCTTGTACAGAAGAAGTGGTGCTAGGTCCAGCATCGTTTGATAATTTCACTGCGTTTGCAAAGATGGATAATTATCGTTCACCGATATTTGATAATACAACACTTCACATAATTGATAATGGATCAATTATGTCTAAAGATAAAGAGTTTGTTATATATACATATGTTGAGCAGTTTGAGGGAGATAACTCTAAAGCTATATATAACGCTAAGCTACCTAATGGTACGTTAGATAGATTTTTTATCGTTCATGTGATAGGTACAGGAAATAATAAAGCGTTAGATTTTTATTACGATGGAGATGCACAAGGTGGCTTTTATACAAGGAGTATTGATGATATAAATTTTAAACGTTCAAGCAAAAATAATCTTGATAGCAGAGAGAGTTCATTTGTTGATCTAGCCGTAAAAGCTAAATATATTTATCCAAAAAATGATGCTTATATCAATCTGCTACAATCAGGCACGATTGTTTATTATCATGATGAGAGCATCATAATTTTCGAACTTATACAGAGGGCTACTAACGATCCTCGTCCAAGAAATAAAGAAATTTACTCAGCTGAGGGTGATACACAGTTTTTAGGTATTGAGGTTGTTGGAGAGGGTGATGGTAAGGATCTGAAATTCTTTTTTGATAAGAGTGCAGGTGAAGAATCTCAATTTTGGAGTTCGAAAGGTTCAGTTGTTTTTGATGAAGATAGTGCAAGTGTAAATGTTTTCCCAGATACGTTTATAGATTATGCTAGAAAATTTGGGTACGAATTTGCCTTAGATGATGGAGGTGCTAATATTCATGATAATGGAACAATTATGAATGGTACGGATACTAAAGCGTTATTTACATATGAGTCTCAAGTTAGTGGCGACAATACAAAAGCTATATATAAGGAAGTTAATTCAGGTAAATTAGTTGGTATTAAGATCGCTGGAAAAGATTATG
>CAMRDM010000098.1 GCA_947041225.1 uncultured Deferribacteraceae bacterium | reverse complement strand
GTATTTAGCAAGCAGTAGAGTGTTTTGAAGTAGTAGTCCGTATGAAGTAGTAGTTTCATTAGTAAGGAAGAGGGTAAAATCTCTTCCTTATTTTTATGTACATAATTCTAAAATAATGAGTAAGTGATATTTTAATCATGATATCAATTTGTTCAGTGATTTTAAAAAAATTATTATTATTAAAGTAAATAATAATACTGTTCTGAAAAATACAAAATAAAAGATTAAATGTGACAAAAAGAGTAAAATACTCTTATTTTGCTTAATAAATTTAGAATTTATTTTTTTAGTTGACATCCTCAAAGTATTGTATATATTAACTATAACATATTAATATTTATATATTTGTATTAGTATTTATGTAGATATATGGATTATAAGTATAGATATTAAAATATTGTTCTATTATTTAGCATTAGGAGGAATATAGTAATGAGTAAGATGAAAAGTATAGTTGATGCAATAAGTAGCAAACTATCTATTAGCAGACGTAGTTTTATCAAGGCGACGTTAGCTGTAGGTGGGTCAGCTACGATTATCGGTTGTGATAAGGGATCTGGCGAGCCTATATTTGTTGGTGATGGTGATAGTGGTTCGGGAGATACAACTGATCCTATAAATTATGAGAGATTTTATGGTTCAGGAACTCACAATTGTGGTGGTCGTTGCGTATCAGTTGCAGAGGTTTCAAACGGTCGTATAGCTAGAATATTAACTGATGAGAGTATTTATACATCTGATGGAACTTTTTTAGATAAAAATAGCAGAAATTTCCCTCAAACAAGAGCTTGTACAAGATGTCGTAGTTACAAATATCGTTTATATCATCCGGGTAGATTATTATATCCATTAAAGCAAACTAAAAAGCGTGGAGATTTAACAGGATTTATACGTATTTCATGGGATCAGGCGTTAAAGGAGCTTGCAACTAAGCATAAAGCAGTTTTAGATAAATATGGTGCAGATGGTATATATTCGATATACGCTACGGGTTCAGATGCTGGAAATCTTCAAGGAGCGTCAGGTGGTCCACTTGGTGTAGGTGTTACTGGTCAAGAACGTGGATCAGCACTTAGATATATGGGTGGAGCACAAAGTCGTTATTTCGGTTCATATAGCGCTCATCAATGGCAGTACTTAGCAGACAGTTATGTAGGTATTGATGGAACAAATGCTGATAGTAATAGTATAGCAAAGCATACTAAGAACATTGTATTCTGGGGCGACAATATGATTTCTACACGGAATAATAATGTAATGGTCTATGTAAAAGGTATTGAGGATATGAAAGTTCGTGATAGTAATGCAAAAGTTTACTATGTTGGTCCATATTTTTCAGATGGTGGAGTAACTTTAGCTGATGAGTGGATGGTGTCGAAGCCGTATACTGATCCTGCGTTAGTTGCAGGTATGGTATACCATATGTTAGAAAATACATTTGATTTGACGACAGGGGTATTAAAAAGTAATCCGTGGCTAGATATTGATTATCTTGATACGATGGTTTACGGTTTCTTTGATTCACCAGCATATTCTATAGATGAGACAGCAGGCACTATTACTGCAAATACAGGAGATAGAAAAATTCCAGCAGTTCCAGCTGGTAGATCATATAGTTCTTGGGTGCTAGGTAATGATGGTAGTGCAAAAACATATAGCTCAACCACTACAAACTATACAGCGAAACAATTAACAATTATTAATAGCTCTTTGAAACGTTGGGCACCATGTACATATGATACTGTTCCTAATACAAAATATAAAACTAAACAAGATTTCAAAACTCCAAAAACCCCTGAATGGGCATCAGCTATAACAGGTGTGCCAGTTGAAGCTATAAAACGTCTTGCAGAAGTGTATGCTAAGGGAGGGCCTATTACATCTACATGGTCTGGTGGTTTACAAAAACAAGCAGACGGAGTAATTAGCTTATTTGCAATAGAAGCATTACATGTCATAACTAAAAATGTAGGGACAAATGGAGCAGGATTTTTATGGTATCTTAATACATCATCAAAACCAGATCCTAAAGCGTTAACTGTTGCAGTTACACGTACATATGATTTAGGTAGTGGAGCTATTCCTAATGCTCAAAAAGCTAGTGGATCATGTACTGCATGGCATACAGCTATAAAAATGGCTTATGCAGAAGAACTAAAAGCTGGTGGATATGATGCAAAATATATACCTAACTTTAAGCAGGGTACAAAGACAACACCAGATGTTTATTGGGATGATGCAGGAACAAAAACATTTATACAGTGGAAAAGAAATCCAACTACTGGTGCGATACTAACATATGATAGTAATGGACATATCTTCTATGATTGGGAAGGAAGACAAGCTGGTCAGTTAGGTAATGAAAAACGTTCAGGTATTCGTTTAATGTATAACACTGGTGGTAATATATTTATGAATCAGCATGAGAACTCAAATGATTCAAGACAGATGTTAGAAAGTTTGAAATCAAATAATTATGAAGATGGAGAGACGTTCTGTTTAATGTCATTTGATAATTTTATGACAGCAACGCCTAGATGGAGTGATTACGTTCTACCTGCAACAACATCTTGGGAACAACAAAATATGATAACTCCAAAAATGGGTTCTAGTTTTTATGTACCACAAGTTTCTACTCCTCCAGGTGAAGCTAAGCCAGCGTGGGACTTTGCAAATGAGCTCTTAAAAGCGTATGAAAAAGTAGATTCTTCTGTAGCGGGTGCTGCAACAGATTTTACAGGTGGAGTTCCTAATCAAACCGTTGAATCGTTAGTTAGAAAAGCGTTTAACACAGCAAGTACAGATACAGCAAGTCCTTATTACAGTATGAGTTGGAAAGAGTATTTAAAGAATCCTTATCTACCTGCTAAGCCAAATGATGATTCTCTACCACCACTTACACGCAAAGCAGTAATGGATAAGTATAAGGATTTAACGGATAAAGCAACCAGTCCATTTATTAAGAGTGATCAGAAGATACCTACTAATGAAGTCACAACAGGTGGTTATGGTAACGAGTTTAGCAACACGGATACTGCACCTAAATCTGCATGGAGATTTCAAGTTTATTCACCAGTACTAGTATGGCAGTATGAGAATAAGTTTAGTAAATACCACGGTTATCTACCAGAAAATCAACGAGGACAAAAACATAAAGATTTAGAAGGGGATAAAATAGTTCTTGAAATACCTTTATATTATGCGTATCAGGATTACTTTATGGAAGCGTACGGAGGCGAAGATAAAATAGCAGATCTAGAGTTTTGCATGACAACTACACATAGCCGTTATCGTTCACACTCAACTTTAGCTGAGAACCCTATGTTAAGAGAGTTAACCCATCGTGTACCGGGCAGAGATGCTAAAGGTAACTTTAAACCAGCTAACGATTATAATAATTATGCAGTAGGTCCAAAAGCGTTTGCAGTTAATGCTGGTGGAACGTATCCTGAGCTTAATCAAACGATAAAGGCAGATGGAACGGTTGATGATATCCATAAAAATATCGCATCATACAGTGAAATATTTATGAATATAACAGATGCAGGAGATAAATCTATATTAGATGGTGATTTAGTTGAAGTTTCAAATCCGATAGGTACTGTTCGATGTGTTGCAAGATTAACGGAGCGTTGTTCAAGAGGGTTTGTTGATCTGCATCAAGGGTGTTGGTATGATCCACGCGAGATAAACGGTAAGACGGTTGATGTTGGTGGTAACGCTAATACATTAATGGCGTCACAACCGTCAAGAATAGATCACGGTAACGGACAGCAATCAGCGATGGTTAAAATTAAGAAAGTTTAATATTAGGAGATAGATTATGAGAATGGCATTTTTTTTCGACCAATCAAGATGTATCGGTTGTAATACATGTACTGTTGCGTGTAAAGATTATTATAATGTTAATCCGGGAGCTGTGTCATATCGCAAGCACTGGACAAATGAAGTAGAAGGTGGCGAAGGAGCATTTTACTCATTCGTTCAATCATGTAATCACTGTGAAAAACCTGCATGTATGTCAGCTTGTGGAGCTGGTGCTATAACAAAACGTACTGACGGAATAGTGATAGTTGATCGTAGTAAGTGTATAGATTTAAAAGCGTGCATAGATGCTTGTCCGTTTGCAGAACCAGGTATTGCAGATGATAAACAAGAGCCTGTGTCTAAAGAGAGTTGGGAGATAACTCACCCTATGCAAAAATGTAACTTATGTGTTGAGCTTTTAGATAAAGGAGAGGAGACTATCTGCGTTAGATCTTGTCCAGTTCATGCGATCAAGGTTGCAGATTACGATGAGATACTACGTACTTATCCAGATGTAGAGCAGGTATCACCAACAAAATATAAGTATGCTTATGTGAATAATGAAAACGATACAGGACCATCATTACTTATTAAACCTAGAAAGGCATTGAAGATAACTGGATCAAATAAGTAAGAGATTAAAGACAAAAATTCATAGATCACCTACGTACCGTATTTAGCAAGCAGTAGAGTGTTTTGAAGTAGTAGTTCGTATGAAGTAGTAGTTTCATTAGTAAGGAAGAGGGTAAAATCTCTTCCTTATTTTTATAAAAACATGCAACATAAAAACATTTATAACTTAGAGAACAAGAGTAATCTAGTTATCTCTGTTGTACCGTTTATTATGTTCATAATATCTATTATAAATATATTGTTATTAAAAAAACTTACCATAAATATAATATTGCTGTATCATACTACTGTAGTGAGTAGAGCTGTTTAGGTTAAGAGCAGAGTAAGTCGTGTATGAGTATTATAAAAATTATTAATGGAAAGGTATATGAGCTTTAAGAGTGATACATGCGTTGGTCGTAATAACGTATCATTGACATCATATGAGACAAACTCAGAGGCAGATGATAGTATAAAATATATTAAAAATACTTATCATAAAGAGATGGTTTCGTATAAATGTTCAAGTTGTTGTTACTATCATCTAGCACCATCAAACAGACATACTCCATTGTCTGCTACTAGATGTAGTTGTGTTGATAGAAATGGATCGGGGAAGGATTTGTATAGTAGTAAGGTATCGGCAGAGAGGCGTGCAAAAATATTGTTCTCTGAAAATGGTGTTAAATTATCTGTATATAAATGTAGAGAAGAGAGAGGCTTTCATCTATCAAAGGCGAGGTAGTTTTGTACAGTTTCTGAGAGTTTAGTTAAGTGATTAGCTAGTCTTTTCATCGGTAGAATATTTTAATAAATAGTAATAGTAGTTAATTGAATATGGATAGTTAGTATAATTATTTTATTAGTTGTATGAAGATAACATTAATCAACTTAGCATTTGATTGATAGATAGTACTTTATTGAGTAGCATTAAAATTAAATTAATAGTAAGGCACTTTATAAAGTGCCTTTTTATATTTCTATTTTTAGTCAACTAAAATGTTAATACTTTATTTAACAGTGTAGTATGCTAAGATTATACCAATGTTATCTTGATTAGCATCTTTATATGACATTGTCAAAGGTGATGCTTGATACTTATTACTACTATCAATAGCTACATCCAATACTGAACTACAACTTCCATTTGCAGGTATTGTAATAGTAGGTGGCTCATGCCCTCTTATACAAGCCTTTCCATAATCAATAGTTCCTACTACAATAGCTGTACCCCCTGTAATTTCTAATATCGTCTCTGAGTTACTTTTATTTGTGATTGTGAATGGGATATTATGTTCAGATCCATTACCCACCGCCCCTAAATTCTGGGTTACTCTAGTAATTTTTATTAAGTCTGTTTCTAAGTTTTCTACAATACCACCTGCACCACCACTACTATCATCACTGCACGCTGTAAAAACAAACATTCCTAACGCTAATACTAACAACTTTTTCATTCTGTATTCTCCTTTTATTGTTAATTAAATATTTTAAGGTATTGAACATACTACAGGTTGTTTTTATCAAAAAATAATCTGAAAAAATAAATAATATTTTCCCAGTATTTAATTTAGCAACTAAATTTAACTATCAACTTAAACAATATTAGATTTTGATTTTTTCTTAACATTTTCTACAATATTAAGCTCTATTTATTCTAAATTTTATAATAAACTATATCGCAAGTCAATACTTTTCAATATTTGAAAATCCTCTTGATACTTTATACATATAAATATATTTGAATAAATATTATAAGTAAGAGTGTTTATTAAAGATGACGTACAGAATGGTGGAGCTATTTATAGATATATAAACATCTTTCATAGCTGAGAGAAGAAGTAATAAATCTGATAGATAGTACTTTATTGAGTAACATTAAAATCAAGCTAACTGATTTTTTTGAGAGAATATTTAAGAGTTGTCAATGAAAGTCGTTTAATGATATTGATAAAAATGTAAGATTATATAATTACACTTTAGTGTATTTCATGAATATACTATTCGTATTGGTAGAGAGTTGTCAATAGATTAGTTTGTAATATTTAGTTGTTAGTTTATTTATTATTAGTATCATCCTTTGATACTACTTTTCGTAATGTATATACATGCAATGGGTATGCCATATAGTATCTCATTTTTTAAAAATAGATTAGTTTATATTATCTAGTTCTTAGTTTATTTTGCTATTATTATCTTGATTTTTTCTTTTGGATAAGGTTATACACAGCCAATACAAATAATTATTGACGGTGTATAATGTTTTCTACTTAACTTTTAATAATTATCACTATTCATTAGCCGTAAACCATACCGTGTCGCTCATAGTGTTTGAGTGACCTACAAGCCCTCTATATCTTCCTATAAACTCTATGGCATCGCGAGGAGCACGTACTCCAAGATTATAGATACACCTAAGTCCGATTAGTCTTGACGTGTCTTTTAAATGAGTAGTGCCTGTTACATCAATCTCAACAATCCACTCGTTTTTGTAGTTTTTATATATCTTGCTTATTTCTACTGATCTTAATTGCGGATAGTCATAGATACTTCTTGTTGATTGCTTTTCTGCTGTTAAATCTGAGTTCTCTGCTGGACCGAACCCATAAGAAGTAGGCTCTGAGGCATACGATGATAATGTGAATCCTACTCCTAAAAACATTGAAAGCATGAGAGTTAATCCTATAAGCTTGAAGTTTAACTTGTTTCTAATTCTTAACATAACTTTT
>CAMRDM010000097.1 GCA_947041225.1 uncultured Deferribacteraceae bacterium | reverse complement strand
TTTTGCTACAATACTCCACTCTCTATCTGGATAAGTTTCAGTAAGATATTTTTCAATACACATAAACAGATAACATAGTCTACCAGTCAATGATGTGTTTTTTAATTTATTAGATATTTTTTTTACGCCTTCATTTTATTTAGGTTTCTTATCTAAAATACAATTTAATTAATCGTATAAATAAATCTTTCAAGTGATTACGACTTAATTATATGATTGTGAAATTTTATATTAAATAACGGGTATTCTTTTTAAATCGCAGATATCAACAGCGTTCTCTTCAAAAACCTTTTCTAGTGCATCGCTTCCATGTTGCGTACGAAATTTAAATTCACTTTCTGATATAGGGATAGCCATTAACCACGTTACAACCATATCATCAAACTCTATTGACTTAATATTTTCCCATAAAAATGGATCAACAAACATTATATGTTTCATAGTTATATCATCGTCGTTATAATATTGTTCGATAATATCTGTGAACACAGTACCTTGTTTGCAGGTAGCTTTATCGTTTATAATATTAAATGCAGCGCTACTTACAATGTTAGAAAATAAATTATATTCATTATTACATGCACCGATAAATTCAACTCTCAACTCTTTTTTACGAGTAGTGGTTATACCTATTGAGTAGTCTGATAATCCGATTGTGCTATAGGTTGTGATATTACCATACGGACGATCACGCCCTATAAAAATATCTACTCCAAATCTCGGATCGTTACTATTGAAGCGTATTATTTTAGGCTCACCACCGATTAATTTTAAGAGTGTTTTTGCAATATAAATATTTCTCTTATGTTTTTGACTTGCCATTTTAAACTCTCCTATATTATACAATTATTAAATTTAAAAATTTAAAATTATTTTATGTTGATAATTTGTAATGTTGAGTTATCTATTATGTAATTATAAGATAAATTATTTTATAGAGAGTGTATCAAAATCATCTATAATTTTTAGTGCAATTTTTTTAGCATCAGCTCCAGCGGTATTTTTATCATTTAAGAAGATTGCAAAATATATAAACTTATTTTCTTTCTCAACAAACCCAACAAACCAACTGTTTCCGTTTCCACCACTTCCTGTTTTTCCGAAAATATTATTTTCACTACTACTATCTACTCTCATAATATTTTTAAGTATTGTGATATGTTTTTGATTATAGATATTTTTGTTCTCTAAAATTTTCTGAAGCACTTTCACCTGTTCAACTGGAGATATTTTAAGTGATGAGTTTAACCAGAAACCATTTAAGTCTGCAAGTTTATTACTACCGTTACCGTACCATTCAGATGTATCAGCGTTACCATATTTTAATTTTACTAACTCATTTTTAACAGTATCATGATCAATTTTATTAATCATTTGATGATAGTACCATACGCACGATACTTTAAAAGCTTCCTCTAAGTTGATATCTTTGTTCCATAGATCAAGCCAATATTTCGTACCATTATATTTCATCTTACTACTTTCATTTTTAAGGATATTATTATTTAATCCGATCAGTGTTGATACGATTTTGAAAGTTGAAAACGGAGAAAACCTACTACTCGCCATCTCTTTATTATAGATAAAGTAATTTTGATGAGGTATATAGAAAACAGCAGTACCGTTTTTACCATCAAAATATTTACTTAAATCTATATCTTTTTCAGGAGTAATATTATTGCTATTATTTTCTAGTTGAGCATTATCATTTTGTGTAGTTTTGATAGATGTAAGTTCAGTTGGTTTATCTTTTTTTTTACATCCGATTATAAAGCAAGATACAATTACAAAGATTAAAATTATAGGTTTAGTTTTTTTTAAATTTATCATTTTTCTATGTATAGTATATTATTCACTTCATTCTCTCAAATTTTAAATTGTGAAGTTAATTAGCAATATACAATATTAATCAATTAACATCAATACAAAATAAAAAAGAGGCATCAAGTTAATGATACCTCTTTAATTAATTAATTATATAAAATTTTATGTATCAGTAGGTGCACCAAGTACAGGTTTTTTCCCCATTGCTAAGAATGCTCCTAAAGAAACAACAGCAGCTATAATACCAACGATATTAGATATATCCATCGGCAGATTAAATCCTATTTTTTGTGATAGGATAAAAGTTACTGTTACGGCAGTCATAAGCGTTGCAGGAATTGATGCGATAAAGTGTAGTTTACCTTTACGATAAAGATATGCAGCACTTGCCCAAAGTACAACTGTTGCTAATGTTTGGTTTGCCCAACCGAAGTAACGCCATATAATATTGAAATCTATCTGTGATAGTAAAGCACCGATCAAGAATAGAGGAACAGCAATAAATAGACGGTTTAGATTAGGTTTTTGTGAATAACTAAATGATTCAGCGATAGTTAAACGAGCAGCACGAAACGCAGTATCTCCAGATGTGATAGGTAGAATAATAACACCAAGTACAGCAAGAAATCCACCAATACTACCCATAAGTGCGATAGAGGTTTCATTTACGACATTTGCAGGCCCACCGTTAGCTAAAGCAGCTTGTAACATTTCAGGTGATTGATAGAACGTCATACCAACAGTTGCCCAGATAAGAGCGATAACACCTTCACCTATCATAGATCCGTAAAATATAGATTTACCTTGTCCTTCATGTTCCACACATCTAGCCATAATAGGAGATTGTGTAGCATGAAATCCAGATAATGCACCACATGCGATAGTGATAAATAGAAGTGGCCAAATAGGTAATCCTTTAGGTTCTTGATTTACCATTTCAGCAGCAGGATAGAAATTGTAACCTTTAACGAAAAGCATTATAACCATACCAGCAGCCATGATTAAAAGTATAGCTCCAAAGACTGGATATAATTTTCCGACAATTTTATCAATAGGCAGTATTGTTGCAGCGAAGTAATAAATAAATATTATAACGAGCCATATAACTTTATCAATTTCAGTAAGATTTTGTAGAAGCATTGCAGGAGCTGTAACGAACACTACTCCAACAAGTAGAAGTAAAACTATAGAGAAGACTTGCATGATACGCTTAAATATAGCTCCTAGATTATATCCAACGATAGTCGGTACATTTGCACCTTTATAACGAATAGATAGCATTCCAGAGAAATAATCGTGAACACCACCTGCGAAGATTGAACCTAAGACAATCCAAAAAAGAGCGGCAGGACCGTAGAGTGCACCAAGAATAGGTCCGAAGATAGGCCCTATACCTGCGATATTCAGCAGTTGTATTAACCAAACTCTAGCTCTTCCCATAGGAACATAATCGACTCCGTCTGGTTGAGTTATAGCAGGTGTTTTACGTTCTGGATCTGCTCCGAAGATTTTTTCAACAATTGTACCGTAAACTTTGTACCCCACAAGTAATGTGGCTAATGCAATAAAGAAATAAATATAATTTGGCATAAAACTCTCCCTCTTAACGTTTTGTTTAAACTATATAATTGTATCTTACCAGCAACTCATAAAGATGGTAGGGTACTACTATAATCTTGAATTTGTGAGTAACAGTAACTATAAAATGATGATGTTAAAATTCTATGAATTTGAGTAGCTTTTAAATAATACAAAAAGTTTTTTATTAACATCATAAACGATATTAATAATATTTAGATAGAACGGTACACGGTAAATTTATATTTTAATTTCAGCTCCAAGAAGTTTTACGAACGCGCTAATAAGTGCAGGATGAGCAGGCCAAGCAGCAGCAGTTACAAGATTTCCATCAACAGTAGCATCAGTTAATGTAGCGTTAGATTCAGTCCAAGTACCACAAGCACTTTTTACATCAGGCATAACAGCAGGATAAGCTGTACATTTTTTACCTTTAATAACATTAGCTGTTGCAAGTAATTGAGGTCCATGACAGATTGATGAGATCGGTTTTTGTGCATCATTAAACTCTTTAACGATAGCGATAACACGAGCATTAAGACGAAGATATTCAGGAGATCTACCACCTGGAACATATAGCCCTACATAATCTGCTGTATTTACCTTATCAAAATCATAATTTATTAGAAAATTATGTCCACGTTTTTCACTATAAGTTTGATCTCCTTCAAAATCATGAATTGCTGTTTTGATGGTATCACCAGTTTTTTTCTCAGGACATACAACATCGACTGTGTAACCTAACATAATAAGCATTTGAAACGGCACCATTATTTCGTAATCTTCAACGTAATCGCCTGCTAGAACTAGTATCTTTTTTGACATGGGTGTCTCCTTTTAATTATATATTAACCTTTATAAAAATAATTTACCTATTACAAAAAATATATTAACACAGTTAGTTTTGTTAAAATCTAAGTTTATATTAATTTATTAATATAATTAATAGTTTATAAAAAACATATAATGTATTTTATATGAATAGCCTAACTTTGTCAATATTGATGAGGTTCTATATAGATCGATCAAGTTATGATTTGTCAATCAACAAAGTATATAAGCTTAGTCGTAAAATATTTTTTATCTGATTGAGTTTATATAAATTTTATCCGTCTATTAATATAATAAATAAGATGAG
The DNA here is from genome assembly GCA_947041225.1 of uncultured Deferribacteraceae bacterium. Lineage (GTDB taxonomy): Bacteria > Chrysiogenota > Deferribacteres > Deferribacterales > Mucispirillaceae > CAMQYB01. Next base: position 2,963 of record CAMRDM010000097.1, on the reverse strand, counting down.
TATAATATTAGTAGATAACAGAAGTTTATGTTCATGATGTTTATATATATTGAGAGATAGATCATTAAGTAAAATACCTTACTATATAAAATCATCACTTGACAATTTATGCAAGAGATATTAAATTATTTTTAGCACTCTAGTATAGTGAGTGCTAACGTATTTAAGTTCGGTTTAATGTATCGAGCTATTGAAGTATTGTGTAAGATAATAAAATAATCATCAAATAATATAATAAGTTAAGTAAAGTAGGGGTATTTTTTTTATGGCTAAGAGTATGCAGTTTAAAACGGAGGTATCTAAATTATTAGATATCGTTATTCATTCATTATATTCAAATAAGGATATTTTTTTAAGAGAGTTAATATCGAACTCTTCAGATGCGATCGATAAGTTGCGTTATGAATCGTTAACAGATTCTGGTAAATGCGAGAACGATACAGATTTTAAAATTAAGATAATAGTAGATAAAGATAAGAAGACGTTAACGATTTCGGATAACGGAATAGGTATGACGTATGATGAAGTAATAAACACATTAGGAACGATTGCAGCATCAGGTACTAAAGAGTTTATGAAGATGATAGAGGATAAGAATAAAGCAGATACAGCGCAGATGATCGGACAGTTTGGAGTAGGTTTCTACTCTGCATTTATGGTATCGGGCAAGGTTGAAGTTTTAACACGTAAGGCGTTAGAGAAAGAGGCTGTTAGATGGTCTTCAAAAGCTGATGGTAAGTTTACAATTGATAAGGCAGAGAAAGAGTGTCGTGGAACAGATGTACTGTTATTTTTAAAAGATGAGGATTTAAAATATCTTGAAGAGTGGACACTTAAAGAACTTGTAACAAAATACTCTGATTATATTGAACATAAAATTGTTATGGATGTTGAACGCAAGAAGATGGATGCTGAAGGTAAGATGACTGATGAAGTTGAAATCGTTGAAGAGGTTTTAAACTCTCAGAAAGCTATCTGGTTAAAGGATAAAAATTCTATTACAGATGAAGAGTACAACGATTTCTATAAACATATAACGCACGATTATTCAACACCTATATCAAAGATCCATTATAAAGCTGAAGGAACGTATGAGTTTTCAGTTCTATTATATATCCCAGAAAAGAGTCCGATGGATATAATATATAAAGAGTATAAATCAGGTCCTATGTTATATGTTAAGCGAGTTCAGATTATGGAGAATTGCGAAGATTTGATCCCTCCATATTTAAGATTTGTGAAAGGTGTTGTAGAGTCAGATGATCTACCTCTTAATATTTCAAGAGAGATATTACAGAATAATAAACAGATTGAAGTTATAAGAAAGAATATAACGAAAAGGGTTTTAGATGATCTAAAGAGTATCAAAGAGAGTGAGTACGAAACTAAATATCTAAAATTTTATAAAGAGTTTTCAAGGGTATTAAAAGAGGGTTTACATTACGATACTGAGAGAAGAGAGCAGATAACTGATCTTCTACTTTTTGCATCAACTAATATGGAGAGTGGTATATATACTACAGTTCAAGATTATGTAATGAGAATGAAAGCAGATCAAGAGGATATATATTATATAGTTGCAAAGAGTTATAATGAAGCTATATCATCACCGTATTTAGAGGGTTTTAGAGATAAAGATATAGAAGTTCTTATAATGACAGATGATATAGATGATATCGTAATATCATCAACACGAGAGTATAAAGGTAAGACGTTTAAATCGGTTGTTAAGGGTGATATTCAGCTTGATGATAATAAGGAAGATAAAGAAGAGAAGAAGAAAGAGTTCTCTGCATTAACAGATTTTATTAAGGAAGAGTTAAAAGATAATATCGCTGATGTTAGGTTATCGAGTAGATTGAAAGATTCTGCTGTATGTTTAGTTACAGGTGAGCAGGCTATGGATCCATACTTAGAGCAGATGATGAAAGCTATGGGAGAGAAGATCCCTGTGAGTAAACGAGTAATGGAGATCAATCCCGATCACGATCTATTTATATCTATGAAGACGATATTTGAAAAGGATAAAACATCGGAAATTTTGAAAGAGTACACATTACTGTTGTACGATCAAGCGTTGATACTTGAGGGAGATAAGCCTATTAATCCTTCGAACTTTACAAAATATATGTCAAAATTAATGGCAGGAAATTTAAAATAGTATAGAACGGTTTTACATGCTATTATATTATGGTTTACTATTTTAAGGTATTGGTTGAAAATTATTGAGTATACTAGTTAAGAATTGAGTATTGATTAAAAGGTATAAAAGTAGTAGATAAGAATTTAGAGGAATAGATTATGGAAAACATTCATGCAACTACCGTTGTTGCTGTAAATATTAGAGGCGGTATAGTGTTAGCGTCAGATGGACAGGTAACATTAGGCAGTATGGTGATGAAAGATAATGCACGTAAGGTGCGTAAGTTAGGTGATGGAACGGTACTATGTGGATTTGCAGGTTCAGCTGCTGATGCTTTTACATTGATGGAGCGTTTTGAAGGAAAGTTAAAAGCTCACTCTAATCAGTTAGCACGTGCTGCTGTGGAGCTTGCGAAAGATTGGAGATCTGATAGATATTTAAGAAGACTTGAAGCGATGATGATTGTTGCTGATAAGACAGATATGTATCTTCTTTCAGGTACAGGCGATGTTATAGAGGCGACAGATGGAATAACTGCTATCGGTTCAGGTGGTGCGTATGCGTTATCAGCTGCAAGAGCGTTAGCACAAAACACAGAGTTGTCAGCTAAAGAGATTGCAGTTAAATCTTTAGAGATCGCAGGAGCAATTTGTATATACACAAACCAAAACATAACAGTAGAAGAGCTTTAGGGTTTTTTGTGGTTATAAAATTTTTTGAAGTTTAACAATTTTAAAAAAGTGTAAAACGTTTGAAGAGTTTTAGGACTTGATAGTAGTATATATTTTTGAAGCTCGATAATTTTAAAAAAGTACAAAAC
>CAMRDM010000096.1 GCA_947041225.1 uncultured Deferribacteraceae bacterium | reverse complement strand
TTGAGCAGTTGGGCAAGTTTGAGCAGTTGGGCAAGTTTGAGCAGTTGGGCAAGTTCGTACAGTTGGGCAAGTTTGAGCAGTTGGGCAAGTTTGAGCAGTTCGTACACTTAGAACAGTTCGCACAGTTGAGCAGTTTGTACAGTTGAGCAGTTCGCACACTTAGAACAGTTAGCACAGTTGGGCAAGTTTGAGCAGTTGGGCAAGTTTGAGCAGTTGGGCAAGTTTGAGCAGTTTGTACACTTGTGCAGTTCGCACAGTTGAGCAGTTCGTACGCTTGGGCAGTTCGTACACTTGGGCAGTTCGCACAGTTGAGCAGTTCGCACAGTTGAGCAGTTAGCACGCTTGTGCAGTTCGCACACTTAGAACAGTTGGCACAGTTGTGCAGTTAGCACGCTTGAGCAGTTCGCACGCTTGTGCAGTTCGTACACTTGTGCAAGTTTGTACAGTTGGGCAGTTCGTACAGTTGAGCAGTTCGTACACTTGTGCAAGTTCGTACAGTTGGGCAAGTTTGAGCAGTTGAACAGTTTGTACACGTTAGAACAGTTCGTACAGTTGAGCAGTTCGCACGCTTGGGCAGTTTGTACAGTTGGGCAAGTTTGTACACTTGGGCAAGTTTGAGCAGTTTGTACACTTATGCAGTTCGCACACTTAGAACAGTTCACACAGTTGGGCAAGTTCGTACAGTTGGGCAAGTTTGAGCAGTTGAACAGTTCGTACACTTAGAACAGTTCGCAAGCTGGATGTAACAAACGTAGCGAAGCACTAACTTATAGTAAATTTAAAAATTCAATAACAAATAATAAAACCTATCTTTTATCAATTACGATTTGAGATAGGTTTTTTATTGATACTTTTTTAAATAAAATCTGCTCTGTAATAAATAATCAATTATCTACCTATTACATATCTATAAGTGAGTCCAACTGTAAGATCGTCATGATATAAATCAACACCGTCAGGCATTGTACCAGTCTCACTTGGAACACCTTGTGCATTTACCTTAGATGTAGCATAAGGACGGATCACATTCATATCGTAACTAAATCTAAATCCAACATAATGCGACATACCAATCTTAAATTCTTGACCTAATGCGAAAGCAACATCTAATGCAAAACCTGATGACTTATAACTATTTTTCACTTGATTATCTTCATTCCAAACAGAGTCTGTATACCCTTCTAAAATATAATCTTGCAGAACAGGAACTCCAAGTTTTACGCCTGCTGAAAAATATGTAACACCAACTTTATACTCATACTGTCCTCGTAACATAATCGGTATATGCACTTGACTTCTCTGCCAAATATAGTAATTGTTATCTGAACCACCAGGATCAGTACCTGGACCATTATGAAAAGCAAGTTTCTCTGTAGAGTATTTAAAGCCTAAACCTGTTTCAAGTGCTAAATATGGAATGAACTGAAACATCACATCAAATTGTGATGATAAAGAGTAAGGCGATCGACATCTTTTATATTTATAACCTAAATCCATAAAACCAGCAAACCTATCTGCATAATCTTGTCCTCTAACTATCGGCACTCCTGCACCTAACGATCCTCCAACTGAAATCTCTACTGCATATACTGTTGTACTTACTGAAAATAAAAAAACTATAATTAGTAATATTTTATTTAATCTCATAGCCTATCCTCTAACCTTATTTTATATATTAAATTTAATTTTATTTTTAGAAAAACAACTGTATCATAACAACATCATCGAAACAAGTTTAAATTTATTTTTAATCTCACCCTACACTTCTAAATATTATACTAAAAAGTTGTAAATATTCATTCTATAAATACTGTTGAAACTCTACATTGTATCTATATTATTTGAAATATGTTACAATCTTATAATACTGTCAAGCAAGGAGATATCAATGATCTATAAACTTAAATTCATTTTAATTATGTGTGTTGTAATTTTAAACGGTTGCGGAACTTCACTTGGTACAGCTACTCGTGTAGATCGTGAATTCGCAAATGTTAGTGATATTGATATATCTACTATTATGTCAATAGGTGGACTTAGAGTTCAAAAATCACCTGATGAAAAAATCTATGTTACATATTATGAATACGATCATGTAAAATATAATATTACAGAAAATATTCACGAACTTGAATTTAAACAATATATTCATGATGATATCGTTGGTTCAGAAGATCCACTTCCCGTTACAGTTCTACTTCCTTATGAGTTTGATGGCACATTAACTTCTCGTATGTCAGCTGGAGATATCACTGTCGAAGATTTTATTGCAAATACGAATGATATTAATATTACTACTAATGCAGGAAATATTAATATGATAAACACATCTACACTTAATAATACAATTTTATCTGTTGATGTAGGTAGCATTAACTTAACAGATATCATTGCAAATAAGATTAACCTATCTGTTGATGTAGGAAATATAAGTGGCAGTATTAAAGGAAACAGAAGTAACTTTAATATCAGTAGCTCTGTTAACATAGGAAATAATAGTCTTGGTAACGCACAAGGTTCGCCTAACAGCTTAGATGCAAAGATAAACATCGGCAATCTTGATGTTACATTTAGAGAGTAACTATTTAGGTTAATTTAATAGTAGTGCAGAATTAAAATTTAAAACATCTGCACTCACCTATCAATTTATAGGGACAAGCTTCAATCGTAATTTTATGTTACGATATTCGCCTCTTGTAAATCATCTAATAACTTCTTTTCAAACACAAAAATTTCTTCAAACTTTTGTTCAAGTTTTTCGTTGATTTCAGCTTCAACGCTTTCTAAATTTTGATCATTATACTCAAGCACTTTCCATGTTTTCAAATATTTCCATACCCAATCAGGACTACTATCCTTTGGCTTTATAATCGAGATAACTTCAGTGCAGTTTCCTAACTTACTCTTATCAAAACCTTTCTTTACTCCAATAGTTAAAATTATTTTTATCATATTATTTCTATTTTCAATCTGATAGAAATATAAGTTATCATCATTCCAAACACTCTCAGGTTCAGTTAAGTTAGGAAAAATCTTAGTCATGGTTAGTGTTGTAAATCTAACATGCGTTTTTATAGAGTTTTTAGGGTCAAATTTAATTAAGTCAAGTGATGCTTTCTCTTTACATAATTTTTTAAGAAATTCTGATATTTGTTGTGCAGTATCAATCTTATATTCAAAAATAATATCTAACGCCTTACGATGTTTATTATAAATTTGATTACATATTTCTATCAATTTTGTATCTCCCACGATATGCCACCTCACTGTTTCTATATATTGTTTAATTAATGACTCTGCATCTTTTGATAACACTAATCGTTTTTTACTATTTTCAATAATTTTAAGTAAATCAGCGTAACTTAATATCTGCCAATTTTCTAAATCACTTGGAGTTTCTCCCTCTGGTGTTAAATAGATATACACTTGCTTATAATTAGAGTAATGTTTGTTAACTCTCTCATAATATCTATTCAACTGATTACTATGCTCGCTAGAAAAAACTTTATTTTCAATACATATTACAAACTTTTCGCTTTTAGAAACTAGTAATATATCAATAAAATCCTGCTCTCTATACACATTAAAAGTATGAAAATCCATAACTAAAATTTCATATATATCAACTGTAAAAGTGGGAGAGTTTTTTATAAGATGTTCCATAACTCCCCTAATTACCAAGTCTTGCATATTATGATTTTCATTAGGGTTCAGCAACCATGACAAGATATTGCTATGACGAATCTCTGTTTTTGATATTTTCAAAACATCAAATAAATTAAACTTGCTTGTCCATGGAATAAGTTCATCTAAACATTGCGTATCAAGTAAAAAACCTTGTAATGCTTGATCGTTACTCAACTCTAATTCTGAAGATTTTGGATCTGTTATACTCATTAACTTTTCACCACATCAATATATTTTTTATACAAAAACAAACTCAACAACTTCTCAACTTCAATAAAATTTAGGGGACGAAAAAATCTATCCCCCTAAAATATATTATATCATCAAATTTTATAACTATTCAATCTTTTAAATCTTAAACTAGTAACAGTATAACCGATTATTTTATCGCTATTAATAAATTCTTATCTCTGCATCGGTTGGATATTTTAATGTGTATGATATCTCTATTTTCTGCTCCGATGTAGGTGGTAGATCTATTGTCCAACTTGCAATCCCGTTATCGTTAATCTCTGTAGGTTTGATAGATATTTTAAGATCTTTTACCTGAACTTTACTATTAACCGATACTGGAGTTGGATACTCTATCTTAACTTTTCTACTCTCTTTATTATAGTTGTTAATAGTGATCGTGTACGACTCAGAGTATGAACCTTTCATAAATCCTTCACTTGTTTTAGATATATTTTTCTCAACCTTAGCAGTTATTGACTCCATGAAACCAAACGGAATATCTATATCTTGACTGCTTGCATAAATGTTATCTAACTGACGTGTAGATTTAAAAACATTATCAATAAACAGATCAACTTTACTTCTCATAATTGATTTAGGAAACTGATGTATATTTGCAACTAATACAGTATAATCATAATATTTAGGGATAAGTATCACATCTAAATCAGATTTAACTGTGTACTCATCTGTAAGTATTTCCACGCCATCATTAGACACAAGATTTACATTCATCTCTAATCTTATCCCTAGCTCATCTGCAAGAGTAGCTGGTGCAGGTTCGCCCCTAACACTATCATTTGAATACTCCATCTTTGCACTTAGACGAGCATCTCCCCTCATCGATGACTTTACAGATCTAGGAGTAACGGGCTCATAAGTATTAACTAGTTGAGGGTTTACTGTAAGGTTTATATAATGTTCTGTTATAGGTGATGAATAAATCGATGCCATGCCTTTAAGATCAAGAAATGTGTTTTGAACGATATTGATATATTGCTTAACATCTATATCTCCAGTTTTAGAGTTTAGATACATTTTATAATATATATCCCATGCAACATCTTTACTTTCTGCTGTAAAAACAAGTTTCGCTTTCGCACCCCCTGTTGCTACAACTTCGATATATTTATTAGATGCAGTAGCACCTTCTGATAAGTTTTTTAATACTTTATTTTTATATGATAACTCTCTCTCAATAGCGATTATTCTTTGAGAGTACCCTTCTTTTAATTTTGAAAAATTACTTATATCATTTTTGATAGTTTGAGCTGTATATGTTGTAGGAGCTAGTTTATCTAAATATTTTGAAGAAAATTTCAATCCCTCTAGCTCACTTTGTAACTTATCTATCTCACTTATGATTTTTCTAAAATCATCGTTTATAAATTTATGATCTTTAATACTCCATGTGATATCTTTCTCTTTAACAGTAAAAGATTTTATCCCCGTAGATTTAGACTCATCAAGTCTAAAAGAGTTTTTCATAAAAGTTTCTGGAAAATCAAGAACAGTTTTACCTTTTAAATCTACCGTGAACTCAACTTTGATGAGATTTGTATAGATTTCAATATTAGATGTTTTCATATCACTTGCCTCTACCTTGTTGTAAATATTAAAAATAAACGTAAATAAAAAGAAGAATAAAATAGAAAGAATAAACTTTTTTTTATACAATAATATATCCACTCTTTAACTCCATAATGATGTTGATAATAAATTATATCGGTTGATAGTTGTATTGTCAATCTCAATAAAAACATTAAGATAAGTGATGATTATTAGTCTGGAGGTGTTATATGATTAATATGAAAACATGGGTTACTGATACTTTAACTGAATCATATCTCTCAACCAATAGTTATCATCTTGAGATAGAAGAGGCAAAGAATGAGGTATCTAAAATATTTGAAAACTACTACGAAAATTTAGATAAATACGAATACGCATATATATATATGAGCACTAAATGCATTAAAAAACTTTTAACGAAAGCTTATAAGTTGACAGTAGCAAAAAAGAACAGATACATTTTGCAACTTACATCAGAAGTGATAATGAAAAAACGAACTGTTACAATTAATTACGAAGGGATATTGAACGAACCTGTAAATGCGTACTCTGATAATGAATTTAAAAACTGGCTTAAAAAATTTATAAAAGAAGATCTTGTCGTATGATGAGATATCTTTAATATAAGATTTGCAACGCAGGATAGTTTAATTATATTACGGTATATTGCATTGCAATCATTACAATTAATGTGTTTTAAAAAAGGATATCCTCTCTCGAAGATATCCTTATATATTTGTCATAAATTTTAAAATCAAACTCACTCAAGAATAAGTAAGTAGTAAAGAACTAGAATTTATTTACCGTTATCAGTTGCTTCTGTGTCTCCAGTAACTTCACCATCTTCTGTTCTATCAAATACACTTGTTAAATCTTGATCGAATGGAGATACCCAACCCTCTTTAGGTTCAGCGCCACAGAACTCGATATTTATATACTCTTTACTATCTTCTTTAGAAATCCTTTTGAAACTCTCTAAGATTGAAATTTGCATAATTTCAGAGAACCTTCTTCCTATCATATCAAGAGATGCTTCTAATTTAACTTCATCACCTGCATAAAGGATCTGTACCTTATTATTAAAATCATTCACAGATTTTTCAAACTTCTTCATCGTTTTAGATAGATCTCCTGGATTATCAGATATGTTATCTAGCCCACTATATTTCTCAGGGTCTTCAGCATACTCTTTTTGCATATCTAAAATTATTCCATAAATAGATTTTGCATCATCACACGCAAGAGAGAATCTACCCTCTTCTAACAGGACAATTGTTGCATCACCAAAATTGTTTGACGATTTTTTTGTGATCGCAAAAAATACAATAATTGCAACGACAACACTTACTATAATAAAAATAATAATATTTCGATTCATATAATAACCTCTAAATTAATAACATCTATATCAGTTTTAGATATTACAACAGTTGATATAATATAGCAATATAATAAATCATCTCTCTTAATTTAACATATAGATATAAGTGATTAATATATCTATCATAAAATTGCAAAAAAAATAATTATGTAGAATTATTTCTCAATCTGATATATTATCTCTTTATGGATATAATTAAAATCATTATCACTATATCAATTATTGTAGCTATATTTATCTACCTTAAAAAGTACACTCTATATAGATGTCCACACTGCCAATCTAAACATATCTATAAAATGAAAGGACGGTTAGATGATGATGGTAAACAGATATATCACTGCTATACTTGCGAACAAGAGTATGTAAATAAGCACGGTCGACTGTAATCTTAATCGGTATCGAATATAAGATCGTTGCCTAACGGTAATCGTTGCCTAACGGTAATCGTTGCCTAACGGTAATCATTGTCTAACGTTAATCATTGTCTAACGGTAATCATTGCCTAACGGTAATCATTGCCTAACGGTAATCGTTATCTAACGTTAATCATTGCCTAACGGTAATCGTTGCCTAACGGTAATCATTGCCTAACGGTAATCATTGCCTAACCTTAATCATTGTCTAGCGTTAATCGTTAGCGAATATAAGATCACTGCTTAACAGTAATCATTGCCTAACGGTAATCATTGCCTAACGGTAATCGTTGCCTAACGGTAATCATTGCCTAACGGTAAT